>CAZAKN010000020.1:0-4758 GCA_964486065.1 uncultured Gammaproteobacteria bacterium | reverse complement strand
CGCCTTGTTGGCGTGTTGATGAGAAGCAGGGAGTTAATGTTTCACTCACTGAGAAGTCCATGCAAGGAATCTTAAGCAAAACACCTCTCTGTGTCATCCCGCACTTGATGCGGGGCCTCCAAAATCCGTATCTCTACTTTAACTTCTTGGTTTTAATATTCGTATATTTATCTTCTAATTTTACGCCATAATAATGTGGATAAAGGTATTCATTGATTTTGTAAAAAATGATATAATAATAGCAATAAAGTAGGTAATCATTCACGCCTATTTAGTTTAATAAAGTAAGAGCAAATTAAGTAATCAAACAAATGCAACGGGGAGCATTAAATAAGATTTCTTGTTTTTATCATCTTGCGAAACAAATGAGAAATCGGTTGCCCATCATTGTTTTGATGGCTTTTTTATTACTTCAAAATGTTTATCCGGTGGTTGATCTGCTGGGTATTCCCGTAGCTCAAGCGGCTATTCCGCAAGTTATTAACTATCAAGGTAAGCTTTTGGACAGCGCGGGTGAGCCGGTTACCACACCAACTAATATTGTTTTTTCTTTATACGATTCCGCAAGTGGTGGCACATGTAAGTGGGTTTCAAAAGGTACTTGCGGTGCGACGCAAGCTGTTTCAGTTACTCCAAATTCCGAAGGACTTTTTTCAGTTTTGTTGGGAGATCCGGATTATACTTCAAATTCTTTGGATGTAGATATTTTTACCGAGGATGATTTATACTTGGGTGTTACGGTCGGCAGTGATGCTGAAATGACTCCGCGCAAAAGATTGGGAGCTGTGCCATGGGCGGTAAACGCTTCTCGCTTGGAGGGCTTGGAAGCGTTAAGCACTGGCTCAACCGGAGCTTATGTTGTGTCCGCGGACGATAACGGTAATGTGACTATTACCGGAGATCCTTCAGGTTCGGATGTGGCCAGCGGGTCGTTGTTTGTTAATCCGGCCAGCGGTTTGGTTGGACCGGATGATACGATTTTCGGCGTGGCAAAGGGAGGTGAGGAACTTTTCCGCGTGGACGCGGAAGGTGATGTATTCGCTTCCAGCAGTTTAACTCTGGGGGGCGGAACCAATAGTTATGCTTTGATTTATGACGCGGCCAGTGACGCGCTTCGTTTTAATTACAACAGTTCGGGAGAAGCGGAAATGAGTCTTTTAAGTAACGGAGTGTTGGCTATTGGCGCGGAAGATCGTGGCTTGGGCGGATATTTACGCGAAAAAGTTTATATAACAAATGAAGCTACCGGAGGATTTGATGTTTCAACAGCTTTATTTGTAGATAATGACAATGTCAGCGCAACTGTTAATCCGAGTAGAGGAAAAATCGGTAGTGTTTATGGAGGAATATTTTTGGGAGAACACAATAATTCCGCTATTGAAGCTTCCGGGGTAACCGGAATTTTGGGAATGGGCTCAATTGGAAGTGGGGATTTTTCCACGGTGAATCAATTGATTGGTGTTGAGGGGCAAGCGACTTCATATTTTGGTGGTAGTTCAGTTGCTTATGTTCAAGATATGATAGGTATTCGCGGGGTTGTAAATATTGATAATTATGGGAACAATATTGACGCAGATAAGGCACAGGGGGTTTTATCAACATTGAATTTACAAGGTAGTGACAATACTATTGGCGATTATTACGGTTTTCTCTCCAAAGGACTTGTTTCAAGTTCCGCGACAGTGGATACATATTATGGTTTAAAAATAGAAACTCCCAGCATACGAGGTGGTTCATCCATAACCTCGGCCGCCTATGGAATTTATATTGATAAATTTAATCAAGATTTAACAACAGCAACGAATTCGGTTGGTTTATATATTGCCAATGATGAATACAGCACTCTTTCACCGAAAGTTTCTTTGGTGGTAGATGGTGGAGCGGCTATATTTACCGATCCTTTTATCGCTATTGGCGAGAATGTGCCATATCATTTTCCGGATGATGTGAAAGATAATACAAATCCTTTTGATACGGATGTAAACGGTGTTTTGACAATAAAAGAATATTTAAGTGATGGTGCGGAAATCGTTTTGGAATGGAGACAGCTTGATGATTTTGATATTAATGTTTTGCCGGACGGCTTGAATAGCGGAGATATTTTGCGTTGGGACGGAAGCGATTGGGCGACCGTGGATTTCACGGTTAATTCTGACAAAACTTTAAGTGTTGACTTGATTCCCAGCGGTTCATATTCACTTGGTGAAAGCTCAAATCGCTGGCAAGATTTGTATTTGGCTTCCAGTAGTTTGCATATCGGAGAGAATACTGATGAATTTATCATCAGCATGGATACGGATAACAATGCTTTGAATTTTAATTATTATAATAATACCGCCACAATCAGCTTTTTAAGTGGTGGAGCTTTAAGTTTGGAGGATTATATTATTGATTATAATGGTTCCGATGCTTTGGAATTTAATTACAATAATAGCGGAGAAGCGGAAATGAGTTTAACGAATGAGGGAGTGTTGTTGCTCGGCAGCGAAGGTACTAGTCAACAAGACATGACGGAGAAGTTTTATTTATCATATGCGCCAAGTTTAATTTCTACTACGGGCGCAGGTATGGTGGTGGAAGCTGAGAACGCGAATAGCAGTTTTCCTAATGGTAATACTATGAGGGCGGGAATATTTAACGCCAGACACAATAATGCGGGAGCAACTTCGGCATCGCAAGTAATCGGTTTACAGGGTAGAGCTTCTATCGCGACTTCGGCGGCGGCTGACATAACTAATTTGATAGGTGTTGAAGCTATGTCCGGAACTGATTATATGTCGGGGAGTAGCGGTTCGGTCTCAAATTTAATTGGCTTAAAGGGGTATGCTTATTTGGGCGGATCCCATAATATTGATGTGAATAATGCTTTCAGTGTGTCCGCGGATTTGTTTATTGATGGAGTGGGAGGCAATGAAATCACCGATTATACCGGTTTGTATTCTACCGGGACGGTCAGTGGTGGTGCCACGGTTTCCAACTATCACGGTTCGCAAATAGATAGTCCGGATACGAGTGCCGGTGGAGTGATTGATACTTTGTATGGTTTGAAAATCAATGATATGGATCAGGGCGGAATTAATAATTATGGATTATATATTGAAGGAGCAAGTGGCGGAACGGGTACTAATTATGCTTTATTCGTAAATAGCGGAGCGGTCAAATTTACCAGTAGCGCTTTTTCTATCGGAGGAGTTGATTATGATTGGCCGACATCAGGCAGTTTAGGTGCGGACAGATTTTTACAAACCGATGCTTCCGGAAATTTAACTTGGGCGGTCGGCGCCAGCGGAACAACTTTACCTGATGGAGCTGATGATCAGACCTTGCGCTGGGATGGTTCAGCTTGGACCACTTCCGCGGTTGAATTTGATGATGATGGGAATATTAATTTACCGAGCGGGAGCGTGTTTAAAATAGGTGATGTTACTGAATATAAATCTGTGCCTGCATCCTCTAGTGTTTTTATTGGTACTGAAGCAGGAGAAGAAAATTTAGGACAACATAATCTAATGTTGGGTAATTGGGCGGGAAAGTTTAATACGGGGTCTTATAATATGTTTATGGGGTCAGGTGCCGGTAGATCCAGTGGTAATTCTGGAAAAGGGGTATATTTAGGCTATTGGGCGGGGACTTTTTTAGGAGGAGATGAAAATATTGCTATTGGGTACTTGTCGGGTAGGGGGTTAAACGAGGATAGCTCTTTGAATACGGCTGCTTCAAATGTTTTTGTTGGTTTTAGATCAGGAAATTCTATTTCCGTGGGCAATAATAATACTTTTATGGGTTGGAATTCAGGAGTAAGCACAACGGAGGGCTCAAATAATGTATATTTGGGTTATCAAGCAGCAAACTCATCGGCAACCGGTTCGGATAATGTTTTTTTGGGATATCGGGCGGGAGCGTGGAGCAGCTCATCAGGGGGACTAACCGGTAATATTTTTATAGGTAAAGAAGCAGGAAGAAATTCCGATTCAGCGAATAATATTTTTCTTGGAGAAAACTCAGGGGAACAAACGGATGGTCAATATAATTTGTTTATCGGTTATAATACAGGTAAATATTCTGGCTCAAATTATAGTGATCCAAATAGGAATGTTGAAGGAAACATTTTTTTTGGGAAATCTTCCGGATTGTATGCCGGAAATGGAAATGGCGAAATAGTCGAGGATAATATTTTTATTGGAACTGAAACCGGTCGGGAAGCACAAGGATCAAATAATTTGTTTATTGGTGAGACGGCGGGAAAGTTTAATACTGGCTCCAATAATATGTTTTTAGGTTATAGGGCAGGTATAGATGAACCTGGTAGCAATAAGCTTTTTATCCATAATGCACAAGATGCTACAACTGATTGGCAATTGCCACTTATTTATGGTGAGTTTGCGACCAAAGCTGTAGCGATTGGTGGTATCAGGACAATCAGCGGTGATTTGACTCTAGATGTGAACGGAAAAATCGGCGCCACTGAGTATTGTGATGAGAATGGAAATAATTGTTTTACTTATAGCGATATTCCCGAAGCTTTACCTGCCGGACAAGACGATGGAGATATTTTGCGATGGGATGGAAGCGATTGGGCGACTGTCGGATTTACAGTTAACGCCAATGCAACGCTGGGCTTAGATTTAATTCCGGGCACACATAATTCATATGATTTGGGCAGTGATAGCATGCGTTGGGCGGATCTATATTTGGCTTCCAGCAGTTTGCATATCGGAGAAGCGGGCGATGAATTCGTATTTAACTATGATACGGCCA
>CAZAKN010000019.1:0-5517 GCA_964486065.1 uncultured Gammaproteobacteria bacterium | reverse complement strand
GTTCAAAAAATATTTTTCATTCAATTTCATTTTGACAGGCTTTTTATTCAATAATCATAAATTTGTTTTTTTGTTTTGGATTTTGGGCAGAGGGGTTAGGGGTGAATGCCCAAAATCCAAAACTCCTTATTCTGTTTGAGGGAGGGGCAAGAGGGGAATTAAAGGGGTGAATTGCCCCGATCGAAAACATCTTATTGTTTTTGCTTTAAAGTATTCATATTCTATGTTTCTTTTTCTAAACTATTCAAAATTTTCTCAGCACGATTAAAAAGATGATCAAAGGTAATAACCTCAATTCCATGTAGGCTATCATTTAACAAACGAAATGCCGTTTTTTCTTCCAGTCCCCAGTCGCTTGATCGTCCAAATATAATAGTACACTTTGGCTTTACGGGCGTTTCGCACTTATTAGCCTGACACCAATCCGGATTGGAAAATTTCTTTTCAACTTGAAAAATATAATTCGTAGCTTGAGTGATTGCGCCTTTTAATTCTTCACCTTGTTGTAAAAAATCTCTGTATTTTTGATACATTCCATTTCTATCTTTCTGCCAAAAATCAATGTGGGGATGTTTTATTTCAACAATATCAATAAATCCATCTTCTGATTCAAATAAATAATCTGCTGTGTCCCATAAATCTATTCTACTTTCATCGAGTAAAACAAAATATGATAAGCCAAACATCCATCGGTTTTTCTCTAAAAATGGTTGCCAATAATTCCGTTCTTTTTTTTCTGAATCTGAAAGAGAACTTTTAAATTCATCTAACGCGACCCTTCTCGCTTGCACTAGTTTATAAGTTAGAATTTTTTTATCAAGTTCCGGATACTGCTCTTTAAATAATTGATAAATAGTTTCTTTATTTTTTTCTGAATGTAAAACTTGGCGCACTATATCAATAGTAACCTCATCATTTGACAGAATAGCAGAAGTATAATCTTTGGATAAAATATCTATATCAAGCAAGGCCTCATTAGCTTTAATGTAGGCGGATAATTTTTCAAGTGATGCACGATCTGAAATTGTAAAGCCTACATCACTAACAATATTTTCTTCTTCCCAAAAAGGTTTCTCTTTTATTTTTTTAAATTTTGAAAATTTTAATGCGTAATGATGTGTTTTCTTTTGTTGTTTGTCTGGGATTATTGTAGCTTGAATTTCCACAAGATAAATAACTCTAGTTCTTTCAGTTAATTTTTCAGCATTAACAAAAATTGGATCTGGAAATCCAAAATCTTTCGCTTTTTTAACTCGTAAATTATAAAAATTTTGAGCATTCATGATTTAATAAATATAATTAACAATAAGCGAGAACTAAACATTTTTAAACAATTCCTCAAATAATCTCCAACTCTTATCTTCCCCAACTTTACCTTTTGGATAATCATATTTTTTCGCGTCGTTGTAATACCAAACACCATTTTCAAACACAGCTATTCCGCCAACATATTTTTTGCCTAATTCCTTTAACTTCTTTGATAAAGCGCCTGCTTTGTCTTTTGTTTCTTGCGAGGTGGCGGTGTCGCCGTCTTTGGTATCAAAAATACCAACCCTACCATCTTTGAATTTAATAATCCAATCAGGATAAAACAGTTCATCTTTCTGATCAACGCTATTAAAATACTTTATAGCGTAATAGTTTTTGCCATAATCACCATTTTTGAACCACCATTCTATATCTTTATCTTTTTTATCAATATAATTCTTAAATTTCAATTCGTTTTCTTTTCCTTTGTATTTTTTCAAAACAAAAAACTTATCTAACACACATAGCTTTTGTTTTTCTTCTACATAATCATCTGTATAACCGTACTCATCTTGAATTGTAAAAATAGGAGCTTCTTTTTGGTCTTGTGATTCTTTCCTCTTTATTAAAATCTTTTTAGCTTGTGGCTTAAAATCCTTTAATGCTTGTGTAATTGCTCGTCTGAATTTACTACTCCCACCCCTGTTAATATCAGCCACAAAAACTCTGTAATAATAATCACTATCCTCACTCAAAGCCCCCTTAAACCAAATCCTTATTCCAGACTTCAAAACACTCCAAGACCTTGCAATGTTGGTAAATTTAGCTTTCTCGTCTGTCTGTTCTCTCAAGAGCTGATAACATAAATAATTAAAAGTTTTTTCAACATCATTAGTGGACATTTCTAAGTTTATATCTTCTCCTTTTTCTTGAAAATCATATTCCAAATTATCAAAATCTTCAAATTCAGCGTTAGCAATAACTTTGTTTTTCAAATCTCCCGACAAATCAACTCCTGCATTTTTAAGTTTGTTTTTTACTCCTCGCTTATCAACAATAGTATCCTCTTTTCTAATACTAAAAAATTTATCCATTGAATTAACAAAACTTTTTTGGAATAAGAATGAACGCGGAATATCACCATAATCTATTCTTGAATTATAGGCTGATTTTAATTCTATATTTTTTACTCCTTTTTTAATATAGGCCTGTTGTGTATTTGCTTTATTTTTGTCATCCTGATCGGGTACCCTAACTTTTTCACGCTTGTAATTAGTGAATAAATATCCTGTTCTTAATAAAGTATTATTTTTATAATCTTCTTTTTCTTGTGGTTCAGGCATTCTTAAAATTCTACCTACGGTTTGAGTGTAAAAAGTTTCTTTTTTAATTTCTCTAAACATCACCAAAACACAAGCACGAGGGCAGTCCCAACCTGTACCGGCAGCTTGCTTGAATAACATAAAATCTACATCGCTGTCATTCTCTGTTATAAAATCCATATTTTCCTGTCTACCGTCAAACCACTTTGCTACCCTTGTATCTTTTATTCCTTTTTTCCTTAAATAATTACAAACCACCTTTTCTTTTGTTTTATCAATGCCATTTTCAATTAAACTCTTATCGTCATTTGGTAATTGAATTAACATTAAAGGATTAACATCTCTACCTAAACGCTTTAATTCTACTTTTATTTCTTCTCGTTTTTCTAAACCTAAATCAAGCAAAACCTCGTCTAAATCTTTACCTTTATATTTTTGTAAATCTTCATCGGTTTGAACAATAATTTTTTCTTTTATCAATCCTTCCTTAACAACGCTTTCTCTTTCTACCTCAATCAAACTTTTATTTCTATATGCCCCTAATTCATCTTCTTCGTTTGGTGTAGCAGAAACGTGCAAAATAACTTTTGGGTTAATTTTGTCTATTTCACTTTTCGCAAGTTTCGTACTTTTATTTTTATGAGCTTCATCAATAATTAAAATAATTTCTCTATCGTCTTTTTGTGTTTCTTCCAAATAATCTTCCCAATAAACTCCTGCTTCTTTTCTCAAATCTTCATCATCTGGACGACGCAAAATTCTTGTATTTGCTTTTTTAGACACAATCTTTTGCCAGTTCAAAAATAAAATATCATTTTCGTATAATTTACCCCTATTTATGTCATTAACGGTTAGTAAATTATTTTCCAAATTATTTTCAAAATACTGCTTAAATTTATCTCTACTTTGCATCGCTAAGTCATCGTTGAAAGTAATCCAAATAAACGCCTTGTCTTTTTTCCATTGTGGCAAATGATTAAGTCCACGCACAAAATTAGCCATCATAAAAGTTTTACCACTTCCAGTTGGCGACTTAAAAACTATTGGCAATTTTGTTTTGTCTTTTTTATAAATTTTAACAAAAGTTTCCAATAAATTATCTACCGCATCCTTTTGAAATTTTAGAAGATTAAAAGCGTTCATAATTAAATAAGATTGTATATTTGTTTATATATTTCTATTATCGGTTGTGGTATAGTTTTAACTTGTATTTTACCTGTTCCGTCAAAATCAGCCATCAAATCTTCATCATCTTCCCAACTAAAAATATAAACAGAAGCGTCTTTTTTAAGTCTATTAACCATTTCAATAAAATCATCAATCCGTTCCATTTCTTCTCTAAAATATACAGCGGTATATTGATTGTCATTTTCAAATACTTGCCAATAATTATTCTTTTCTTTCAGGTCCAGAGTATTTTCTGCTATTGCCAAAAGTTCACCAGCACTGTGAGCGAGTTTGATTTTATCTTTATCCGTTGCGTTAAGTATATTATTTTCACCGACAAAGGCTGTTTTGTAATACCTAACACCATAATCATTATCTTTTGATATTTTTTTAATTCTTGGATAACAAATATCAGTCATTATTCTATGTTTTTTGCCATTTACAACTTCCTCGTTATTTGTTGCCAAAATAAATCTTCTATTTCCTTTATCTTCCTTATTTTGTTCAATAACTGCTTCACCCGTAGTTCCTGAGCCAGCAAAAAAATCTAAAATTAAAGCATTTGTCTTTGGAATTATTTTTATTATTCTTTTAATCAAAGATATTGGCTTTTGTGTTGTAAAACCTATATATTCAGAAGACCCACCTTGAAGTGCTTTTATTCCTTCATCTATCCAAATATCAGATAATAACTTTCCCCCTACTTCATTGAGGTATTTTTTTAACCTGTATTGACCGTTTTTAGTTTTGTAAATTCTATTATCTTTCCACCATTTTTTCAAAGTTTCCTTTTTATATAACCACTGCTCATCTACGCCCTGAAAATTAAAACTTTTTCTCCTTTCACTTCGTTGAGAACCACCAGCAATAATTGCCACTGTCTGATAAGGACCCCTTCCATCATTATCATCATATCTAAAAGATTTTTTATATTTATCATCAATAGCCCCAGCAAATTTATTTATTTTAATCTGCTTTATATCTTTTGCATAAACTAAAACGAATTCGTGTTGATTTCCTAACCCACCTGATTGCGATTTTGGACTATTTGTTTTTTTCCATACAATCATATTTACAAAATTCAAAGGACCATAAATCTCGTCACACAACATCTTCAATTGAGCAAATTCATTATCATCAATACTAATAAAAATAGCTCCCTCGTCATTTAATAAATCTTTAGACAATTCTAAACGCTTTCTCATAAAAGAAAGCCAGTAGCTATGTCGTAGAGGGTGGTCCTTTGGCACTTCTGTTCCATCGGGAAATTTATCTAAAAATCTTTTATCTTTATACTTAAAACCGTCCGAACCGGTATTATACGGCGGATCAATATATATAACATCAATTTTGTTTTTATGAGTATAATTTAGACAAGTTAAGGAGTGGTAATTATCTCCCTCAATTAAAAGATGGGTAGGTTTTTTATTTTTATTCTTAATCGCTAATTTTGAATTTTCTTTTAAGATAGGAAGTTTATTTTCAACATCATCTTCAAAAGCCTCAGGAACGTCTATCCATACTAAACCATACTTTTGTTTTTTCAAATTTTTTTTGAGACGCCCCAACTCTTTTTCTAATTTCAAAACTTTATTTTCTAATTTTTGTTCTTTTTTAGTTTTTTTTGCCATAAAATTAAATTATATATCCATTATAGCTGTTTTCCCCTTATAAATAAATCGTTTTCGTAGCGAAGCGGAGAAAACACTTTATACCCCTTTCTAATAAATAAAAAAACAAATTTATTCCCCTTTTTAAAAAGCCTGTCAAAATTCCTTAT
>CAZAKN010000018.1:0-5885 GCA_964486065.1 uncultured Gammaproteobacteria bacterium | reverse complement strand
CTTACAAAGATACGGGTTTTGGAGTTCCCGCATCAAGTGCGGGATGACACATAGAGGTGTTTTGCTTAAGATTCCTTTGCATGGAATTCTCAGTGAGTGAAACATTAACTCCCTGCTTCTCATCAACACGCCAACAAGGCGTGTCATCCCGTTCTCCGAAACGGAATCTCCAAAACAGTTATTTAAATAACACCAATTCTTCATTCCCCACCCCGGGGTCCGGGGTAATAACTGTTTGAGCCTACCGCTAGATGCTCCGGTGTTAATCAACGCGCAAGCGAGTTTTATTGCCCCGCCTGTGGCGGGGCGTGCCCCGCCTTCTGCGGGACAGGCCCCGGCGGTTTTTGGAGTTCCCGCATCAAGTGCGGGATGACACATAGAGGTGTTTTGCTTAAGATTCCTTTGCATGGAATTCTCAGTGAGTGAAACATTAACTCCCTGCTTCTCATCAACACGCCAACAAGGCGTGTCATCCCGCATTTATTACGGGGCATGTCCCGCCACAGGCGGGAATCTCCAAAGACAACTCACAAAGCTACGAGTTTTGGAGTTCCCGCATCAAGTGCGGGATGACACATAGAGGTTTTTTGCTTAAGATTCCTTTGCATAGACTTCTCAGTGAGTGAAACATTAACTCTTAACTTGTTTAGAATTTAGAGTTTAAACTTATAATACAATCTAAAAAAATATTAGGGCATTTATCCCTAATACTTTTTTATCATTATTTTGATTCAATATTCCAAACTAGGATTTTACAATTTTATGCATAAACGCGTAAACTGCCAGATTTACCGCCAAAAGCCCGAACATAAGTGGTGTAGGCGAAATAATTACAATACCGATGGAAACAATCAGCGACAAAACCGATACTCCGTATTGAAAAGCAAAATATCTTTGTTTGCGACGAATCGCTTTGCTTTCCGCCACCTTATCCATGGGAATATTTTGCGCCAAAGTGGTGTCATCATCTTCCACGTGAATAATTTCGCCGAAATAATTTTCATCATGATCCAGTTTTTCCTTACTTGGAAAAACATAATTTTCTTTTTTAACCTCAATATAATAATTGGCGGGATCGGCGATAAAGTAATAACGGCCTTTCTTGTCAGTGATCATGGTTTGGAACAATTTACCGTCTTTCTTGCGGAATAATCGGACAATCGCCATATCCAACGGCTTTTTATTTTTGGCGTCAAATACTATACCATACTTGCTGCGTTTCCAACCGAAAGCCAAATAACGGAAAGGCGCGGTCAAGAATAAAAGCATAAACAACCAAAAAGACGCGAAACTTGAACCCAAACCGGCCAGATTGGCCAAAGCTAAAAGCCCCACACTTGGTGCCACCACGCGACGAACCGGTCGTTCCACCGCTTGTCGCGCTTCTTCGGCTTCTTCCACTATTATTTGAATGGTATCACTTTCATCGTTATCGCTGGCGTTAACACAGCCTTGATCTTCCGGAAAATCAACCGCTCCATCACCATCATTATCAACCCCATCGGAACATTCCGGAAAAACGATTTCTTGCTCGTCTTCTTCTTCCTCCTCATCATCCTCTTCCTCATCTTCCTCTTCCTCGTCTTCTTCATCCTCGTCTTCTTCATCCTCATCTTCACCATCACCGGTACTGCCATCACCTTCATCATCATCAAGATAACCGGAACAACCGGGATCATTGGGATAATCAATCAAACCATCGCCATCATTATCCAGCCAATCCGAACACGCCGGACAAACCGGACATTCGCAAACATCAGGTTCCGGTGGCGGTGGCGGTTCTTCCACTTCCCTGACTTTAATATTCACCGCCATTTCATCATTGAGAGACGGCGAACCATTGTCTTGCACGCGCATGGTGATATTGTACTCATCACCGGCCGAACCCGCAGGCAAAGTCCATTCAAACAAAGCTTGATAATTACTCAACTTGGTCAAAGTGGCTCCTGGCGGAGGGCTGACCAAAGAATAGCTCAAACTATCACCGGGATCCGGATCATTCGCTCGGACGATAAAGGAAAGTTGCGTGTTTTCATGCCCATATTGCGTGCCAATACTCTGCCAAGACGGTGGATTATTGATCGGCTCGGGCATTATACTGAAATTTGAAATATAGGTGCTCATGGTATTGCCTTCCGTATCTTCCGCGTCAATATAAACCGTAACCTCTTCTTCCCAATCAAAATTATCCGGGTTTACGGTAATATAATAATTACTCGGTCCTCCGGAATAACTGAAAGCGTTTGGTCCGCTCATAGTATATTCGGTTTCAGGTGCGGTAATCACGCCTTTAACTCTGACTCGCACCGAACTTAAATCCACGCCCGTGATATCATCGCGGACACGAAAACTGATATTTTGCGATGGCGAACGATTGGTCGCTCCGTTCGGCGGACTGAAATTGGTCACATAAGGTGGCGTGGAATCCGGTTCAATAATGTAAGTTCCTCCCGTCACATGTCCGCCGGATCGGTTCAATAAATCTTCGCCCGTGTCCAAACTGGCGATATTGGTATCAGTGGTCAAGCCTTGAGTAAATTCATAAGTTACATCCGTGCCGGGAGTAACTTGCAAAGCTCGGAATTTAACCGTGGCGAAAACTCCATTGCCCGCTCCGCTGTTAAAACTGCCGATAACGGAAAAACCGGTAATCATAATTTTGCCGACGGCGTCATCAATGATTCTGCCGGGATAAGATTCATACGCCGCGCCGGGCATTATTTCCACGGCTTCCAAATATGTGGGATCATAAAACAAAATAACATCGCCCGCGTTGGAATCAACTCCATCGGTACTTTCCAAAACATTAACATTGAATTCCTGTCCCGGATAAAAAGTACCCGTGGCCGGCGATAAATGATAATAACTGTTATTGCCTCCGGCGGCTATTTTCACCACGCCTTCATTCATTATTTTTCCAAGCACGGTATCTTTTTGCGCTTCTCTATTTTTTTGTTTAAACACTGTGGTAACCGCACTAACAACTTTGTTCCAAGAATTACGCAAACGCACCAACAAAGTCTCACTGGTATCGTAAAAATCCGTGCATTCATCATCCGCCAAATCAATATAACCGTCGCCATCGTCATCAAGATTATTGGAACATTCGGTTCGCTCGCCACAAGGCGGACATTCACCACACTCTTCCGGCTCGGGTGGCTCGGGTGGAACATATTCCACCACTGTAATATTTACGGTAATTGAAGCTGATTGCTGAGGAATACCATTGTCACGAACGGTGAAAGTTACTTGGTACTCTCCAATATCTTCCAGCTCGGTATCCCATGAAAACAAAGACCGACCATTACTGACAGAAGTTAAAGTCGCTCCGACCGGAGCGTTGGACATTTCTATGGTCAGACTGTCACCGCCGTTCGGATCAGTGGCTCGCACTTGAAAAGTCAGATTATTGCCGGCATAAACTCGTTTATCACTTATATTTTGTAACACCGGCGCGTAATTTTCTGGTCTCGGCGCCACGGTAAACACTGAATTGTATGGCGTCATGGCATTGCCCGAAGTATCCGACGCGTTAACCGTAACCGCGACTGCCTGCTCCCAATTGAAATTATATGTTGGGTTAATGGTAATCAAATAATTTTTCGCGCTACCGGAAGAAGAAAATCTGAGCGCTCCGGATCGGGTATAAGTTTCACCATTAAATTCAACCGTAACCGAATCCAAATCAACCGCCGTCTGATCATCGCGAACTCGGAATGAAATATTAGTGTTCGGCGAAACCCCTGTCGATCCGTCCGGCGGACTGAAATTGGTGATATACGGTGCGATAGTATCAGGTAAAATCGTATATTCTCCACCGTAAACCGCGTCCAAAATATCTTCACTGGTGCCGGTTTTGGCGATATTACAATCATTTAACAGACCGGGATTATATTCAAAAACCACATCCGTGGTCGGCTCGGTCGGCTTCAAAGCGCGAAAACGAATAGTGGCGAAAACTCCCGTACCGGCTCCGCTATTATATGGATTCATGATTGAAAAACCAGTAATGCGGATCAAGCCCGTGGCGGGATTAACTTCATTGCCGGGATAAATTTGATAAATGCTACCGGGTTGCACTTGTATGCCGGGAATACTTGAATTCATGTCCACCACTTCCACATATTCGGGATCATAATACAAATTGGCATCAGCGGAATCCGTGTCTTCACCGCCCGTGCTAAGTAAAATATCAATATCAAAAGTCTGCCCCACATATTCCGTATAAGTGGATGGCGACAACATTAAATACGCATCCGCCGCTTGAACGGGAGGAGCTGAATGAAAATTAACCACTAGCAGGAATAAAATTGTCAGGAAGCTAAATGCTTTTTTCAACATAAACTATTATTGATATTGAAATTTTATATTTGAAATTGATAATTCACAATTGGAAGATTTATTACCGATTTATCAAATTTTACCTCTTCCATAATCCCCGAGTAACAATTACCGATTTTCAACTTAATCATGCCCCCACTTGTATAAGTTGGTTACCGCAATGGCAAATTCAATACCGTTAACAATGCCGTCATAATTAAGATCTTGCCGTAAATCATTACCATAAATATCACGAGCGATTGCTCCCAAATCCATACCGTTAACATAATTATCGCCAAGCGCACTACCATTGGTGTCTCCGGCATCCAAATAAACGGTAGAACCTTCGGAAAAATCAACAAATTGCGTTTCCGCCGGAGTCAAAGTGATATTGTTCTTTCTTAATTTTAAATGAGAATACCCTTTAATCAAAAAATCATATTGCGCGGGCGTAGGCAACATGGAAACATCAATCCCATAAGCGTAGCCGTCATTGTCCGTGGTTACGGTTTCATTAAAAACTTCATTTCCTGTTCCATGCTGGAAAATAACAATATTCAAAAAAGTGCTAAAATTACCATCAAAAGGAAATCGCTTTTCCGGCAAGGCTCTAACCGACAAACCGGCCGGACCAGTGGTACTGAAAGTATAATCTCCGGTAACCGTGGAATTGGAACAATCATCCACCGCGGTAATACGAAAATGATATAAAGTAAAAGGTTGCAAATCAGTTAAATCAACAAATTGCACGATAGAAATACTGTCCGTATTTTCCGAACCGATTTCATAACTGGTGGTTTCGCCATAATCAACCGTGCTAAAAGACTGCTCGCTGACTTCCCAAGAAACACGCGCTGATTCATGAGTAATATTGGTAACTTGCACATTATCAATCGTCGGCGGGATGGAATCGCAATCAGGTCCGCTACTGGCAACATTGGCCGTAACATTCACATCATTATCATCACCCACATAATGAAAAACCGAGCCCGTATCTCCCACATCGGTTACAACTTGCCAAACATAATTGCCTGAACTTGCCGGCGCGTCAAAATGTCCCCAAAATCTTACCGTTTGCGTGGAACCGAGCGCGATGGTGCCACCGCTGACTGAGCAAGTAACCGCATCCGAAGCCACTGATTCGTTAAGCGTTACGCCGGCTTGCGTGGTACCGCATTCCACATCCGAAGCCACCAATCCACTGTCTTGATACGCGCTATCGTAATTTAAGGTAAAACTTCCACCATCCGCGATTTGTTGAGGATTGCTGAAAGATAAAAACACATTACCGTCATCCAAAGCTCCTCCGGAGGGGCTTTCCACATGCGTGGGACCTAAATTAACTTGAATTCCAGCCGCGTTGGACGGAAAAATAAAATAAAAAAGCAGTGACAACGCGCTGATTACCACTAAAACAAAGACCAATAAATTGACTTTTTGTTTCATGTATATATTATACTATTTTTACGCCCTACGGGCAAAGCGACTATGCACAGAAAACGCGGAACTCAACTCCCTGCTTCTCATTAACACGCCAACAAGGCGTGTCATCCCGTTCTCCGAAA
>CAZAKN010000017.1:0-6001 GCA_964486065.1 uncultured Gammaproteobacteria bacterium | reverse complement strand
AAAACAAAAAAAAAAAACTTGAAAAAAAAATAAATAATATTCTTCTAAAAAAAGAAGATCAATTCAACGGATTATTTTTGAAAAAGTTTTGTTTAGATGAAAAAAATCTATTAAAACAAATTATAAAAAATTTAATTTCAAAAATTCAAAGAACAAAAAAAATAGAACAAGAAAGGGGAACTTTACCCCCAGGAGATTTACATAAAAATATAGAAACTGCTTTTAGAAGCGGATTTTATATGCACTTTCGTGATGTAATGAATTTTAATGGAAGTAAATATAAAATTAGTTTGCCTAAAAAAATAGCTAATTACTATTTTGTAAGAGAATTTTGCTATGGTTCAATGTTTCGTTTTAATTCTAACGGAAATTTTAATATTCCTTATGGTGGGATAGGATATAATACTAAAGATTTTAGAAAAAAGGTTGATTATATTTTTAGTGATGAAGTAAAAAAAATATTTCAAAATACTATAATAAAAAATCAAGATTTTGAAGATTTTTTTAATGAATTTGAATTTTCTAAAAAAGATTTTATTTTTCTTGACCCTCCTTATGATACAGACTTCAGCGATTATGAAAAAAAATCATTTGATAAAAAAGATCAAGAAAGACTAGCAAAGTGTTTATATAAAACAAAAGCTAATTTTATTTTAATCATCAAAAAAACTGATTTTATTTACGACCTTTATAACAATAAAAAGAATATTAAAATTGATAGTTTTGAAAAATGCTATTTGTATAATGTAAAAGGTAGAAATGATAGAGATGTAGAACATTTAATTATCTACAATTTTTAAATATGAAAGAAACAAATAAAATTATTCACGGAAATTGTATTGAGGAATTAAAAAAACTTCCTGATAGTTCTATTGATTTAATTTTTGCAGATCCACCATATTATCTACAATTACCTAAAGGGAAAAGACTAAAGAGGGCAAATGGAACAGAAGTTATTCCAGTTGATGATGAATGGGATAAATTTAAGAGTTATGAAGATTATGATAATTTTACAAAGTCTTGGCTCTCTGAATGTCAAAGAATTATAAAACCTACTGGCTCAATTTGGGTTATTGGAATGTATCACAATATTTTTAGAGTTGGAACAATAATGCAAGATTTAGGGATTTGGTTTTTGAATGATGTCATTTGGATAAAAACAGATGCCTTGCCAAACTTAAACGGAAGAAGATTTACAAATAATCATGAAACTTTAATTTGGGCTGTAAAAGATAAAAATTGCAAAAATTATACTTTTAATTATGAACTAATGAAGCAAATAAATGGCGGAAAACAGATGAAAGATACTGATTGGATTTTTGGATTGTGTAGAGGAAATGAAAGATTAAAAGATGAAAACGGAATAAAAGCCCACCCTACACAAAAACCTTTAAAATTAATCCAACAAGTTTTATTAACTGCAACAAATAAAGGGGATTTGGTTTTAGATCCTTTCTTTGGAACTGGAACTACTGGAATTGTTGCAAAAGCACTAGATAGAAATTGTATTGGAATTGAAAAAGAACAGAAATATGTTGATATCGCAAATAAAAGAATTCTTAATTTTAAAAAACAATAAGGAGTTTTATAATTATTAAAAAATGCAACAAATTGACTGGAATAAATTAGGCTTAAAAGGAGAAAGTAAACAAAAATCTTTTGAAGATCTTTGTATGTTTTTGTGTTGTAGAGAATTAAAAATTACAAAAATTGATTCTTATCAAAATCAGCCAGGAATTGAAACGGAGCCATTTGAAGCTAATGGCAAAAAATATGGATTTCAAGCAAAGTTTTTTGATAGTAAATTTGATTGGACACAAGTTAAAAACTCTGTTTTAAAAGGATTAAGATTGTATCCTGATTTGCATAAAATTTTCGTTTATTCCAATAAAGATAAAACAAAAAATGGAAGTAAAAAAACAAAGCATGAAACTGATATAGATGAGGAAGCTAAAAAGCAAAAAATAGAAATAGAATATATAACTGACAAAGATCTTTTATTAAAACTTTCTCAACCTTCAAACTTAGATTTAGCTCAATTATATTTTGGAATTAGAGATGAACTGGGTTTTGTTAAAAATAGCGTTAGTCCAAAAATATTAACTTTTATACAATCTCAAGAATATCTAGAGCTTCCTTACGTAAATGATAAAAATGAAGAAGTTACTGTTTCAGAAAAAGTTTTAAAAAATAGTACAAATAACCTATTTCTACTAACAGGAAATCCAGGAACTGGTAAGAGTATTTTTATGCACAAACTTTTAGAGGGTTTTGGTGGTTTAGATAAAAAAACGGAAAATGAAATGGTTAATGTTTTAACAAGTAATAATGCTGTACCAGTTTTAATAAACCTCAAAGTTTGTATAAATAACTCATTGGAAAATATTATCAGAGGTAGAAAGAATGATTCTAAAGTTAATAGTCAGCAATTAGATTTTATTTACCTTTTTGATGGTCTTGATGAACTAGAGGAAAAAATTGCAGACAATGTTTTATTTGAGATGTTTGAGCTTAGTCAAAAAGCTAACACAAAGAAAATTATAATTTCTTGCCGTTCTGGTAATCTCAATAAAATAAAAGCAAAAAAGTATTTTAAAAATATTGTTGAATACCAAATATCAAATCTAGATGAAAAGTATATAAATGATTACTTTGTAAAAAAAAGCAATAAAACCAAGCAAGATAAATTAAAAGCACTTAAAAAATCCAATCAAGTTATTGTTCAGGAAATTAAAGATATATTACTCATCAAATTATTATGGGATACAATAGAAGAATTAAATGAATCCAGCACAATACTTGATCTTTTAAACAAGAAAATAAATTTACTTTTAGACGATCCAAATCACAGAAAGAATATTGAACATCTTAATTTGTTAAATACAAAAAAAGAAAAGATTTTAAAATTAAATCAGGACATTTCATTTGAGTTTCAAAAAAAGTTTCAATTTCGTTTTTCACAAAATGAACTTCAAAAAATTATACTTGATAGATTTGATCGTTTAGATTATGAAGCCACAAATTTAATTATTAGCTATATTGCTAACTTATTTTTTGAAAACTCATATAACACAGCTGTAAATTTAGAAACATCATATATTTACCAACACAGAAGATATCAAGAATATTTCTTTACTCAAAAACTCAAAAATGAATATGAAAAAAATCCTAGTATTATTAGAGAATTAAAAATACTTTCTAATCGTGAGTATCTTGAAAATCTTTTTCGTCCATACCTCAGAAAGGAATACGAGAAAGAAAATAATCTTCCTGGATTAGTTGAATTAAATCTTATTGATGTTTATTTAGGTAAACACAAAGGGTTTGGAGTTGATGATGATTATTACATGAATTCAAGCGAATTTATTCCTGCATTAGTTGAGCAAGATAAAAGCATTTTTAATGAATTGTTTGAAAACGAAAATTTACAAATTAAAGAAAAAATATCTATTGATTTTCAAGAGTTAGAAAAAAAGTTTGAAAAATGGAACAAAGACAAAGACGATTATCGTTCAAGTGATTATTTGAAAAGTATTTGGAATAATGGAATAGCTTCGCTAATAGAGATCATTGTTTTATTATGGAAATCAGGCAACACAGAGATTGCAAATGAATTTAGACAGCAACTGCAAAATATTATGGATTTGTACGATAAATATAACTTCCGTGAAAATTTTAAAGAAGATGACCGGTTAGAAGACCCATTTTGGAACCAGTTTGAAAATTGGGTTTATTATAAAGTGGTAATAAAAAATGAAACGGTAAAAGATATTTTTGATAATTTAGTTAGAAAAAATTATAAAAGTTTTTCGGATAGTAACAGCTGGAACTACAAGGAAGATGGAAAAGAAAAATTAGTAAAATCATTTTTTCGTGTTTGCTTAAAAGAAAAAAGAAATGATTTTTATGAGCTGATAAATGATCTTGATGAATATGAATTTTTAACACTCTTAGAAATTTTCAAATCTATTGAATATTTGCCAATTTTTGCACAATCAAAATCTATACATAAAAAAATCGAATTGTTTATCAACGAGTTTTCTCAAGAGATTAACGAAAAAAACATATTTGTTCTTTTCTTCAAAAAATATTTTAATATAAGTATTTCAGAAGAAGAGATAGAAATCGCAAAAACAGAACTGGAGAAATTAAGAGAAAAAAGACAAGTTGATTGGCATATGTATAAAACACATATAGATTTTGCTTTGATTTCATGGGTACTTGATGAATTTTCTTTTGAAAAATTTCTCAAAAAACAAGATGGCCATGCATTTCGTTACTATAATGAACTTGGATTATATTCTGCATTATTTAATGATTTTATTTCACTATTGAAGGAAGAAAAAGAACTTGAATCAATTGTGAGAGATTATATCCGTTACATTAATTTTTATTTTGAAGGAACACATTATGGAAAATACCTAAAGGTTGATATGTCATTTTTTTGGGCTAATATATTTTCTCTTGAAAAGGATAACAAAAAACTATTACACCTAAAAAAAATCTTAATTAAGGAAGAAAATAACATTATTCCGTTTAGTTTTCTCTTACAATTCAACCGTATTATTCCAAATAGATTTTCCAAAATAGTAAGTAAGAATGATTTAACTTTAATTGAAGATCAATTATTAAATTGGGATGATGATTTTCCTTCTTATGTTGATAGATGTTTTAATCTCAGTATGTTTTTCTCGAAAATTGATAATCAAAAAGCAATATCATATTTTGAAAAAGGAATAATTGAAGGAATTTTGAGACATGGCTGGCGTAAAGACACAATTGTAAGTTATATGTTGACTGATGCTTTTGAGATAATCTGGAGAAATAATTGGATTGATAATGAGAAAAAAGAAAATTATGCGAGAGAAGTTTTTGATTTAGCAATTCGTGTTACCAAAATAACTGATGGAAAAGGCACATGGAGAGGTCCATATTTGGTGATTGAAATTATTGCAAACACAAATATTGAACTTGCTGAACAATTTAAAAAAGAATTAATTGAGGCTGAGGGTTATCATAATTTTTCAAATCAAGTCATTACATCTATTTTAAAAGCAAAAGTAAAAAATGGAGCAGAAGTAGAAAAGATAGAGGAAGAAATGAGTGAGTATAGAAAAGATTATGGGCATGAAGGTAAACCAAGATCAGATTACTATGAACAGAAATTTATAGTTTACCTTGAAATTGCAGAATCAAATTTATACACAGAAGAAGAAAATAAATCCGCCTTTGAAAAAACATATAGCCAAGTGGAAGAGATTAAGAAACAAGGACTTGATTATTATTTAAGAGATATTGATTTTAAAAAGGAAAAATATCGTTTTCAAAAATTGTGTAAAAAATATAAAAAGAAATTTAATTTAGAGTTTGATGAAAAAAGTGATAATGAAAAGTTATTATCGACAAATAAAAAAAATATTTCAGAACAAAAATTTATCGAAGAAGTAAAAAATTGCAATACCTCTAGACAAATTGCAGGCAAGTATAAAAAACTAGATAATTACAATAATGGAATAGTGTTAAAAAATTATAAGTCATGGGAAATTCTTATACAGAAAACTTTTGAAATAAATAAAAATCTTAAATTACTTTTAGATTACATATTGAAAAACAATTTTCCTCACACAGATTTTTGGACAAGCAATTCTAAATATTTTCATTTACCGCTTGCAATTGCTCTAAAAGACATAAATACAAGACGAGAAACATTAAACTATTTATTTAAAAATAGCGGACATGGCGGATTTCAAAATATTATAAAATCATACGAAGTTATAGAAGATAAAAATATGTGTCTTTCTTTATTTGATCGTTATATAAAATTTTGCAAACTAATTGTGAACTAATAAGTAGTTTTGAAAAATGGAATTCACCCCCAGCCCCTCTTCCATTTTTCAAAACAAAAAAATCAAATACAATAATAAAAAGCCCACCAAAAAACGGAATAATATGGATAAATTTTTCAAAAATACGCAAGGCACGTTGCACTCTCACTCCGCTA
>CAZAKN010000016.1:0-13571 GCA_964486065.1 uncultured Gammaproteobacteria bacterium | reverse complement strand
AGGCTCAAACAGTTATTACCCCGGACCCCAAGGTGGGGAGTGAAGAATTGGTGATTTTATTATTTTGAACCATTATACTTGTTTAGAATTTATGTCTCATGATCCATGTTCCATGTTTAATGCTGAATGTCCTATGCTCCCTGCTTCATGTTCAATCTTCTACGACTTACGCTTCACCGATACTGTTCCGAGTCCGAACTTATGCACATCGCGCTTAAAAAAAGGCGTGTTTTTTGTTATAATTTGATTAACCAAATTTATATAAAAACTCAAGAAGTTTTAAATTTTTTATTAAAACCATTTATTTTTATGGCACAAACAAAATCATCCGCGTCCGCGGGGGAATCAGCTCCGCACAACGGCAAACAAGATTTAACTTCAAGGTTGTTGGAAAAAATTTCCACTTACAGCATGTATATTTTGATTTTCCTATTGCCTTTCTTCTTCTTGCCCAGAGTGGTTAATTCCATTTATTTGGGTAAACAGTATTTGGCATCGGTTTTGATTTTAATCAGCGTGATCGCTTTATTGGTCAGAGTTTTGTTGAAAGGAGAATCAATTAAGTACATTAAAAACAAAACTGCGGTTTTTCTGGGAATTCTAGCCGTGGGAGTCGGACTAAGCACTTTGTTTTCCGGAGCCAAGCATCTGAGTTTCTGGGGTTTTGGCGGAAGTGAACCGTTTACCGGTATTTCCGTGGTTTTGATTGTGGCTTTGTTCTTTTTGAGCGTGACAATGTTTACGGATAAGCAAAAATTACACAAAGCCATGTCCATTTTCGCGGTTTCCTCCATTATTTTATTCGGTGGAACTTTGCTTTTGGCTTTATTGAAGGGTTTATTGAAAGTGCAATTTTTAACCGATATTTTCGGCACCGCTTTCTGGAACCCTTACGGTAGCGCCAATGCTTTGGCCGTGTTTGGCGCGGCTTGTTTTGTCTGGGCGTTCAGCACTTTGTTTGCCGGCGAGAAAATAGAAGGTTGTTATAAAAGACAAATGGTGGCTTTGGCTTTGTTATCGGGCGCCATGATTTTCGTCATCGGATATAAGAGCGCGTTTTTGTTGATTACTTTGGCGTTACTTTGTTTCTTGGGCTTGATTTTCGCTAAATATAAGAAAGATTTTGTAAAAAGAATCAATATTCCATTATTATTGTTCGTGGCCTTTTTGATGTTTTACTTTTTCGGCTTTTCTTTGGCCAGATTTTTCAACTTTCCGGCGGAATTGGGGCCGAGCGTAAAATTGTCTTTCGGTATTGGCTGGGAATCAATGACCGAAGGGATCAAGAATTTTTTCTTGGGATCCGGTCCGTCCACTTTCGCGTATGATTTCGCGCAATATAAACCCGAGGCTTTGAATTTATCAAATTATTGGAATATTCGTTTTTCTTCCGGTTATGCCGCTATTCCCACGATTATGGCAGAACTTGGTTTGTTTGGCTTGATGTTTTTTGGTATTTTTATTGTTTATAATGTATTGAATCTTTTGAAAAAAGTTTTCACTGGCAAAGTGGAGGAATCGGGGCGTTTGGTTGGTTTTATAATGGGATTCGTGGTGTTGATGTTGTCTTTGTTCATGTATCCACTTAATTTTGTAAGTTTTTTCTACATGATCTTGATGCTTGCTTTGGCTTTGGGGCTTGCTACGCAAGGACATAAAAATGACATAAAAACTTTTTCCTTTGACATTTTGCCACATCGCGCTTTGATTGCAGCTTTGGTATTGATCGCGGTTTTGGTGGGATCAACTTTTCTTTTATTTATTTCCACCACTTATTTCATCGGTGAAGTTAATTACACGCAAGGTTTGTGGCTGATGAATCAAGGTAAAAACGAACAGGCTATCGGTAAATTCCAAAACGCGGTCAGCTGGTACAAAGATGACCAATATTATCGTACTTTGGCGGAGGTGATAGTTGATAGTTCTTTGCGAAAAATCGCCAGCGGACAAGCGGATCAGGGGCAAGTTGAAGCTATCCAAAGTAATTTTCAATTGGCTATAAATCTGGCTACCGAGGCAACGGAAATCAATCCTTTGGAAAGAGAAAATTGGCTGACTTTGGGAGAAACATACGAAAAATTATTGAAATATGTGGTCGGAGCCGATCAAAAAGCGGTTAAAGCTTACGCACAAGTTGAAGGTATTGAACCGAATAATCCGATTCCGTATTTGGCTCAGGGTAGAACCATGTACACCATGGCGTCCACTTTGGACGCGCAGATAAGGCAAGCCAAAGCCGCTCAACAGCAAAAAGAGCAGAAGGTGCAAGTTGATGAAGAAGCGTTGCTTAACGCTGAAGCTAATTTGGAAAAATTATTAAATGACGCGGAAAACAAGTTAAAAGAAGCTTTGAAAAAGAAAAATAATTTTGAGCCGGCCTATTTGTTGCTTGCCAAAATAAATTTATTAAGAGGTGATACTGATACGGCGATTTACAATTTGTTTGCCGCGCGTAGCATTAATCCGCGGAATTTGGATTCTTTGTTTGATCTTGGAACTTTGCTTTACAATAATGGCGATTATCAAGCCGCCGGAGTGGCCATGGAGAATTTATTGAAAGCTTCACCGGACAACGCCAATGTAATGTTTATTCTCGGTTTAGTTTATGACGCCGCGGGATTACCTGATAGAGCTTTGGAATTATTCAATAAAATACTGGAAAAAGAACCGGAAAATAAAACCGTTCAACAAATTATTGCCAATATTGAAGCCGGTAAACCGGCTGTACCGCGAGAAGATGAGGCCGCGGAAGTGGCTGAACCAAGTACTTTGGAACAAGATGTGATTGAACAATATTCCGAACCGGTGGAAGAAGAACCGGCTGAAGCGGAAGAAGGAGAAGAAACTCCGGTAGTGGAAGAGGGAAATGAACCGGAAGTCGCGGAATAATAAGTTGAGAAATTAAAGATTCATTTACAAAATACCAGTGATTGATTTCTCGCCTTCTGCGGGACATGCCCCGCCTGTGGCGGGACATGCCCGTTTCGGAGAACGGGATGACATCCCCGTTAGGGATGTTAATGAGAAGCAGGGAGTTGATGTTTTACTCACATGGAAATCTATGCAGAGGAATCCCAAGTAAAAGGCCTCTATGTGTCATCCCGCACTTGATGCGGGAACTCCAAAACTAGTATCTTTGTAAGTAATTAATTTGAGTTTGTTTAGGATCCATGTCCCATGTTCTATGCTCCATGGTTAGATCTTAATAATTATTTTATCCACACAGCATAAATTTTGTGGTATAATATAAACAAGTTGAATAGTTATGAAAAAAAAGAGTTCAATTGCCATTTTGATTTTATGTTTGCTTTTGGTTGCACCGGTGGTTAGGGCGGCCATGCAGAGCGATAATTATCAAATCAATTGGGACTCAATCAATGCCGGTGGTCGTGATGACGCCACTTCCGCGAATTATAGTTTGCTTGATACTTTGGGGGAAATGGGAACAGGCGATAGTGGTAGTGCCAATTACAATATTTTGGCGGGTTATCGGCAGGGAGGCTTGGAAGATCCGATTTTATTGTTCAGTGTTTACGCCAATAATATGGAAACCGAAGTTACGGCGAGTGTTTTCCAAGATAGCGCTTCATCCACGGTAACCGTGGCGGACGCGAGTGATTTCAGCGTGGATGATTACATTGGCGTGGTATTGGATCAAGGCGCGACGCAAAGCGTGGCGGTCGGCAAAATCATAAATATTGATGTTAATGAAATAGAAGTTGACGCGTGGTCGGGCGATGATTTGTCAGCGATAGATGGAAGTGATGATTATGCTTACAGAATGGATACGAACAGCGTGCCTTTCGGCTTGATGCAATTTAATCAAGTGCATACGGGTATAAGTTTCGTGGAAGTCAGTACCAACGCCAGTGATGGGTTCACGGTACAATTTAAAGAAGATAATAATTTAAGATATGGCGATGGCCCCAATGATATTGACGATGTTTCAGACGGGACGGTTACGGCGGGAGAAGAAGAATACGGTGTGGAATTGGTCGGTGATATCGCGCAGGGCAGTGGAGATCAAGCTATAACCGGAACAGAGCAAGATGTGGCGGTCAGTGCCACGGAAGCGGAAAATTCACGCACTATTACAATATATAAAGCTAGTATTGATGAATCAACAGTGGCGGGAAATTACAGTCACACGGTTAGTTATTATTGTACGGCTACTTTTTAAATAAGTAATTCATTTACTTATTTTGAAAAACCGAAGGTTTTTCAAGATACTTTTTGGCGTCAAAAAGTGTCCAAAAACCGTCAAAATAATAAAACTCGCTTTCGCGCTGATTTATACGGTAGGATCTAGCAATAGGCTCAAACAGTTATTACCCCGGACCCCAGGGGGGGGAGTGAAGTATTGAAATTTTATTGTTTTGAACATTTGAAATTGTTTAGAGCTTATAACTTGAGATTTAATGTTTTTGGTAGAATTCCTTTCATTAGTTTAACTTAATGAGCGGAATTCTCTCAAAGAAGATTTGTTTTTATTAAATTAAAAACAGGTTTTTTAATATTTAAAAAATTTGTTGCATGTGAATTATGTATCACAATGCATAACTAAAGGTCGTTACCAAGTCGCTGATTGGCGGTTTGCCGGGGGGTAAACCGGACTTGGCGTAAAAAGGCATTGACGGGCTTAAGCGGATTATGATCATCGGATTAAATTCCGAGTTGCAATAGATCCACTTAAGAACGCAATACCGATCAAAAAAAATTAATTAACCGAAACAAATTAAAAATTAAGACACAAAAAAATTTATGAGAAAAATCGTTGTTTTAACTATTTTTGCCATGCTTTTGAGCATGGTGCCTGTTGCCAACGCTGGAGGAGTTGATGTATCTGTTACGGCTGGAACAGATGCGGAAGTTGCCGCTAATACTGCAACCACAGTAGGTTTGTCATGGCAAACAACCGCTGAATATGCTACCGGTAGCACCATCATTATCACTTATGATGATGCATATCAAGATAATTCATTAGGAAATGCAGATGTATCTTTAGATTCTGGTTCAGCTACTGCAGTTGTTGCTACAGCTTCTAACACTGTTACCTTTACATTGACTGCTCCTGTAGTCTCAAATACCACTTTAACTGTGTCTTTTGATGATAACTTTTCATCTCCTACTACGGCTGGGAATTATGCATTCTTCATGACAGCTGCTGATGAAGATTTTGGTGGAGCATTTCAATATGTTGAAGATGATAATGATGTTACCGTTACCGCTAAAGTAGCTACCACTTTGGAATTTGCTATCAGAAATGCGGCTGATGATGCTGATACAAATTCATGTGATTTAGGTACCTTAGACACTTCCAGTGTAAGTACTTGTCAATATAGATTAAAGGTCACAACCAATGCTTCTGATGGTTATGATGTTAGCTTTAAAGTTGATGGTGACTTGAGAAAGGGCAGTGATGCAGAGGCGGCAGATGTTGATAATATTGATTCTGATGATGTTGTTTCAGGATCGGCACCAATTGGTGCAGGGACTGAATCTTATGGTGTGCTTCTTGATGCAGGTGATGCAACAGTAGGAACTGTTTCAGAGGCTGATCCATATCAAAATACAAATCATCAGCCATTTGGATATGATGTTGCTTATGTTGCAGCAGATGATTTCTATTCAAGTGATGGTCCCAATATCCCTGCAGATACAGCAGATACCACAAATACAGCTTTGGTAACTCATGCTGCTACAATTGATGCAGAAACAGCTGCCGGTAATTACGCGCAGGAAGTTAAGTACTATGTGACTGCCAACTTCTAAATGATTTGATTGATGTTATATCCCTTCCCATCGTAGGATGGGGAGGGGCTAAGATTGATTGAATCGCGGAATGCGGATTGATATTGTTAATAAAAATAATAAATAAATAAATTTAAGCGATCGCTCCGCGCTTGCGTGAAGCGTTTCGCGTAAATAAAACAAATTATGTTAAAAACACTCACTCACTCTAAAAAATTGCCAATCTTAATAATCTTGGCAATGATTTTCAGTTTCTTGCCGGTCGCGCCGACACCTGTAAGGGCGGCCTTCAATTTATCGGGAGGTTCAGTTACTGAAGAATTTAATTCCGGACAAGGTTTTTTTGATAATGCCGAACAAATGGATTTCACCAGTGGTGTGGCACAAGTTGAGGATTATGATCCGCGGAATTACGGAATGGATCACTATGAAGTATTGGGAGATGATGGAGATCCTTCTCAGATACTGGATTCTAACGGTAGTTATGAAAAAGGAGATTTTGATTCGGTTATGGGAGATGATGAATTTTATTTTGTTTATTATCATTATCAAGATGGAAAAGTATATGTTCGTCAATGGGATAAGCAAAATTCCATTATCGGAGTGGATTGGGTAGATCAAGGGGCGCTCGGTAGTGAAGTGCATTCGGGTGATGCTAGGAATCTGGATATTACATTGGATTCCTCGGGTACTCCATATGTTGCTTTTGTAAACGCAAGTGATCAAATTGAAGTTAAAAAATGGAATAGTGGTACTTCAAGTTGGGATTCTCTGGGGACGAGAGGAACTGACGCGGATATGCCGGAATTGGCCGTATCTTCCGGAGGAACGGTTTATTTGGCTTACGGATCGGGAGCAACTACTACCAGTTATAATTTAGATATTGATTCTTATAACGGAAGCTGGAGTTCCTTTCAAGCTGATATTATTAATGCTACTTGTGATGGTGCATACGGAGGTGCTTTGACTTGCGCGCTATTTTCTGATGAGAAAATTTCCATGAAGCTTTCGGGCGCAAATCCTGTTCTAGGATTTACCAAATATGTGTATATGGACGGAATGGGAGCCATGTTTTCTGTTAATGTGCAAAAATGGAATGGTTCAAGTTGGGATTATTATTATGGCGACGGGTTGTCCGATGTGGGAATCGCGCAGGCATCCAACCAAATAGATATTACTTTAACAGATAATGATAAGTTGGGGATGGTCTATGTGGATCATTCCGGTGACCCCGCTATTCATTTACTTGAGGGGACTTTTTCCACAATGAGCGGGTTTTCCGATTTGACGACCGGATCAGCTTGGGAGGGGAATCAGCCTCAGGTAACTTATCTTTCATCGGGAGACTACGCGGGATATTATGTTTCCGCGAATTCAGATTCCGGTTCACCTGATGGTCATGTTTTGCTTTGGTATGATTCGGCTAATGGTAATTTTGAATATGTTGATGGGAGTGGTTACAGTAATGATGCTTTGAATACTAAGCCTCACATTAATCTTAACGCAAACGATTCCACACCTTATCATTTTTTTGTAAATAATGATGAAGATGAAATTAACCATAATCTATGTCCTGCTCTTTATTATAATTATACGGAAGGAAGTTTGGCTACTTCCATTAATACCGGTAGTGCTACCGACACTTTGTATTTAGACTTTGATATGGTGCCTCAAGATGGATCGGTTTTTGTTTCTTTGAAAAGGTCAACGGAAGGAGCTCTCGAAGCATTTTTTGTCTTTTATGGTTCTCAATGGTATCAATATACTGGAGATTTCGTGCCGGTTAGTGATTTGGTAGCAAGTTTTCCGGCAAGTGCTACTTCGTTTGATTTCGATGCAAGGATTGAAAAACCTTTTAATTCTCCGGTACATGCGTTTGAATCAATTACATTTTCCGAGGTTGCTCAGGGGGGAGATACTCAATGTTCTGATGGCGATGATAATGATGAAGATGGTTTTGATGATATGGATGATCCCGGATGTTCCAATCCCGATGATAATTCGGAGGGCAGTCCGGCCAGAGGGTTATTTGCTGGTTTGGCAGAAGGTGATGTCAGTGAGATGCAAAAAATATCCGATCAATCAGGTGGAGCTTTGATAGGTTTTACTAACCCTCTTGATTATTCAGCGAATAATTATTTAGATAATCTTTCAAAATATGATGATCAATATGAAGATATTTTCGGACAAGCCCCAACCGGAGGGCAAGTAGTGGTAATGGGATTATTGCGAGATATTCACTATGAAAATGTTTCGGACATTGCCAGTGTAGTTAGTATTAATTCCGTTAATATGGACGGAGTGGGTGTTGATGGCGGTGCCACTGTGCATCAAATGCAAACAACTTGTGACGGCTTTAAAATTTATTATTATGATGGTTTTGCTAGAGATTATGAATATATAAAAAACAATGCGACAGCGGTTTGTGATTCGGAAGATACTGGAACATGGGCGTCATGTAATATTAATTCAATTTCCTGCAGTAATGGTAAAGCTTCAATTGAATTTGATAGTTTCAGTTCGTATGGCATAGAAGGTACGGGCGGAGTGGTTGATTATATGTTTGAAGATCATGATAGTACTGATGGAGAGGTGCATATAGATAGCGCAAATGGTGACGATAGAGATTTGAAAATCAGTTGGAGCAAACCGGGAGCTACGGAATATCAAGCAAATGATACCATAACATTTAGTTTTACCGATCAAGATGGCGATCCATGGAATCAAGGTTCTTTTGCGTCTTGTTCGGGTAATGTTTTTAGTGATGATGATAAAGTGGCGGGAGCCGGAGGCGCGTGGGATTTCAGTACTCCGGGAACGGCGATCTGGACATTCAGTGAAGCTACTGCTACAGATGCTATGAATGCTTGTATCCAGTTGCCACAAACTTCAGATGTGGAAAATGTGTTTGTTTCAGTGCTGGGTTATACCTATGGTGGCGGACTGATTTATGTAAATGACAGCAATGATGTAACGGTAACCGCGGAAGTAACGCCACAGCTGGAATTTTCCATAAGAGATGAAAATGATAGCAATGATATCAATGCTTGTGACTTGGGGACATTGGCGGTTAATTCGGTCAGTAGTTGCGCGTATAGATTGAAAGTGAAAACCAACGCGTCAAGCGGATATGAAGTAAGAATCGCGACGGATGGAGAATTGAGAAAAGCGGGAACAGCCGGTTCAGTGTCTGATTTGGATAAGATATTACCGGTAACGAATGGTACCACGGTAATAACGGCATCGGAAGCGTATGGAGTGGCGATAGACGCGGGTCAAACATCAACGGGAGTAGTGCCACAAGAGCAAGGTATATATTCGGTTGATGATTCACCATTGGAATATGTAAGCACGGCTGAATTGTTGTATACGGTGGGAGCTCCGAATGTGCCGAGCAATACAGGTGACACCACGAATACGGCCTTGGTAACGCATAAAGCCAGCATTTTGGCGGGAACATCGGCCGGTAATTACGCGCAACAGGTTAAGTATTATGTGACTGCTAACTTTTAAGCATTGATTTATTCCATATTCCGCCCCGATAAATCGGGGCGGAACTGAAACAAATCAATAATCACACATAGCTTATGTTAAAAACAGTCTCTCTAAAAAAATTCACACCAATGTTGGTTATCTTGGCATTGGTTTTTAGTCTAATGCCTACACAGGTTTGGGCGCTTACTTTCCAGGATTGGTATTTAAATAATCATGAGAATAATGAAATGGCTTGGCATTGGTATATTGTAAATAATATTTCATATGATGAAACGATTTTTGAAGTTGATTTACCAAGTGATTTTGTTGTTAATGAAAACTTGCAAGCATCTGATTTCCAATTTGAAAGAGCGACAGGGGCAGGATGTAGTAGCACTCAAGTTTATGGTTCTATTCAGTATTGCGATGAAAGTGATTTTACGGATTGCTCATTGCCCGGAAATCGCGAAATTGTAGTCCATGTTGATAGAGATAGTAATAAAATACAGTTTATTATGGGCGATAATTTACAATATTATAGTTGTGGTAGGTTTAGAATTGGTTATTCTAATTCTGAGATCATAAGAAACCCCTTGCAAACTGGAAATTATTCAGTAACCATTAATCAATATGCATGGTCAAATCCTTTAGTGGAATTAGATGAAGAGGATGCTATTAGTACAGACATTGATGATGAATTTATTTATGATAGTGAGATTAGTAATCCCCAAATAACTTTGAGTAGTAGTAAATATGGTAATGACGCGGATTATACGCTTACATTTAAATTAAAAAGAGAGTGGAAAAATAATACGGATCTAGAAATAGAGTTTCCCGTAGAATATGATATATCCGGTTTGACCGAAGATGATGTGGATATTTCGGGAAGTATACAAGGTGAAGTGGAAACTCAAAGTGTATATTGTGGGGATAGGGCGTTAGCTTCTAAATCAATAAGGGTAAGAATGAGTGGACAAGTATTAAAATTTGAAAATTGCAGAAGAGATCAAACTCAATACCAATCTCATTTTGATTATGATGAAGACATTACTGTTAAAATCGGTTCGCATGCTGATCAATACGGTCAAGGTAGTAATCAAATAACTAATCCTGATACAGGATCATATAATTTAACTGTTGGTGGGGATTCGGGTTTGCTCGGGTCTTTTGACATAGATATTACTGCCGGAGATTTGCCTACTTTGAACGGATTTGAAGATCAAGAATTTGATGCTAGCGGAATAATAGATGAAACCACGGATTTTTCCGCAGTGGGAGATTTAACCGCTGTACCCAATATGACCTTGGCTAATAATCAAGGTTCCATCAAATGGACGGGAGGCACGGTTAATGCTGAAGCAGCTAATTTTATTGATAATGTAAAAGTTGATAACGGATTGGTAAGTGTTGATAGTACGGTTTTGGCGGGAAGAGGAATTGACGCAGCGGCAACGGTTAAAATGCGAGTAAATAATTGTGAAGGAGTTGCATTGTATTATTCACCAAGCGCGTATGACAGTTTTAATGATTTGAAAACAAATTATCAGGAATTCTGTACGATTGATGATACCAGCGGATGTAGCACGATTAATTCAGCCAGTTGTAGGAATAATATATTGACTTTAACCGTAACCGGATTCAGTTCTTATGGTGCCGAAGGAGTGGGAGGCGTAGCGGATTATGTGTTTACGGATCATAATTCATCAGATGGAGAAATGCATATAGATAGCGCAAGTGGTGATGATAGAGATTTACAAATCAGTTGGACCAGACCCGGCGCGATAGAATATCAAAATGGAGATACTATCACCATAAAAATGACAGATGAAGCCGGAGCTCCATGGCATGCGACAAATCAATTCGCCACATGTTCAGCGACAGTGGCGCCGACCAATAATAGTGATGAAGTGGCGGGAGCCGGAGGCGCGTGGGATTTCAGTACTCCGGGAACAGCGATCTGGACATTCAGTGAAGCAACGACAACAAATGCCATGGAAGTCTGTTTACAATTGCCCCAAGAATCAGACTCGGAAAATGTGTTTGTTTCAGTTTTGGGCTATACCTATGGTGGCGGACTGATCTATGTAAATGACAGCAATGATGTAACGGTAACCGCGGAAGTAACGCCCCAGCTGGAATTTTCCATAAGAGATGAAAATGATAGTAATGATACCAATGCTTGTGACTTGGGGACATTGGCGGTGAATTCGGTCAGTAGTTGCGCGTATAGATTGAAAGTGAAAACCAACGCGTCAAGCGGATATGAAGTAAGAATCGCGACGGATGGAGAATTGAGAAAAGCGGGAACAGCCGGTTCAGTGTCTGATTTGGATAAGATATTACCGGTAACGAATGGTACCACGGTAATAACGGCATCGGAAGCGTATGGAGTGGCGATAGACGCGGGTCAAACATCAACGGGAGTAGTGCCACAAGAGCAAGGTATATATTCGGTTGATGATTCACCATTGGAATATGTAAGCACGGCTGAATTGTTGTATACGGTGGGAGCTCCGAATGTGCCGAGCAATACAGGTGACACCACGAATACGGCCTTGGTAACGCATAAAGCCAGCATTTTGGCGGGAACATCGGCCGGTAATTACGCGCAACAGGTTAAGTATTATGTGACTGCTAACTTTTAACTGTGGAATAAATAATTGATAAACAAAAGATAAAATAGTATAATTCAGCTTAGTGATAATAACTAAGCTGAATTTTTATGATTAAAAAATGCCTTAAAATTAGCTTTTTGCTGATTTTTGTATTTTCTTTGCTTCTGGGCGGTATGCCTTTCGCCAAAGCTATCGGAATCACTCCGATTAAGTATGATGATATCGTTGTTGATCCCGGAGAAAGCGTAACCAGACAAATGACCGTTTACAATGAGTCAAAAACCAAGAAGACTTATTACATGCACACGAAAAGTTTTGCCGCTGAAGGAGAAGATGGAGGACAAACTTTTCTTGATTCCGAGACCGGGTTGGTGCAATGGGTTTCTTATTCTCAAAATGAAATGACCCTGGACGGAGGAGAAGATATTACCATTGATGTTAATATTGATGTGCCGATGGATGCTGAACCGGGCGGGCATTATGCTGTTTCTTTTGTTACTCTTGATCCCCCCAGTGAAGATGGAATTGCTTCAGGTGCCTCTTTAGGCTCTAATGTAGGGTTATTGCTTTTGGTAAAAGTAAATGGAGATATAAATGAAGATTCCGAACTTCTTGAATTCGGGATTGTGGAGGAAAAAACCAAAGGTAATCGTTTGCCGACCACTTTTTACACCAGAACAAAAAACTCGGGTACGGTTCATTTCAAACCGCGCGGTACCATAGATATTTACAATATGATCGGACGCAAAAGCGAGTCAGTGCCAGCTAATCCCTTGGGAGGTAATGTTTTACCGAAAAGTGTGCGTCGTTTGGAGGCTCGTTGGTTGAAAAGTGAAGATCATAATACGGATGGCGGGTTTTTCAAAGAATTATCCAATGAGTGGCATAATTTCGCTTTGGGCAGATATAAGGCTGTTTTGAATATGGAATGGAGCGAAACGCAAGAACCTTTAACCGGAACGGTTACTTTCTGGGTATTTCCATGGAGAGTCTTGCTGGTCGCTTTAATTATTATTGTAATTTTGTTATCCGGTTTGAAGGGCTACAATAAGATGATTATTAATTCAGCGAAGAGATAAATAAGACGGTATAAATAAAATATAAAAAAAGTAGGGACGATGTCCCTACTTTTTTGTAAGTAATTAATTTACAGTTTTGAAAAACCGAAGGTTCTTCAAAATACTTTTTGGCGCTAGGTGGGGAGTGAAGAATTGGTATTATTTAAATAACCGCTTTGGAGATTCCCGCCTGTGGCGGGACATGCCCCGTAATAAATGCGGGATGACACGCCTTGTTGGCGTGTTGATGAGAAGCAGGGAGTTAATGTATCACTCACTGAGAAATCTATGCAAGGAATCTCAAGCAAAACACTTCTCTGTGTCATCCCGCACTTGATGCGGGAACTCCAAAACCCCGTATCTTTGTGAGTAATTAATTTACAGTTTTGAAAAACCGAAGGTTCTTCAAGATGCTTTTTGACGCTAGGTGGGGAGTGAAGAATTGGTGTTATTTAAATAATTGAGAAGTAATGTTTCACTCGCTGAGAAGACTGCTTTGGAGATCCCGTTTCGGAGAACGGGATGACACGCCTTGTTGGCGTGTTAATGAGAAGCAGGGAGTTAATGTATCACTCGCTGAGAAGTTCTTTGCAAAGGAATCCCAATTAAATACCTCTATGTGTCATCCCGCACTTGATGCGGGAACTCCAAAACCCCGTATCTTTGTGAGTAA
>CAZAKN010000015.1:0-14604 GCA_964486065.1 uncultured Gammaproteobacteria bacterium | reverse complement strand
AGTGAAACATCAACTCCCTGCTTCTCATCAACACGCCAACAAGGCGTGTCATCCCACATTTATTACGGGGCATGTCCCGCCACAGGCGGGGCACGTCCCGCAGAAGGCGGGAATCTCCAAAGACAACTCACAGGGATACGGGTTTTGGAGTTCCCGCATCAAGTGCGGGATGACACAGAGAGGTGTTTTGCTTGGGATTCCTTTGCAAAGTCTTCTCTGTGAATGATACGAATTCCGGAAATCACCGCTAAACACAGAATAAAACAAAAAGCCCTCCGCAAAACCGGAGGGCTTTATCTCATATAAATATATAATCAACTACTCCTGCACATACACGCGCACATAACCATCAAAATATTGACCCGCAATATCTTTTTCTTGATAACAATCGTTTATGGAATCCTGACTTTCCAACCCAACTTCTCCACTCTGGTTATTCTTATTACACCAACCCCAATTATCCATAATAATCACTCGCGGCCGATAACGACAATAGCCACGATCAGTCGGATCATCGGGATCAGGTGCGACCACACATGGAGTCTTGAACTCATCCTCTTCACATTCCCCATCTCTTGATAATAAATAATTATATGTTTCAGGTGTGCAATCATAAGTATTAAACGCTTGATAATAACCTTGGAAACAAGCATCCGGCGTATCCCCGAAACGATCTTTCGGATCATTCAAATAACAAGCTTGATCACTTTTCCATGCCGTGCAGTCCGCATTATCAGCGCAAGCAAATCCGGGAATTTTATCTGTGGTATTATTAGCATCATTCGCGCAATACCCTAACTTTATTCCCTCACTTTGCTGACATACAGGCTTCATGTTTTTCAGTTGAACATTATCTTGAATAGCACTTCTTTCACCATCACCCCAATCAAGAGCAAGTCCCGTAACCGGCATCATATCATCATGCGCCCAGTAGTAGAACTGCATGGAAGCATCATGCGTGCCTTCATAGATCGGGAAATTTGTATCATTTATCGCTCGGTCAATACTGATAGCGTTCGGTACGGCATCACCCCGTAGCAGGTTGGTTAAAGGATCCAGTTCCTCGGAGAACGCCACACCCGCGACTACGGGATAGCCGGGGGCGCTTGGGGGGTTCTTATTGAAATCATAAGTATTAACATATTCCCAAAATTCCCCTCTACAATAATTCCCACAGTCAACAGCCTCCTCCTCCTTTTGCTTTAACATATATCCGTCACCCGGCATAGGCAAAATACTCGCTAATTCGTTCCTACTTAAACATAATTGTCCACCCGCCTTAGTCTCTACATTGCAACTATATGAACCGAAAGAAGCTAAAGTGGAGTAATACTCTTTTTCATCATATTCAGGAATTTCATCAAGAGTGTTTATGGTATAAAGCCTTAATAAATGATCCGGCCATTCATCATCATCTTCATCTACTGCCTCCAACGAACCCGGATCCTCTATCGGTAAAGCTCCCAAAAATTCACAATTCGCTTGCTCATTTTTCACAGTACTATCCGACACTAAACTTTTAATTGATAAATGATGCTCGCTAAGTCTTTCGTCGCTTAAATCATCAATATAATCTTCCAAATTTATATCACATTTTATTCCCCGATCATTAGCTTCACCCTTTGCCAATTCATACATTACATTCGTTTTCACCGGAGAATTTTTGAAATTTTTAAAATTAATAAAATTACTACAGACTAACTCCTCTTCTTCAAATAATTCTATTGATTTGTTAACCTCGTCATTTCCCTCCGGATAATGATTAATCACATTTTCATCTTCACGCAAATAATCATCATGAAAAGGCTCATACCAAAAAGCGCTTCCCGGATAATCTGGGGTGCCTATATAGTTATCTAATCCTAATCCTCTGTAAATATTTCCATCGTTTATCTTATTCTTAGTCTTAAACCAAGCATAATTGCTGTCAGACTTAATTCCTTTGGGGATACATTCATAATGATATACAAAATGGGTAAAGGGTATTGTTCTCTTATCAAGATCACCTCTAACATATAGAGAATATTTGTTCTCTCCCCTACTTAAACTTTCTTCAACTTCAAACCGAGAAATTCTACCAACCTCAAATCCTGTTTTGCATTTTTCAATCTCTAATTTTTTGAGCCTTTCACCTTCTTCTGATGACATAAATTTCCGACTATTACCAAAATTTTTGTCATACTTTGTAGTCGCGCAAGGAACTGTATCCCCATTTTCTACTTCAATACCATCTTCGGGACATTCACCTATCTCATAACAATAATATGTAGCGCAATAAAGTAAACTTGATGGAGAATAATATGACGTCCAATGCGGAAAATCACTTGACCCTAGACCTGCCTTTTCAAATAGTTTCGCATTACCTTTATCACCATCACCCCCTAAATATTTCATTAAATTATCATCAAAATCACACAACAAACCTCTGTTTTTCATATATTTTTTAAAATTTTGCTTTTCATTTTCTTCTGAGCTTGTATAAAAATCTCCCGGATTCTTTCCTCTTCTCTTCCACCAGTTTATACCCATTGGTTCGTTTATTTGATTGCCTATATCATAATGATGTCCATCTTTAATATCCTCTTCATTAAATTCAATTTCAAATTTATCTCCCAATCCAAATATATTATAACTGCTAGATTCTTTATTATAACTGCTAGATTTTTCATGTGGGTTCCCGGTATTTGACCATCCCTCAAAACCTACCACCGATCCCCATGCTCTTTTCATTCCTAAACCACTCTTATATTCCACCCAAGTGTCATTGAGGCCTGCCCCGCAATCCAACCAACCCGAATTATGCGCTATATACCCATACCTTTTCTCCCACCTTTTCGCTTCAACACAAATATTAAATTGATCAACACTGGCCGGCAAATAATCACTCCAGACAAAGCCGGCATCTTCAAATTGATTACGATAATCAATCAAACCTGAAGCCATCTCTGTCGGATACCAAGTCAAGCACGGATGTTCACCGGCGCGCCCATTGATGTTTATGCTGGTATCATATTCCACGCAATATCCCTGCATACCGAAATGACGAGTGATATTGCTATTATCAATCAGTAAACACATCTCGCAATTTTCTTGTTTTTTTGGTGTACACATGGAGGCTGTTTCAATCTCTCCATCTGCATCACAGGTACAAGTTTTTGAAGTATCATTCTGACAAACACCGCTCGGAGTTCCGACATTTAAATCAGCGTATAAAACCGGGATGTGTTTGGTTACCGCTCCTTGTCCATAATTAACTTTCTTGTAAAAACATCCGTAATCTTTGGTCTTTTTATCCAATTCATCATCTTCCAAAGTCCCCAAATAAGTTGTAAACACATTTTGAAAAGTCGGATTCTCATCAAACATAACCGATGGCGGGAAAGGAGCTTTATCCTCCGGATAAACACGACATGCCGGACCGGGCGCGGTAACGAATGTGCCGTTCTCCGCATAAGGCTTGACGCACAATCCGCTGATACAAGCGCATCGCTCTTTGTCCTTATCGGTTCCACCGTTGGTTCCGCAGAACTCTTCACAAGTTCGGACTTCCAGATCATCACTAGTTGATAATACACCCTCTCTGGGACCGCGAGGATTCGGCACGGTCGCGTCGGATTCCTCCGCGCTGGATTCCGCGAAGCTTCTGCGCCATGTTTCCATACATTCTTTGGCTTCCGCCCGATTCAAGCCATCAGCGTTATAACAAGTTTCATAAGATATGGTTGAATTATCCTGTTTCCGAAAACCGAAAAGTTCATTTGCTACCGAATAATTCCACGCGCTACAACCACCATCATCACTTCCCGCACTTCCCGCACAATTATCATAATATGTTTCCGTGCAAGCATAGAGCGGTGAACTGTTCGCGAGACGATAATCAGCCGATTCAGGTTCGCCTTCTATCATTTGGTCAGAGTCCGCGCAATCAGTATCGTTCAAATCAACCTCTCCATCACCATCATTATCAATACCATCACTACATTGAGGAGGACCTTCATATTTGGTCTGCGCGCTGATATCCACGGGATCCAAATAATGCAAAGGATAAATATCGGGAACAGCATAGCCGGAATATTCCAAACCAAACCATGATGTGTCTCTGGTTTGATAATTATTGTGTAAAGATTCAGCGTGTTCAGTCAGCATGGCGTTCTGCGCCAGCAGAGAATGTTCCGCGTTTTCCCTGACTTTGGAATTACATCCCGTGGGATCGCCGGCCGGCAAGCTGTCACAAAGCCCGATCCCCACGCATTGCTGGACATAACGATTCTCATTTTGCGACCAAGCCATATTCGTCTTACTGCAAGTGTACCATTCCGCGCATTCGCGAGTCGGCACCACTTTCAAGATCGTATTGGTATCATTGCCTTGTAATAATTGCGAAGCCGTGCAACGAGCATTTTTTTCCATATTCGCTATTTGATCAGTTTCCTCAATCGCTTCTCCATCTTCCCTAAAATGCTGGGAGCAATAAAGATCTTTGTTCGGAGAGGTCGGATCCATATCCAATTCGCGCAAATAGTCCACGCAATAATCCACCATGCGATCCGGATTAACTCTTAATTCATCAAGTTTCGCTCCCTCGGGAACTTTTTCCAATAAACATTCTTCAAATTTACGACAATAATCATAATCATCACAATAGTCTTCCTCCTCAACTGCTGGCTCAACTGGTTGATATGGAATATACTTATCCGGATAAACCAAAGGCGCTGACACATTGTTACCGCTCGCGCGACCAAAGAAATATGAATAATATGAATTATAAGTTGAAACAAAACTCTTATCTTCCGCGGTAACCGAAGTATCGTTAAACAGCACGCAACCCGCTTCTCTGCTCACATCAGTACAAGAATCATCATCCAATTTATCATCATTGATATAATAATACGGTTTACCGAGTGTTCCTTCTTCGCTTAATTTATCATAATCAATTTCCGCTCTATCGGTGGGATCCACGAAAGCCGTGCATAAATCCTGCTGAGCGGGACATAACCCCACCCAACCATTATAATTTGCAAATTGCGTATTATTGCGATAAGGCTGAGTATTGCCATCATTGTAAAAATCCTCACCAAACATTGAGCTCTCGCTGTAAATATTCTGATAACCACCAGCCAGTATATACCCCACTCCTCCTCCCAAAAGTGTATACCCCACTCCTCCTCCCAAATCAGAACTGTCAGCTCCCCCCTGTCCCGTCGAAAAACTAACTTCATCTATACCACAAGGCACTTCCACTTCGGTATTATTCGGCCCGGGTTGCGTTACAGTCTTATACCAGCCTTTTTCATTACCGGTTGGTCCGGTTTTGTAAACACATGTTTTATCAAAAGGCTCTTTGAAATAATGAACTGCATCATCCGTGTCCGTGGTGGTAAAAGCTTCACAACCAACTTCATTATCTTCACAGAGCGGACTGATATCCTGACTATCAAAAGTATCCGGCAAAATTTTATAATAAAAAGTCGTGTAAGCTCCTTGCCCTTCGGCTTCACCTTGCACAAGATAAGGCGCGTCCAAGTCCGCGTCATGCGAAACGGTTAATTTCGGTTTGCCCATGGCGGTACAACCGACTTGATTGGCGGGACAACGACCATCATTATTATTGACCAAATAAACATATTCATCATCCGTGCCATGCTCAGCCAGCTTGGAATTGGCTTTTTCGCTCACCACCGCTTGTTTGGTGTTTTTCATGTCTATCAAAGCCTCGCAACCGACTTTGTTTTCATCGCAAAGTCCGGAAAAAGTTTTCAAATAATGCGTGTTAAAATCACGATCCGTGTATTCCCTACAACCGACTTGCGCGTAAGGAGTCAACCTTTCACCGGCGACGGGCGACTCATCCAAGCGATTATCGCAAACATAAGGAACTTCCCAAGTATCCTTGATCAAATACGAAGTATCGTTGATTTGTTTGATTTGGAAATTATCCAGATAAATGCTCCCTGTAAATTGTAAAACGAAAGAATTGATTCCCGTTGAATAATTATCCGGTAATTGAATATCATAATTATAATAAGCCCAATCTTCTCTAATTTTGGGTTTATTTGTTTCCGAAGTTAAGTAAAGCTTTTGAGCGGATAAATACCCCCATCCGGCTAAATCACTAATATCATTAAAATTCAATACTAAAGGAGTAATCTCAATATCTTGTCCCTGATTTTTAGCCCAAAAAGAAACTTTATAATGATTTCCCGGCAATAAGGACAAATCATAACTACCTTCATTATTAAAAAACACAATCATTCCATCATTTAAAGAATCCGTTAAATTCAAATACTGTCCATCAATGTGCGTTTCTTGAGAAGCTTGATCATTTCCAAGAGTAACATCTATGTATTCACTCCAGTCCAAACTGTTATCTGAAAAACTGGTGGAATAAACAAACTCTTCATCCCCCGCGAAATTACCTTTATACTCGCGACATCCCACCGCTTCTTCGGAACAAGCTCGTCCCTGTCCGGGAATCGCCATAAAGATACATTCTCCATTACCCGTATCATAAATACCACCACGGAATTCACACTGATTTTGAGCGGACAAAACGCAAGTATTCGGCTCGGCCCAGCCTCCGTTTCTTTCCGCGCATTCAGCTTCACTCAAATGGCTGACTTGCAAAGATTCAGGATACTTTTGCGTTTTGCGGAAAGCGCGACAATCTTCCGAGCAAACCACGGCACGGCTGAGCAAGGCATAATATCTAGTTCCGGCTTCATCATAAAATTCACGACAATCCGGATTGATTTTGTCATTAAACGCCTCAGCGTCACAATAATAAGGAAAACATTCGGGGATTGAATTATCAGGATCATAATCACGACATTCACTCGGAATAATGCCCATACTGCTCGTGGCCGGTCGTCCGTTATCTTGTTTTAAATAATGAGTTTCCAGCTGATAACCGCTGACTTCATTACTTTCCCAAGTATAAAAACTGGCACATTGATCTTCATTCTCCGGAATGCGCACGCATGGTTTCAATTCCGTAAAAAATTCACGAGATTCACCGCCGGCTTCCGCCAAATCAAGTCTGGTGAATTCATCACAACCGGCTTCCTCCGCGCCACAAACTTCTGCCGTGCTCGGAATCATATAAGTTGGATATTCAGCTTCTTCAAAAAAGGTCTCGCTTTGATAATAATTATTGTATCCCACGCAAACACTGGGGCAATAATCATAATATGAAACAATCCCGTTCATTGTCTGACCGCCATCGGTCGGCGTATAAGCTTCACAACCAACATCTTGTGCCGAACAAATTTGCGCGAAATCACGACATTGACTTTGCACGCTCAGAGCTTGATTAATTTCAATACTCGTGAAATCAGGATCTTCCTGTAATATTAAATCATTACCCACACCTAATAAACCGCTACCGCTATCGCTATCCGGATCCATGATAAATTCTTCACAAGTTCCGCTGGCTTGATAATTGGGACAATAACCATTCGGGAATTCAGCGTTTATAGTACATGAGATGCTTTCATCATAAGAACAAACTCCCTCGGTTAAAACATTGGCTTTTTGTACGCATTGCACCGCCTCAATTACATTACAAGAAGCGTTTTTTTCTTCTGGAGTACCTTCATCACTACATTCAGTAAACAACTTTCCTTGTGTGCAAACATCTTTTGGCACACATTCTTGAATCCAACCACCACAGTCATAATAAGAATGCTCGCTTAAATAATCCTCTTCACTTATCCCTTCATCAATCGCATTTTTTCTTGCTTCTTTACAAGCGGCGGCATCGGGATTAACTGTACAAAAACCGGAAGAAACATCATTCATTGGCGTGCAAGAAGTAAGTGAATTTGCACAAACATATTTATTTTCACAAAGACCTTCTTGAATAACAGGACCCCCCCCTGTTTGACAATCTGCATTCATAGTGCAATTAACCTCTTCAAAATCAGGATATCCATTATTATTTACATCACATTTACTACGAGGTTCAAACTCCGTACCAATACAATAACCTTGCAAATCAAGCTCGCAATCAGCGTCTTGACCACGGCGACAAGTGATGTTTTTTACTTCATCTCCGCTTTGTATGGTCATCAATTTTCTTTCACCCTCCGTAGCGGTGTCCTGCACGCATAAATTAGCGGTCGCCAAACCGGCGTAAAATATTTGATCGTTATTCTCGGGAATTCCGTATTCCGCGCCACCCAGAGTGGTATCATAACATCCGTAATAGGCGGGCGCTTTTTTAAGAGAAATTATGGAATTTTCTTGACCACCATATTCCAGATATTCATTCATAAAAATCAATTCCGGCTGTTCCAATTCTTCCAGCATCACCCCATCCAGATAAACATTTTCACCTGTAAATTGAACATTTAATTTGCCGGCGTGAGCCTCGTTTTGTCCGGGATTGATTTGCACCAGAGAATAAACACGATGCCATGAACCATCCGGCAAAGTCGCGAAAGTGGCATTATCATTGCCAAAAGGCGGACCCGATCCGATATCGGACTGATTGGACAACAAAACTTCACTATCAACCGTCGGCTCGCTAGTTATTGTTATATTAAATGTTGAATCATCATATTGTTTATAAACGTAACCTGAAACCACGAAAAATCTTTTAAAAGGCTTTGGTGCGATTACCGCCGGTTTATCCATGCTCATTGATTGCGAACCAGCAAATACGGCCACTCTGTCACCAAAACGAGACGATGTTGTTCCCACAATCTCCCCTGATGTGGCAATGCCTACCCCACCATTTTGATCCCAAGCAAAAATATTAGACGATTCATGATATTCAAAAGAACTGTTGGGCAGTAAATTGGCGGAAGCACCGGGTTTAATCCTCATAAATTCGGAACACCCCGCATTCAGCGGATCACAAGGTAATTTTTCAATTTCCGCGTCAAAATTGGCGCTTGATAATTTAACATTATCATGTTCACTATCAGCCAAATTAATATTCCAATTCCATTCATATTGTCCGGGCGCCAGATCGGTTCTTTGCTTTTGCAAAGCGTAAATCATACAACCGGCGTTGGTGGCGTCACAATCTTCATAATCAACGGTATTTAAAAGCAAAGAATAGGCGCGTCCGTGAGCACTGGTTACCTTTCTGCAAGAATCATAAATTCCTTCACATTCCATCCCCCCCAATTTGAAAGTGTTTTTTTCCGCCGCGCAATATCCCCAAGCATCACATCCACCATTATCTTTTTCATCAATACAAGTCATCAAATCAGCGCAATAATCAGCTCTTTCATCCGTTCCCTTGGCCAACAAGGTTTGTCCCGGACCTTCAATATTGCATTTGGCTTTAGGCGCCATTAGCACCCATTGCGGATTTATCATTTTATAATAAGGGCTTGCGTCATCATCAAAACCGGCCAAAGCATCGCCCAAACTGAACGGTTCGGCGGTCGTGGATTTTTTAGCCAATATTTCCCAACCCACCGGCAAAATTCTGGCTTTGCGCAACTTGACCATATTGGAATAACAAAATCCCATTTCATAACAATCATCCAGCATGTGTCGCGGATCCGTCGGTCCGATAAATTGACGATTGGGATTTAAATATCCTTCATCCACGGCACCTTGGACGGTCAAAGGTTGATTGCGATCAGCCATTCTGACCGCGTCCGCGAAATCTTGCTCCATGACGCAATTATTGACTCCGCGCGGATCAGGACAGGAAGTAAACTCCGTCATCATATCCACTTGTTTGGTACTGAAACTCAGATTAACGGTTCTAATGGAAGCGAAATCTTGTTCTATTTTCTCGGGCTTCTGAATAAATACCTGACCACCGTCACCGCTGAAATCGCCAAAAGTGATGGATAAATCCGGAATTTCAAAATTACCGGGCTTGGCTATTCCCATCATAATCAATTTAAGCATACCCCACTTCAGAGCTTCCCCCCCCAGCGTGGTTAAAAAAGCGCCGGCGATTGCTTCCGGAATATCAGCCAAAACCGCTTCCGAGGCTGTTAGCTCATCTTTTGAACCTTTTATCAAATCATCCTGCTCGTTCATCATATAACCGCGAGTCATAAAAGCTGGTGTTAAATTAAACATTCCTCCCACATCAACTATAGACTTACCCCCTTGCGACTCCATTCTTTCATTGCTTTCCGAATATAATTTATAGGCTTGTTCTCTTTTAATTTTATCTTGAACCTTCAATCCCATACCCACACCCGATACTTTATCGCTCATGGAGATATTCACGAAATTATTCATCAAATACAAAGTCAAGGCCGCTCCGGGATTTTCCGCGCGACTAATCTCCTTAATTCTCGCCTCCATGGCCCGATAAATATTACCGTAATTCTGATAAAGATCTCTCCAGCCACATTCCGCGCTTCTTTGCTTATCTTTCACGATCGGCAAAAGTAATTGAAAAGCGATATCAGGATCAGGATTACAAATATCAATCCTAAGATACTGCCAAGCCAAATCTCTTAATTCTTGCATAACACTGGCAGTGGCATAATCAGCCGCGTCCAACCCCATTTTTTCCCAAGTTCTGCTTTCAAACAAAGGACTCTTACCTTTCCCTCCGGTTCTCATCACATCAAACATTTCCTTTGCTGCCAATCTGGAGATTTGAACAGTAGCGTTTCTTAGACTGATCGCCGCCGACAAAACCAAACCGCTCCAAATACGATCTTTAATTGTGCGTTTATAAGCTTTAATCTCATCTTGAAAAAATAGATTAATTTCTCCTGATTCATTATCGCCCATAGGAGATGGAAAAATGAGAGGAAATGCCAAAACATAATCCAAGGGCATCAAGAGCATTTGGCCAATCATAAAAATCATCACCACCAAGGTCAGGATCTTTTTTATTTTCGGATGTTGATATATGAATTTCATAGTTAATATTCACCTCTATCGCGTCGCCTCCATCAAGGCTTGTTCGTACAACTCCATCAGCGTATCATCGTCCAAAACCGACAATTCCTCTTCCGTCAGCCCGGACGCGATCAATTGTTGTTTGACTTGTTCCACCGTAGTATTCTGTTGCAAATACTCCGCCACGACTTCCGGATCCTGCGATTGCACCTCTTCATATATCCCGGTTTGCTTTAAACTGAATTGATAATATTCCAAGAGTTGTTCATCTGAAACTTTATCCAAATCCGCTTTGGTTACTCGCCCCGAATTCAATAAAATTTTTCTAAGCTCCTCCGGAGTGGCTTCATTCATGCGCAAACGCGCCTGTTCATACATGTCCCTGAGTTCTTGATTGGACATGGCGTTTAATTCCTCCGCGGTAGCGGCTCCCATCATTATCAATTCTTGCTTGATCTCCGCCGGTTCACCGGTTAACGGATCTGTCTGAGTATAAATAAATTCACCTTTTTGCCCTCCCATGCCAAGCAAACAATCCATCCCCTCCGGACAAGTCGGATCCGTCATATTTTTAATTTCTTGCAAATCATCTATACCGTCACTGTCCGAATCCGCCAAATACGCGTTGGTTTCATAAATATAGATTTCTTCAAAATCATTTAAACCGTCTTCATCAGTATCTTGCGCTTTCAAAGTTTCCAGATCCATATCCTCCAAAGCTATTTCTTCCGGAGCCGGTCCATCTTCAGGCACGGTTTCCGCCCACATTTCCGCCAAAGGTACGGTCAAGGTACTTGAAATTCTGAACATTCCGGCCAAAACCACCGCCACGCCAACAACCGCCACCAAAACTACGGCAATTTTTTCATTCTTCTGTTTTTTCTCACCTGAAAACAGTCCGGACAATTTTTTGCCGACTTGCTTTTTTTTTTCTTGTGATTCAGTATTCAGCATTCTTGTATAAATAAACGCAATAAGCTGTTAATTTTTTTTTAGCTTATTTGTGATAATTAAGCTGAATTTTTCTTATTTTATCTATTAAATTATAGCACAATTCACCTTTTTCTTGTATTTAAAAAAGTGGATAAATCCGTATCCACCTTATCTTCCCGCCTTCTGCGGGATAAACGCAGAAGTGCGATACTTGAACTTCCCTTGCATAGATTTCTCAGCGAGTGAAACATCTACTCTCTGTTTTTCATCAACATCCCTAACAGGGATGTCATCCCGTTCTCCGAAACGGGATCTCCAAAACTTACTTCTCCGCATGGGAAAATACGACCCGAGCTTCTAGCCACAGGCTCAAACAGTTATTACCCCGGACCCCGAGGTGGGGAATGAATAATTGGATTTTTGTTTTGTATTTATTTAGCGTTTAGTCTTCTCAGCAAGTGAAACATCTACTCTCTGTTTTTCATCAACATCCCTAACAGGGATGTCATCCCGCATTTATTGCGGGGCATGTCCCGCCACAGGCGGGGCACGTCCCGCAGAAGGCGGGGCACGTCCCGCAGAAGGCGGGGCACGTCCCGCAGAAGGCGGGAATCTCCAAAGAACGCTCACAAAGATACGGGGTTTTGGAGTTCCCGCATCAAGTGCGGGATGACACATAGAGGTATTTAATTGGGATTCTTTTGCATTGACTTCCATGCGAGTGATACATTACCTCCATGCTCTTAATGCTTACTTTGACAACCGACGCTTCGCCAAATCCGCCCATTGCTCCACGCTCAATTCTTCAGCGCGAATATCTTCAGGCAAACCAAGCTCCGCCAAAACAGCCATTGTTTTTTGTTTATTATCAAAAACTTTCTGTAAATTGCTGGCCAATTTTTTGCGCTTGGCACTGAAACCGGCTTTTAATACTTTAAAAAAATCTTCCGGTGGCACTTGGTAACGCGATTTACGCATCACGATTTTCATCACCGCGCTATCTACTTTTGGTGGCGGAAAAAAACTGCCCGGCTTAACTTTAAACAAAATCTTCGGCTCTGCGTAATATTGTACCGCCACCGCCAAAACGCTCATTTCACCGGGTCGGGCCATGATGCGCTCAGCCACTTCTTTTTGCAACATAATAATCATTCTTCGTGGTCTCGCTTCATGCGATAAAAAAAGTCGCAAAAAACGACTACTGATATTATAAGGCAAATTGGCGACCACTTCGTAAGCTTCACCCAAATGTTTCTTTATTTTCGCCAAATCGGTTTTCAAAATGTCTTCTTGCCAAATTTCAACATTATTATTTTTTGCGAACTTTTGTTTTAATAAATCAGCCAATTTTTTATCATACTCCACAGCCAAAACTTGTCCGGCTTTGTCCGCCAAAACTTCAGTCAAAGCGCCCATACCTGGTCCCACTTCCAAAACGCGACTAGACTTATTCAAATTCGCGACTTCAATAATTTTCCGCCTGATATTATTATCCATTAAAAAATTTTGGCCGCGCTTTTTGGTCAACCAAATTTTGTTATCTCGCAAAGTTTTAGACAGCTCTTTCGGCATTTCAATGTTGCAATTTACTTTTTTTAAACCAATCCACCGTCGCTTCAACTCCTTCTTGTAAGGTATATTCGGGATGCCACTTTAATTCATTTTTAATCTTTTCCGCGTTTAAACAGCTGACTTTTTGTCCGAAAAATACTTTCTCATATTTGGGTTGAATTTTAACTCCGACCGCTTCCGCGATTAAATAATACAATTCATTTATCGTGGTCTGACGGCCGGTTCCCACATTGTAAGTGCCGACCTTATCATGTTCCAATGCCAACATATTGGCGAAAACCACATCTTCCACGAACACGAAATCGCGAGTTTGATGACCATCACCGTGAATTATCGGCTGTTTATTATTTAATAGTTTCTCCGTAAAAATCGCCACCACGCCGGCTTCACCTTGAGAATCTTGGCGCGGTCCGTAAACATTGGCGTAACGATTGACCGTATATGGCAAGCCGAATTCTTCATGATAAAAACGCAAATAATTTTCCACACTGAATTTGGCGATACCGTAAGGAAAACTTGGCGCGATCGGATAATCCTCCGAAGTTGGAACTTTGTCAGCCTCACCGTATAAAGCTCCGCCGGTAGAAGCGAAAACGATTTTTTTAACTTTGTACTTAATACAATTCTCCAACAGATTGAGCGTCCCCAAAACATTTATATCCGCGTCATACAAAGGATCTTCCACTGATCTGGAAACGCTGATCTGCGCCGCAAAATGAATAACGGATTCGGGTTTTTCTTTTTTAAAAACTTTTTCCAATTCTTCATCATCGCGAATATCAATTTTGTAAAATTCAGCTTTTTTATTGAGATTAGATTCTTTGCCGGAAGACAAATCATCCACGACAACAACTTTATAACCGGCTTCAATCAAAGCGTCCACTTGATGAGAACCGATAAACCCGGCTCCTCCGGTTACCAAAACTTTTTGTTTAAACATAATTTATATTTAATGATTGATTTATAATCTGTGAGTGATACATCAACTTTCCGCTTCTCATCAACACGCCAACAAGGCGTGTCATCCCGTTCTCCGAAACAGAATCTCCAGAACAGTTATTTAAATAACACCACTGCTTCATTCCCTACCCCGGGAAAAAAGTATCTTGAAGAACCTTCGGTTATTCAAAACTGTAAATGGTTTACTTACAAAGATACGGGTTTTGGAGTTCCCGCATCAAGTGCGGGATGACACATAGAAGTGTTTTGCTGGGGATTCCTTTGCTAAGTCTTCCCAGCGGGCGAAACAGCAACTCTCAATTATTTAAT
>CAZAKN010000014.1:0-15508 GCA_964486065.1 uncultured Gammaproteobacteria bacterium | reverse complement strand
TTTGATAAACAGTCGCATGGAGTCTTTCGCTGTGGCCCCGCCAAAAGCGGGGCAGGCCTTATCCCGAAGTTACGGCCGCTGTTTTGCCGAGTTCCTTAACAATGGTTATCTCGTCCACCTTAGGATTCTCTCCTCACCTACCTGTGTCGGTTTGCGGTACGGATACTATCAACTTAACCCTAGAGACTTTTCTTGGTGCCATGATCAATTTGATTGGCATGACCGAAATCATACCTCTTGGCGGCTTTCAGGCTTACGGCTCCGGATTTACCAAGAGCCACCCTAATAACAACCAGCGAACATAACCGAATTTCGCCAAATATCACCTAACACGTCCTCCCATCGGAAATTAATAGTAGTGCAGGAATATTAACCTGCTCATCCATCGACTACGTCTTTCGACCTCGCCTTAGGACCGACTAACCCTGGGGTGACAATCATTGCCCAGGAAACCTTAGGTTTTCGGTGGCGGGGTTTCTCACCCCACTTTTTGCTACTCATGCCAACATTCTCGCTTCTATACGCTCCACCGTCTCTCACGAGTACGACTTCAGCGCGAATAGAATGTTCTCTTACCGCCCAATGCCTTGCACAAGAAAATCCTGCTAACAGAATTTCCCGGTGCCAAGCACTGGACCCGCATCTTCGGTACTAGATTTTAGCCCCGTTACATTTTCGGCGCAAAACAACTTGACCAGTGAGCTGTTACGCTTTCTTTAAAGGATGGCTGCTTCTAAGCCAACCTCCTGGTTGTATAAGTCATTTCACCACCTTTCACACTTAATCTAGATTTAGGGACCTTAGATTGCGGTCTGGGCTGTTCCCCTTTCGACTAATGGAGCTTGGCCCCCATAGTCTAACTCTTTAGTTCTTAACTCTTGGTATTCGGAGTTTGTCTGGAGACGGTAGGCATAGCCACCCGCCCCCAATCAGTGCTCTACCCCCAAGAGGAACACTAAAGGCCAGTCCTAAAACTGTTTCAGAGAAAACCAGCTATTACCGAGTTCGATTGGAATTTCTCCGCTAACCACAGCTCATCCACTCGTGTTGCACGGCGAGTTGGTTCGGGCCTCCATCCAGCTTTCGCTGAACTTCACCCTGGCCATGGCTAGATCACTCGGTTTCGGGTCTTGTACATGCTGCTAAACGGGCTATTAACCCTCGCTTTCACTACGCCTTCGTTCTTCGCGAACTTAAACTTGCAACATACACAAACTCGTTGGCTCATTCTTCAATAGGAACGCCATCACCCAGAACGAATCTTGGGCTCTGACTCCTTGTAAGCATATGGTTTCAGATACTATTTCATCCCCCTAACCGGGGTGCTTTTCACCTTTCCCTCACGGTACTTGTTCACTATCGATCATCAAAAGTATTTAGCCTTACCGGATAGTCCCGGCAGATTCACACAGGATTTCTCGTGTCCTGCGCTACTTGAGGACAACCGAACAATGCAATATTTTTTTTCGCGTACAAGACTATCACTTTCTATGGTTGAGCTTTCCAGCTCCTTCCGCTAAAAAATACTACTATTGCCGAAAGCCGATTGAAACTTCCGCACGGTGCCTCGCTACCCCCGAAAAACATGTGGGTCAATCCCCTTAAGACATCCAATCAAACCACCCCCGAAGGGGCGGCAATCTCAAATATCAAGGTTAATCGGGTTTGGGCTGTTCCCCTTTCGCTCGCCACTACTTAGGGAATCATTATTATTTTCTTTTCCTCCGGGTACTGAGATGTTTCACTTCCCCGGGTCTTCTTCAACCGTCCTATGAATTCAGACGGAGATGGCTGGAGTTTTTCCAGCCGGGTTTCCCCATTCGGAAATCTCCGGATCAAAGGTTGCTTATCACCTCCCCGAAGCTTATCGCAGATTGCTACGTCCTTCATCGTCTTTTGATGTCTAGGCATCCACCATACGCCCTTATGAGTATAGCCACAATATTATCAATATTGTGTGTTTTTTTGTGTTGAATAAAGATTGCTTCAATAAAATATTTTATTTATTGAGAATTTTAAATTGTTAAAGTTCTTTCTTTAACCGTCGGTTTTCATCTAACAATTTGCTAAACGAAAATCGCCGGTCAAATTCATCCAAATAAAAAAATACTTCTCATTGATTTTCCATCCCTATTCACAAAATCAATGGGGAAATATTTATTGATGTGGGAAATTTAAATTGCTGATAAATTCAAGTGATTAACATTATATACTTATTTTAGATAAAGTCAAGCGTCTTAATACACAAGATATCAACATTATTTTTTTACTTAATTTAGCAATAATGATTTTAATTAAAAAACGGCGCCGAGGCGCCGTTATTCGGAAACACGAACTTGTTCAAGCAAATCCATCAATTGTTTCCAATTTTTTTTGGGTTTCCAGACCACATTACCGGCCATCACATCATCAGCCACTTGCGGATCATCTTGCTTCCATTGCATGATTCTTTGTCGGTAAATAGACCAAACCGGAATTTCATCGCCTTGTTTGCTCAGAAATTTTTCATCCACTGTTAAAGACCTGTTCAAAAAACAGACAATCGCCACGACTTTAACTTCAGCTTCCGCCAAAAGATCAATCGCGATTTGCGTAGTGGAAAAATTATTACAAACATCTTCCACGATGACAGCGTGGCTGAACTCGGTCGGATCATGCCGTGAAAAAACCAATTTACTTTTCTCTCGCCCAACTTCGTCCGCCACTCGGATCACTTGTTTTTCCGGATAAATATAGCATTGCTTCAAAACGGCAGCCAAATGAAAACCGATACTCAATCCGCCCATGGGCATTCCGCAAAAAACCAACTGTCCTCCCATTCCTTCGAGACAATACTTTTGAATCAAACGAAGCAATTGCTCTTCCATTGAGGAAAAATAAAAGCCGAGTTGTTCCGGTCGCTTTTCCAATTGCGCCAAGTTGAAATATACTTCACCGACCATCTGACGCCCTTGTTCATCTCTGCCGGCATAACCGACCAAAGGTCCCAGTCTTTCCCCTTTACTGTTTTTGGGACATTCATATATCGCACCGAAATTTTGGAAAACTTTCAATTCGCTCATTTGTGATCCTCCTTTCAAGGAACAATTGTATCGTATCACCATAAAATATTTTTTCAATTTTTGCAATAAATAAAAAAAGCCAAACGGCTTTCTCTTGGTGCTGGGGAGAGGACTTGAACCTCCACGGGTCACCCCACTTGGGCCTAAACCAAGCGCGTCTACCAGTTCCGCCACCCCAGCACATGCAAATTTATGCGTAAACAATAACAATAATTGTCATTAAAGTCAACACAAAAGCCTCGTCGCTTGGAGCGAACGAGGCTTGATTTTACTTATTTCTGCCAAACAAAATATTCTCCATGGCGGAGGCCAATTTCTCGGCATCATGACGCACAAAACCGTCCGAATCAACTGACAATAAATCCATTTTCAAAACGCGTCCGGCCAATTCTTTTTCTCCGACCAAAACTTGTTCGGCTTTTTCCGCGCGATAGCGCTCCATAACCTTTTCGGAAAGCTTCGCTTCATTGGCCAAAATCAAATCCAGCTGACGACTTAAATAACCTTCCACCGTATGAACAAAATCAAATGGCTTAAAGCCCGGCGTTTCCGCGTTTTTGGTCATAATGTTCAGAATATATATCAAATTGGCGTTTGAATTGCTGATGGCCTCGGGAATGCCGGGGATCAACAAATTGGGAATCAAACTGGTGTACAAATCACCGGAAGCGAAAATAATGTAATCCGCTTCACTGATTGCTTGCAAAACTCTTTGATTGGGACGGATTTGGCCGAAATGCGCCACCAACTCAATATCAACAACTTTGGCATTATTGGTATTTTTAAAAGTATCAATCGCCGCTTCACTGGCAATCTTTTTGCCATCGGAAAAAGTCGCCGCTAAAGTGGCTTTGTCCAATGTGGCGGGCAACACTTCTCCCTGCGCTTCCAAAAATTCGGACAAAGCTTGCAAAGCGATTTCAAAATCACGACCGGCCAAATACCACAAACCGAACAATAAAGCATTGCCGGCTGACAAGCCTTTCAAGCATTGCGTTTCGGTGATGCGTTTTAAAAGCAACCGATCAGCACCGGCCATGGCGCTCTGTCCCAAAACGCATTTCATGGGATCGCCCAGTGGCGGTACTCCATATTCCCTGCTCAATTCGCCCGAACTGCCACCACTGTCCGTGGGTGGCGCGAAAGAAATCGGCAAAACTCCGATCCTGTTCAATGCTTGCAAAAGCCGTCGTTGACCGGTTCCGCCACCAATGGTAACCACTTTCAAATTACTCTTTTCTTGCGTCATGATTATCTCCTTTTCAATGATCAATATCACCTATATTCTATGCAATTATTAAGATTTTGTAAATTTTAACTAAATTTAGACAATAAACAATGTTTCGGTTTGACATATTGTTAAAATTATGCTAAAATTACATATTGCTGTTTTTTAAAATAATAATAATAAAAAAGAAAGGAAGAGAGGCCAAAATGAGGTTTTTCAAGATTTTCGTGGCGGTTTTGTTGATCGGGTTGATCGGAAACGGGTGCCGGGATTTTGAAAAAATCCGGCTGAACTCATACCGGGTTACGCCGGTTACGGAAGAACAGCTGGAGCACATCCGGCTGGGCAAAGAGTACTCCGTGATCAAGGCCAGAATCTCCAGCTTGCTGGTTCTGGCAGAACGAGGCTTTGCCTGGGAGTTGATTCTGCGCAAACCTGACGGCGAACTGGAAAGAACTTTCGCCACTCAGCTCAAGTACTATGATGAGCAGAAAAAGGCGGAAGTTTTCTTGGCTGATGACGACAGTCCCTTGGCCGCGGATAGATCCAACCTGGGTTTGTACGCCATTTTGCCGTATGGTAAAAAAGAACTGGCCGACATGCGAGCCATCATTATCTCGCATGACCAGACTTGGTGCGTGGGACTTGATGGTCAAGACATTGGGTATTGCGATCCGGAATCGGAAAAATTCGCTTGGGAAAAGATCGGCTCCAAGCCGGCGAATTTTGCCACCAATGTGGCGGTGCAAACTCCGTCGGACGAAGAAGTCCTGGCTTGGCTGAAAAAAGCGCAGGAAAATGATCTGATCAAATTGGAAAACTTCGGCTTAACAGTGGCTGACTTTGATCGGATTAAAAATTCCGGCCTGCCATGGTGGCACTACTTCATGAAAGTGGTTCTACCGACCGGGACAACCATCCTCAGCACTTCGCTGATCATGAATCCCGTGGCCGGCGCCATCAGCGCGGCGATCGTCGGTGGAGCCAGTGGCATTGAGGTTCTGGTTTCCAGCTTGACTTCGGCTGATCTTGATCATCCCGAATTCATGCACGGCAAAGCTACCAACAAGCGCGTGGCCGAAGCCATGATTCAAGCGGCCAATGCCATGTCCGCCACGGCACGGCAATATGCCTTGGCCATCCAGGAGCAACTCCAAATGGAGATGGCGACCATGCGGAAAGACATGGAGTACATGAAAGAAAGAATCAAATCCATGGAAACAACGCTTGAAGAAATGAAGCGTTGGGCCGCTCCCGATCCCGTTAAGGAAGTGGATGGCGTGCTCATGCCCGACGAGTAATGTTCTTTATAACAAACAAGCCTTTGGTACGATGCCAAAGGCTTTTCTTTTTACCTCAATCTTGCTAAGATAACTGTATAATCAATACACTATGGATCTTACAATTATCATTTTATTGGCAGTAATCGCGACGGGCATCATTGTCGCCATTATTTTGCTTGTGAAGAAAAACCAACCGGATGATGAAAAACCGGAACAATCAATTATCATGATGCAAGAACAATTAAAGGAGATCCGACAAAGTCTGGGAATTCAGCAAAATGAATTGCAAAAAAACATGCAAAGCCAATTCGCCGAAAGCACCAAAGTTATCCGGGATGTTACGGAAAAATTGATCAAACTTGATGAAACCAACAAACAAGTCATCGGTTTCACCGATCAATTGCAAAATCTAGAAAAAGTGCTGACCAATTCCAAAACCCGTGGCGCGCTTGGTGAAGCCAATTTGGAATTGATCTTAAGCAATATTTTACCGCCGGGATCATACAAAATGCAACATCGTTTTAAAAACGGAGAAACAGTAGACGCGGTCATTAAAATAAAAGATAAAATATTACCCGTTGACGCGAAATTTTCTTTAACCAATTATCAAAGAATAATTACGGAAGAAAATGCCGACCAAAAAGCGATTTACGAAAAACAATTTAAAAATGATTTAAAAAAACGCATTGACGAAACCTCCAAATATATTAAACCGGAAGAAGGAACTTTGGAATTCGCGTTCATGTTTATTCCCGCGGAAGGCATTTACTACGATTTATTGATTGACGGCGCGGTTGGCGCAATCAAGGTAAATACCAGAAGTTTGATTGATTATGCTTTTAACGATAAAAAAGTAATTATCGTATCACCGACTACTTTTGCCGCGTATCTACAAACGGTTCTACAAGGCTTACGCGCTTTGCAAATTGAAGAATCAGCCAAAGAAATCCGACAAAATGTTGAAAAATTACGCAACCATTTATCCGCTTATGAAGATTATCACAAAAAAGTCGGCGGACACCTTTCCACCGTGGTCAACGCGTGGAATTTTTCAGATAAAGAATTGAAGAAAATTGACAAAGATGTCTTGAAAATCACCGGACAAGGAGGCGATTACGAAACCGAGCTTTTGGAAAAACCCCGACAAGAGAACTAAATCTTGACATAAACGATGTTTTTTACTACTATACTTTCAACCGATTAAGCACTTAATTTATTACATATTTATGCCACAGACCAAACAAGCGAAAAAAGCTCTGCGAAAATCAGAGAAAAAATACGAAAAAAACAGACTCACCAAAGTTGAATTGAAAACTTTGGTCAAAAAAACCAAACAAGCTATTGATAAAAAACTGGACAACAGCCAAGACATGATCAAAGAATCAATCAAAAAAATAGATAAAGCCACGCAAAAAGGCTTAATCAAAAAAAATACCGCGGCCAGAAAAAAGTCCAGAATCATGAAAAAAGCAAATAAAGTCACGAAATAAAAATCTCAATAAAAAAACTTCGCTTAAGCGGAGTTTTTTATTTCCTTGATGTTTACAATTTGGCGGCAAACGCGGAAAACACGGTCATGAAATCCACGCTCTTGGTTTTTAAGGCGATATCCATTTTTAAGATCTCATGAAAAATATTTTTTAATTGTTCCATGGAATAACGATTCAAATATCCATAAGTTTTTTTTGCCACGAAAGGGTGGATCTGCATTTTTGACGCGATCATTTTGCTATCACGCATACCCGCTTCCGCCAATTCTTTCATGCCGAGCAAAATTCTGAATTGTCGCGCCAACATTGAAATAATGTAAATATCACCCGCGCCACTCGCCAATTCATCATTCATTAATTTAACAATTAACTTTTTGTCGCCGGCGGTAATGGCATCCATTAGTTGAAAAATATCATCATTATATTTCCCTTTAACCAAAAGTTTGACTTCAGCTTCCGTAATAATCTCCTTTTCTTGGTAATTGACCAACTTTTCAATCTCATTGGCCAATTGCCACAAGTCCGCTCCCACCAAGGCAGTCAATAAATCCACCGCCTTTCGTTCAATTTTTATATTATATTTTTTAACGCGGTTCTCTATCCACCCGGGCAATTTATAAGGCGCCGGCACGACGAATTCTTGTTCTTCAATTTTTCCCGCTTTGATTTTTTTATTGATTTCTTTGTAAAATTTTTCGGTTTTTTTAATTTTTTCTTGCTCCATGAAAATCATGAAAAAACCGGAAGAAATTTTATCAGTCGCGTTTAACAATATGTCCGAAATTTCATCATTGATTTTTTTCCCATTGGCCAAAAAATTACGCAACACTATCAACTTATTGGCGCCGAACAATGAATCAACTTGGACCGCGTTTTTCAAATCACCGTGCAATTTATCAATATTTTTCACAAGTCCGGCGTCTATGGAAAAGATATTAAAACCGGAATACTTTTTTTCAAATGCCTTAATCCATTGACCGAGTTGTTCGGACATTTCATAATCATTATCTCCGTGCCAGAAAAATACTTGTTTCGCGTTTTTTGTCATATTTACATATTATCACAATCTTGTTTTTTGCGAAATTGACAAAAATCAGACTTTATCATAAGGTAATAACGAAATGAACCTTTTAGCAACAGGAGGGAAAATGAAAACTTTATATGAAATGAAAGCTGGATTACCATTCTTGTTCAATGGGCATGTTTACGCCAGAATTTCCGGTCTGTTCCTGATGAAATTGCCGATTAAGGATTACAATGTCAAAACGACAAATCCCGGAAAATACGGTGATGAAAAATTCTTAACGACCAATGCCGTTTGTTTAACCGATCCACATTTGCTTTCAATTGAAAAAAAAGAATTTGTTGAATCAGTCGGCAAAAAAATGTTTTTTGACAAAATAAAACAAGAATTTGTTTGGATTAAACCGGGCTCTTTTTTTTACATTTCGGAAAAACAAGAAATCGCATACAAATTGCACAAAGCAATTTACACCAGAAATCAAGAAACAGGTGAACAAACCGTTTTTGTTGCTATTTCCATGAAGAATGGTCATCTAATAGCCACATGGGAATTAAAAGATAACAAAATGGTAAACCGCGCGTTAAACAATCCGTTCCTTGATTTACTTAAATCGAAAAATTCGTAATCCGCCTTAAGGCGGATTTTTTAATTTAAAAAACACTCGCCGGAGTGTTTTTCATTTTATAAAAATTTACGCGATTTTTTTCATTTCTTGCCAATTCTCGCCGGCTTCCGTATCCACTTTAATCGGCACGCAAAGCTTATGAATTTTTTCCATTTTTTCATCTACGATTTTGGCTACTTTTCCCACTTCATCCTTCGGACATTCAATTACCAATTCATCATGAACTTGTAAAATTAATTTTGACTTGGGACTAACCTTCTTGAGTTCATGATAAACTTGTATCATGGCTATTTTCATTAAATCAGCCGCCGTACCTTGAATCGGCATATTCACCGCCATTCGTTCAGCGGATGCTCTCACCTGTCTGACTCCGGAATTTATTTCCGGCAAATACCTTCTTCGTCCGAAAACGGTTTCCACATATTCATTTTCCGCGGCTAGTTCTTTTATTTCTTCAAGATAGGCTTTTACCTTATGATAATTTTTAAAATATTCATCAATGAATTCTTTGGCTTCGGCACGAGAAATTTTCTTCCTCGCCGCCAATCCCCACGCGCCCATACCGTACAAAACTCCAAAATTAACTTCTTTGGCGGCGGAACGCATATCTTTGGTAACTTCGCTTTCTTTAACATGAAAAATTTTCGCAGCCGTAACAGTATGAATATCTTGATTGTTTTTAAAAACCTTGATCATGTTTTCGTCTTGAGCCAAACAAGCAATCACCCGTAACTCAACCTGCGAATAATCGGCCGCCACCAAACGATAACCTCGTTCTGACACGAAAGCTTTGCGAATTTCCTTGCCCAAATCATTACGAATGGGGATATTCTGCAAATTGGGATTGGATGAAGATAGTCTGCCGGTGGAAGTTATGGTTTGATTGAAATCCGTGTGAATCCGACCGGTTTGTTTATTGATCAATTTCGGCAGAGCTTCAATATAGGTTGATTGCAACTTAGTCAATTCCCGATATTCAATTATGTGATCAATAATTTCGTGTCGCCCTTGTAATTTTTCCAATTCTCCCGCGGCCGTGGATATTCCCGTTTTGGTGCGTGACAAACCGTAAGAATCAATTTCCAATTCATCAAACAAAATTTCTTTTAATTGTTTGGGCGAAGCGATATTAAACTTGCGACCGGCGGCTTTATGAATTTTTCCGGTTAAAGCGTCTATTCTCCGCTTCAATTTATCGCGCAAATTTTTAAGATGTTCCACATCAACTTTTACCCCGTTAATTTCCATCTCAGCCAGAACTTCAATCAAAGGCATCTCCATTTCACTGAATAATTTTTCCAACTTGTTTTCTTTGAGCTGCTGCCGCAGGGGCTTTATCAATCGCCAGGTATAATCCGCGTCCTCGCAAGCATACAAAGAAACCTTGGCTCCGTCCACCAAAGCCATGGAGACTTGTCCTTTCCCTTTGGCTCCGATTAAATCGGTTATTTTCGTCATTTGATAACCAAACTCTCGGAAAACCAAATCATCCAATTTATGATTGCGCGTACCTGGATTTAAAAGATAAGACGCTACCATGGTATCAAAGTGTAAATTTTCAACCATAATTCCCGCCAAACGCATAATCTCAAAATCAAATTTTAAATTATGCCCCGCTTTTTTTGTTTTTTTGTTTTCAAAAACCGGTTTTAATTTTTCCAACCAGTTTTTCTTCGCTTCAACATAATAAGCCTTTTTGTCTTGCCAAGAAAAACTGATGCCCAAAAGTTTAGCTTTTAAAACATCCAAAGAATCCGTTTCCGTGTCAAAAACGAAAAAATCTTGTTTTTTAATTTCTCGCAAAAACTCAGCGAATTCTTTTTCACTTTTCACCTGCCGATAATCATGTTGATTGGCTTCATGTTTGATCAAACTTTGTTCTTGACTTTCCGCCACTTTGGCGAATTCAGGCAATTTATTAAGCAAACTTTTGAATTCCAATTCATGGAAAATATCATAAACTTCTTCTTTGTCATAACCTCCCAGTAAACAATCTTTTATTTTGAAATCTATCTTCACATCCCGCACAATGGTAGCCAATCTTTTACTTTGCTCCGCTTGCTTTTTGTTCTCTTTTAATAATTTATGGATTCTTTCCGTAACTTTGATATGCTTGTACTCCTTGGGTTCAATGTTTTTATACATATTTTCCATTGAACCGAATTGCTTGATTAAACCAATCGCGGTCTTTTCTCCCACACCGGGAACACCGGGAATATTGTCGGACGGATCGCCTCTTAATCCTTTGTAATCAATCAATTGTTCCGGCTTTAACCCGTCATATTTTTCTTTCACTTGGTTAATATCGTAAGTAATAGTATCGCTCATGCCTTTGCGCATGGTAAACACGCGAGTATTATTATCCACCAATTGCAAAGTGTCCAAATCACCGGTAACGATTACCGATAAAATATTCGGCTGATCAATAAGTTTATGCTCACAAAGCGTGCCGATGATATCGTCAGCTTCATAACCCACTTTATCATAAAGCTTAACATTCATGGCTTGTAAAACTTTTTTTATGATCGGGATCTGAGCATACAATTCATCTTCTTTAACAATTCTGGTGGCTTTGTATTCTTTATACTCTTCATGACGAAATGTTTTTTCCTTGCGATCAAATGTAACCGCCGCGTATTTGGGTTTAAATTCCTGAAGCGCTTTAAAAAAAGTGGTTAAAAAACCATAAACCGCGTTAACCGGAATTCCATCTTGAGTGGTCATGGTCGGTGGCAAAGAATGCCAAGCTCTATGCAAAATCGCATTGCCGTCAATTATTAAAAATTTATCTTTTTTTGCCATATACACAAGTATATCAGTTTCCGAACCATAAATAAATATCAAACAAAAAACAGCTCACTAAAGCTGTTCATGTTTTTCGCTATTTAAATTGTAAAACCAATTTTTTAAAACCGGTAATTTAGAGCTTGTAATATTTTGCATTATACATTCAATGGAATCGCTGATTGGAGGCCTGGACCGGATTCGAACCGGTGAATGACGGTTTTGCAAACCGTTGCCTTACCACTTGGCGACCAGGCCGTAAGTTATATTTTGGAATCAATGACCCAGCAAATAAATCCGCTGCAAATCAGTCCCAAAATATAACTGATTGTTATGTCCTGAGATCAATGGCCCAGCAAATAAATCCGCTGCAAACCAGTCCCAGAACATAACATCGCTATCATAACAAAACAATATATGTTTATCAAGACAGAATAATCAACAAAAAAATCGACCTTGTGGCCGATTTTTCACTTCACTCTATTTAATCCACTATTTGAATTTTTACCAATCTTTTTCCAAAGGTAATCGCGTCATTTCTACTATTCATCCAAACATCTATTCGGTATGAATATCTGGGATTCATGCGATCACGCACCACGAAAATTCTATCTCCGAAAATTTCGGGTATTTTCACTTTTGTTCCGAATCTTAAAAAGTTTGCCGCTAAGGTATCTTCAATTTTATGTTGGCAAACATTAAACCCATTGGCCGTAATACAAGGTGTTGAATCCGTTTGACGCGGTTCACTGTTGTAAGCTGTCGCCACCACAGTCATCACGCTTCTGACTTCCGGCAACTTGGCGTAATATTTTTTGGGATCATCCTTTTTTTCCAAGTACAATAGACTTAATTTATCCAAAGGTTCCGTGGAAACCAATACATGATCAGTTATCAAAACAGGCTGTTTAGCAAGAACATTCTCTTCCATCTCTTGAGCGCTAACCATCTTCGGCAAAAACATCTGCCAAATAAAAGTCGCTAAAATTAAACAAAAAATCAATTTCATGCTTTGTGAAACCGGCTTATCTTGCTCCAACAATAAAATTGGTTTAGTCATATTATTTGTAAATTTAAATAAAATTATTATATTTAACTTAACATTTAATTGTTGATTATACAATATATTATTCACATTGTCAATAGTGAAGCTTTTAGCATATAGTTTTTAACAAACAAGTTTTTTTTGTCAATGAAGTAAAACATTTTTATCAAATCATTGCAATTGACTTTATCAATAAAATCCGTTATTCTAAAGCCATCGTCATAATGCTCTAAATCATTTAATTTATTAATTTTACCCGTTTATATCCCCGATCCGGTTATATGAACGGAGATTTGAAATAATTATGTTGGCAATTAGATTTTCTAGAACCGGCAAAAGAAAAATGCCGTATTACAGAATTGTTATCATGGATAACCGCAAAGATCCTTGGGGAGATTTCATTGAAAATCTGGGACACTATAATCCCCGAACCAAAGAATTGGTTTTAAACAAAGAAAGCGTGGAACAATGGTTGGCAAAAGGCGCTCAACCAAGTAAAAGCATTCACAATTTACTGGTAAGCCAAGGCATCATCAAAGACAAAAAAGTGGGCGTTTCTCGCATCAGCAAAAAAAGACAAGCCAAGCTGGATGAAAAAAACAAAAAAGAAAAAGAATCCAAGCAAGCCCCCGCGGTAGCGGAACAAACAAAAGAAAAACCGGAAGAGCCGAAAAAAGAGTCTAACGAGGCGGAAAAACCGACCGAAGAAAAAGCCGAGAATAAAAAATAAGACCAAAAAACCAAATAAAATAATTCACAAAAAATCCCCATTTAGGGGATTTTTTAATAAGTTATCAAGATTGACAAATGGATTGAGATTTGATATAATGCCTTCAGATCGTTCAAATAAATAGACCAACTGTTTATCTGAGCGCATCCGTTTAATAATAAACGATAAATGAAACTTATGGAAAAAGACCAAGAATTTCTAGAACTAATGGTAAAAGCTATCGTTGCTCATCCAGAAGATGTTAAGGTTGAGCGCAAAGTTGATGAAATGGGAGTCCTTTTAACTCTGGACATCAACCCTGAAGACATGGGTTATGTAATCGGCAAACAAGGACAAACCGCAAAAGCAATCCGCACCTTGCTGAAAATCGTCGGTGCGAAAAACAACGCTCGTGTTAACTTGAAGATCAATGAGCCGGAAGGATCAACCCGTGGCCGCAGATCTGAAAATGTTGATACCGATGTTGTAGATGATCTAAAGATCTAAAAACTTTCAAAATATTATCAAGAAAAACCACACTTAGTTGTGGTTTTTCTTTTTTGCAAAGGAAATAAATGATAAAATATGAAAAAATAATTGGGAAACTATGCAATTTAATCTACTGACAATTTTTCCGGAAATTTTAAACGATTACATGGATAAAGGAATGATGCGTATTGCGCAAGAAAAAAAAATCATAAAATACTGTAGCGTTGATCTGCGTAACTTTGCCGTGGACAAACATGGCACGGTTGATGACCGACCTTACGGCGGTGGTCCGGGGCAAGTCTTGATGTTTGAACCTGTTAATCAAGCTCTGAAAAAAATCAAAGCTGGCAAAATTTGGGGAAAGCAAAACAAAAAACACAAAGTAATTCTTTTATCCGCCAAAGGGAAAGTTTGGAATCAAAGCATGGCGCGCCGTTTTACAAAATTTGAACAATTAAATTTTATTTGTCCTCGCTATGAAGGTCATGATGAGAGAATTAAAAAATTGGTTGATTACGAAATATCAATCGGTGATTTTGTTTTGACGGGAGGAGAGCTGGGTGCGGCGGTTATGATTGATTCAATCACCAGACTTTTACCCGGAGTGCTCGGAAAAGCTGAATCAATTCAAGAAGAATCCCACACAACCACCGGCTATTTGGAATATCCGCAATACACTCGCCCCGAAGAAGTGATAATCAATAATCGTAAAGTTAAAGTGCCTAAAATTCTGCTTTCCGGTCATCATGAAAAAATCAACGATTGGCGACGAAAAAACAGTCAAAATATAGTTTAAAATAAGCTGAGTTTATTATCTGAAAAACAGGGGAACAAAGCATTTGACAGGAAAATATAAATAAATTATACTATTCATCACATGAATATTGTTTCATTGACAACAAAGCAGTAATTGGAAAGAGTTCTATCAATTCAATTTGATTCAAGGTTTTTGTCCAAACCTTTTCAAATAAATGGACACATTGAGCTTTAGGGCTTAAATTTTCTTTTTTGAGAGTTTGATCCTGGCTCAGGGTGAACGCTGGCGGCGTGTCTAAGGCATGCAAGTCGAACGAACATTGCGTTTTCGGATGTAATGTTAGTGGCAAACGGGTGCGTAACACATTGGTAACCTACCCCAAAGACGGGAATAACTCAGGGAAACTTGAGCTAATACCCGATATGTTGCGACAGCTTATGCTGTTTCAATAAAGCTACGGCGCTTTGGGATGGGCCTATGCCTCATCAGCTTGTTGGTAAGGTAAAAGCTTACCAAGGCTAAGACGAGTAGCGGGTGTGGGAGCATGACCCGCCTCACTGGGACTGAGACACTGCCCAGACTCCTACGGGAGGCTGCAGTCAAGAATATTCCTCAATGCACGAAAGTGTGAAGGAGCGACGCCGCGTGATTGAAGAAGCCCTTCGGGGTGTAAAGATCTTTTCTCCGGGACGAACTAATGACGGTACCGGAGGAATAAGGGGCTGCTAAACTCGTGCCAGCAGCAGCGGTAATACGAGTGCCCCAAGCGTTACCCGGATTTATTGGGCGTAAAGCGTGTGAAGGCGGTTTATTAAGTCAATGGTCAAATCCTCCGGCTCAACCGGAGAACTGCCGTTGATACTGATAGACTAGAGGCTGGAAGAGGCAAGCGGAATTGCTGGTGTAGGGGTCAAATCCGTTAATATCAGCAGGAACACCAAATGCGAAGGCAGCTTGCTAGAACAGACCTGACGCTAATACACGAAAGCGTGGGGAGCGAAGGGGATTAGAT
>CAZAKN010000013.1:0-19675 GCA_964486065.1 uncultured Gammaproteobacteria bacterium | reverse complement strand
ATCGCAAAAGGGCAAAAATTCCTTCCCCCAGACCCCCTTCCTTTTTGCCCTTTTGTTTTTTGGGCTTCGCCCGATTTTTTCGGCAGGGTTTAATCGGCGTATTTTGCAAAACAAAATGCGCCGCCAAGAAAGGTGTTGCGCTTGACCCGCCCAACCCATTCGCGCGCAACTCAAAGGAACTCCCTTCTCTTGTTTTTACCTTTTGATTAAAATTTGATATATTATACATATAGGTTAATAACTTACTTATATTATACTACTCTAATAAATAATAGTAAATATTTACTACTAATTATGCCGAAAGATAAAAGCGTAATAGCTAAAAATATAAAGAAATATCGCAAAAAGAAAGGAATATCACAAGATAAACTTTCTAAAATTGCAGATATTACTTATAACACTATTATAAAAATTGAATCAGGGGCAACATATAACCCGAGAGTGGAAACATTAAAACAAATCGCCGACGCTTTGGGTGTTGGTATTGATGATTTAATGAAATAAAAAATATAAATTTTTACTATGGAAAAAACATTTAAAAACAATTTGTATAAATTATTCAAAAAAGATTCTCGTTTGTGGGATGAAAAAACAAAAGAGTTAAACGAAACTCTCTTGAAAGATCTGGTTGATAAATTAGAAGAAAAAAGAAACTAATCACTAATTCAAAATCTATGAATAAATTTATTGAAGAAATTTTTAATATTTTAAAAAAGGATAAAAGACTTTTTTCAAAGGATGACAACAAACTACTCAAGGGTGAGTTAATTTCTCTTATTTCAAAAGATGATGAAAAATTATTAGGCTTATTAGCTTCTAACAAGGAAATAGAAAAAAGATTTTTTAAAAAAGTTGGAAAACTTACTATTTTTCAAAAAGAAAACTTTTTGCAATTAATTACAATGAACGAATTTTTGCCGGATTCGTTTACAGCTTTTGAGGTAAATATAGGTTTATCTAAAAATAAAAAATTAATGTCTTCACAAGAAGATATTTCTTTGGTTTTCCCTCACAAAGATTGTATTTTAGAGGGTGGTCAAGACAAAGAAGATACCAAAAGAGAAGAAATTTTTTATAATACAACTTTAGCCCCTGATGAGGTAGATAGATTAAAAGAGCCAAAAGTATTAACTAATTGGAAACAATTTGATAGCAAAGGCGAACATAAAATGAAAGAAGTTTCATTGAATGATAATTTAGTAATTAAGGGAAATAATTTAATGGCTCTTTATTCTTTACTGCCAAATTATAGAAATAAAGTAAAGTTAATATATATTGATCCACCCTACAATACAGGAAATGATGAGTTTAAATATAATGATTCTTTTAATCACTCTTCTTGGTTAACCTTTGTAAAAAATAGATTAGAAATAGCTAAAGAATTAATGACGGAAGACGGGGTTATTTTTGTTCAATGTGATCATCATGAATTGGGCTATATTAACATTTTAATGGATGAAATTTTTGAACAAAAAAATAAAATACAAATAATATCAATAAAAACTTCGGCTCCTGCCGGCTTTAAAACAGTTAATCCCGGACCAATCGATGTAACCGAATATATTTTATATTACTCAAAAAATAAAAGTAAAGTAAGCTTCAAAAAATCATATACGGCAGTTAATTATAACAAAAACTATAATCTTTTTATTGATAATATTGATGCTGAACCTGAAAAATGGAAAATTATACCTCTTATTGATAAATTTTATGAATCGTTAAATATAAAAAACAATAGTGAAGCAAAAAAAATGTGGGGTGAAAATTGGAAAAGAATAAGGGATGTTTTAGTTGGTGATTTCGCCCTAAAAAACGCAGATAGAGTTGTATCAAAAAGAGATCCACATAATCCCACAGAAAATATTAAAAAATTAATGAAAGATTCATCAAAAGTAAACTATGTAATTGAATTTAAAAGGGAAAAAAGGAATTCATTATATCTTTACGGTGGCGGGTCATTAGCTTTTTATAAAAATAAATTGAAAAAAATTAATGGTATCATTTCACCAACAGAACTTTTGACTGATTTCTGGCCAGATATATCATGGGCTGGTATTGCCAACGAGGGAGGGGTTAAATTAAAAAATGGTAAAAAACCAGAACGCTTACTACGAAGAATTATTGAAATGAATTCAGAAAAGAATGATATTATACTAGACTTTTTTGCCGGTTCGGGAACGACAGGTGCTGTTGCACACAAGATGAACCGCCAATATATTTTAGTTGAACAAATGGACTATATTCACGATTTACCAGAAGCTAGACTAAAAAATGTTATCAAAGGAGATCAAACTGGAATATCCAAAGATGTAAATTGGAAAGGTGGCGGTAGTTTTGTATATACAGAATTACTAGAATGGAATAACAAATATATTAGAGAGTTAGAAAGTGTTAAAACGAAATCTGATATCAAAAAAATTAAAACTAAACTTGAAAAAGAGGCTTTCTACAAATATCAAATAGACACTAGCAAATTTGATAATAAAAAATTTGATAAACTTTCAGAAAAAGAGCAAAAAGAAGTTTTAATTGATGTATTAGATATGAATCATCTTTATGTAAACATTGACTCAATTAATGACGCAACTTTTTCTGTATCAAAAGAGGATAAAGAGTTGAATAAAAAGTTCTACAATCAAAAATAATTATGAATGAAAATAAATTATCAATTGAATACGACTCTTTGGAAAAAAGAGGACATATATCAAAAAATATTCCTTCTTTTATTTCAGATAATATTAATCAAAAATTTCAATTGCGAAACTATCAACTAAGTGCAATTGCTAGATTTATCGACTATTACGAAAATGACCCTGCGAGAAAATTCCCCACACAATTGCTTTTTAATATGGCAACAGGATCAGGAAAAACCTTACTAATGGTTACTTCAATGTTGTATTTGTATGAAAAAGGATATAGCAACTTTGTTTTTTTGTAGATAAAACCAATATTATAAGAAAAACTATTGATAATTTCTTAAATAAGGAATCATCAAAATATCTTTTTAATAAAAGAATATTTATTGATGGTCAAGAGGTATTAATAAAAAAAGTCGATAGTTTCTCAGAGAGTTCAGAAAACGCAATTAATATTAATTTTTCTACAATTTCGGGACTTCATACAAAATTAAATAATCCAAAAGAAAATTCTTTAATTTACAAAGATTTTGAAAAAGGTAAAACCGTTTTTATTTCAGATGAAGCTCACCACATAAATTCTTTAACTAAAAAGAATAAAAACAAGGAAGAACAAGAAAATATAACTTCGTGGGAATATACAGTTAATAAACTTGTTAATTCTCACACGGATAATGTTTTATTGGAATTTACCGCAACAATAGACTGGGAAGATGAATTTATTTTCAATAAATATAAAGATCGAGTTATTTTTGAATACGATTTAAGAAAATTCAGGGAAGATAAATTTTCTAAAGATGTCTTTTTAATACAATCAAACTCAAGTATTGAAGAAAGAATATTACAAGCTATTATCATTTCTCAATATCGTAGAAAAGTAGCCGAAGCCCACAAAATTGCTCTTAAACCAGTTGTGATGATGAAATCAAAGACGATTAAAGAATCACAAAAAAATTATCAATTGTTTATAAAACTAATTGATAATTTAACAGTATCAGACTTGAAAGAAACAGAAAAAATAGCTAAAGAGTTAACCGATGAAGAAAATATACTAAAAAAATCATTTGAATTTTTTAATCATAGCAAAATAAAAATTTCTGACTTAGTTCGTGAAATAAAAATTGAATTTTCTGTCGATAGATTAGTAGAAGTAAATAGCAATGAAGAAAGTGAACAAAAACAACTTTTAGTAAATACATTAGAAGAAGATAGTAATGAGATTAGAGTAGTTTTTGCTGTTGATAAACTTAATGAGGGTTGGGATGTTCTCAATCTTTTTGACATTGTTCGTTTATACGGGACAAGGGATAGCGGGAAACCAACAATACAGGAAGCTCAATTAGTCGGTCGTGGTGCAAGATACTTCCCTTTTGTGTTGGACAACAAGGATGAAAAATATTTAAGAAAATTTGACGATGAAGAAAATCATCCATTAAGAGTAATTGAGCAATTACATTTTCACTCTATACAAAACCATAGATATATTTCAGAACTAAGAAAGGCTTTAATAAAAAGTGGAATACACAAAGATACTGGAAGAGAAATTACACTAAAAGTTAAAAATTCTTTTTCTAAAACAAAGTTCTTTCAAAAAGGTGTTATTTGGAAAAACAAAAGGATTATTAATAAAAGAGAAAAAATTAATTCTATTTATGATGTTGGTGTAGAAAAAAATTACAAAATCAGCATTGAATCAGGTTCGTCTTTTAGTCAAATTTCTGGGTTTGGTAACGACAAAGAAATCACAAAGGACAATGAACAAATAATTAACAAAAAACTAAAAAGTCTATCCACTCATCTTATAAGAAAAACATTAGACAAAATACCATTTTTCAACTATGCAAATTTAAACAGGTTCTTTCCAAAGCTACAATCTATTGATGAGTTTATATCTAGTCCTAATTATTTGGGAAATATAAATTTAGAAATTGAAACAAGTCTTGAAGAAATTGATTTAAACAAAACCTTTCATAAATTAATTCCTGTTTTTGAGAATATAAAAAATGCAATTAAAGCTCACTCTTCTGAATTTGAAGGATCAAAAGAATTTAAATCAATTCCTGTAAAATCTAGTGTTATTGAAAAGAAAATGTATATAGAAAAACCCAAAGACGGCTCAGAACAAGAATTTGGTCTATCAATGAGCAATGAAAGCAATAAGATTAGATTAGACTTATCTGATAAAGATTGGTATGTATACAATGATGATTATGGAACTGACGAAGAAAAATATCTAGTTAAACTTATACATGATAATATAGGAAAATTTGAAACTAAATTTAAGGAAATTTATTTAATCAGAAATCAAAAGATACTAGAAATTTATGATTTTGACAAAGGGCGAAGATTTGAACCCGATTATCTTTTGTTTTTAGGTAATGGAAAAGCTAAAGCTGATTATTATCAATTATTCATTGAGCCAAAAGGTGGGCATATTGAAGAGGGCGATAAATGGAAAGAAGATTTTTTACTAGAATTAAAAGAAGAAAAAGGAATTGTAAATTTATTTGAAGATGATAAATATATTATAATAGGACTTCCATTTTTTCAAGAAAGTAAAAAACTTGAATTTAAGAAAGCTTTAAGTGAAAAAATAGATATAACATTATAATTCAAGGAGATTGTAAAAAAACCGCTTATTGCGGTTTTTTTAGATTTGGGCTATTTATCAATCTTGTTTCTAAAAGTCTTATGGCCATAGCTTGTTCGCTAACTTCATATTTTCTTGATAAACTAGGTATATCATGTGGAGATTTTTCTATATCCAGTTTTAATAATTCATAAGGCATAAGAAGTTCACTCGCAAACCTATTAGCTTCTCGTTCTTTATCTGTATTTTTATCAAAAGAATCATCTAGTATACTATTTTCATCATGCCCCATAATATAATGACCAAGTTCATGAGCAATTGTAAATCTTTGTCTAACTTTTGAATGATTTTCATTAACACCAATTACATGTAAATCTTCATCTTTAATTATAGTACCAGAAATTGAATCAGGAAATTTAGGATAAAAAATAATAGCCAAAGAAAACAAATCTGCTACCCTTTCAACTGGAATGGGTGCTTGTGTTATATTTAGTTTAAGTAATATTGATTTTACTTTACTTTTTATTTCCATGTATTTTTTTTATTGCAAATCTTTTAAAATCAGAAATCAAATCATTATTAATAGAGTTAGATTCAATATTTTTGTTGTCGTGCCTAAAATTAACAAAATTATTTTGTTTAGGAAAAAAATAGTCATAAGGAACATCAAAAAAATCTGCGATCTTATGAATATCATCAATTGAAACTTTTCTATTCCCATTTTCAATATGAGAGATTTGAGGTTCTGAACAACCCAAAAAATCACCAAGTTCTTTTTGGGTCTTTTCTTTTAATCGTCTTATTCTCTTTATTTTTTCTCCTATCATATTACTGTTTTTATTGTACATTACATTTTGTAATGTGTCAATTTTAACTTATATTAGCCAAAAAATCTTTAACGTGTTAGATTATTTGCATTTACTGTTTCAAAATGCTACAATGTCCATAAAGCAAAACAACCACGAGCAAAATCGTGATTGTAAAGCCTCTTGTAAAGAGTTTTGCTTCTTTAGTATTTACGAGGATATTGCCCTATTTAGTTGATAGCTTAATCTACTAGTCAAGCTATTATAAAGCTATTATAAAGGTTGACAACAGATTTGTCTTTGTCAATATCACAATCTTTTTCAACATTTGATTATATTATATCAAAAAACAAAAAGTATAGCTAATTAATAAAAGAAGCCATTAAAATTCATTGTTTATGAATGTGAAGATTACTTGTATTAACAAAGATAACGGTGATCATTACGACCCAAATGAGGCAATAACTCATTTAGGTTGGATTAATGAAAGTAATAACAAAAGCGGAATTGCAACTCTTCAAGAGATGATTAAATTTCTTGAAAACCAAAATGATGCTTATGTTAAGGACGGATTTGGTAATATCGCCTATTTAGTGGTTCGTACTTCTCGTTTTGGTAATAAATTTGTCAAGACAATTGCTGACGGTAAAGAAAGTAATAATTTACTTGAGTTAATAGAATGTAAACGCTAGACCTGTGTGGGCGGGATTTTAAATAATCCCGCCTATCCTTGAACAATGAAATATTTATTTCAATTATATGACAAAAATCATAGGAAAAAATGATGGACTGGGGGGCAGGAAGGAACATTATAAAATTGGTAGTAGAAATAATGTTCCTAGAGTACAAGCCGTTAAAGAAGTAAAAGCAGGCAAACATCCTGGAGCCCATGTAGTAAAAATCAATAAGAGAGAATATGTGCGTGATAACCCAGATTCATTAAAGCGTGACAATGTAAATCGAAACAAATAAAACAAATATGGAGGGAATAATATAGGTTATTTCCTCCATCTACTTATGTAGCATGTCGCCCCCCCCATAACAAAAAAATTCACATCAATTTTATTTAAAGAACTAGAAAATTTATCAGAAGAATAAATATGCAAATAACAAAAACTGATTATTTAGAATATACTTTTTGTAAAAAGAATCTTTGGCTTAAAAAACATAAGCCAGAGCTTTTTGAAGATGTTGAATTATCAGATTTTGAGAAAAAAATTATAGAAGAAGGAAATATTGCAGATGAAGAAGCGAGACATCTGTTTCCTTTAGGTATATTAGTAGATCGTCATGGACAAGACGCTGTTGATGACACAAAACAATATATTAAGAAAAAACAAAAAGTAATTTTTCAGGCAACTTTTGCCGAAGATGTATTTTTCATTCGAGCAGATATTCTTGTTTATGATAAAGAAAAAGACGGCTATGAACTTTACGAAGTAAAGGCTTCTAACGATGTAAAAAGAAAAGAACCACATCATTATATAAACGATCTTGCCTTTCAAAAAAGCGTAATAGAAAAAAGCGGTCTAAATATTGTCAAAACAGGCGTAATTCATTTAAACCGAGAATATAAAAAAGTTGGTAAAATAGATTATCATCAATTATTTGTAACAGTTGATTTGACTGGTGAAGTTTTAGAAAATCAAGAAAAAGTGCAAGGACAAATGGAAGATATAAAAACATATTTAAACATGCCAGAACAAAAAGGTTGTGAATGCTTATATAGAGGTAGAAACGCTCAATGTACTACTTTTAAGTATTCCAACCCTGATGTTCCTGACTACTCTGTCCATGATATTAACCGTATCGGTGCAAGTAAAAAATTATTGTATGATTGGATTGATAAAGGAATATATAGTTTAGAAGACATAGACAATGCAAACGAGCTTACAGGAGCGAAAAAAGCCCAATATGACGCTTGTTTAATAGATAAACCAATAGTTGATCAAACTGCTATAAAAAAGACCTTAGACAAGCTTGTATTCCCTCTCTACTTCTTTGATTATGAGGGGTTTGTTAGTGCTATTCCTATGTTTGACGGTTTTGGTGCATACGAACAAATACCTTTTCAATACTCTTTGCATATAATGCAAGAAGACGGTAATATTGAACATAGAGAGTTTTTGATTACAAACCCAGAGGGAGATTTGACTAGACCACTTGTTGAAAGAATGAAACAAGATATTGATCCAAATGGGACAACTATTGCATGGTATAGCTCCTATGAAAAACAAAGGAATACTAAACTTGCAGAGTTACACCCAGATTATGCAGAATTTTTAGAAAGTATTAATGAAAATATGTTTGATTTGATGACAATATTTTCAAAAAATTACTATATAGACCCAGCTTTTAAGGGTAGCTTTAGCATTAAGAAAGTTTTACCTGTAATAGTTCCTGAATTAACTTATAAAAGTCTTAACATATCAAAAGGAGATCAAGCAAGTGAGCGTTGGGAAAGATTGATTTCAAAGGATACCCCACTAGAAGAGAAAAAGCAGATTGAAGAAGATTTACTTATATACTGTAAAATGGATACTTGGGCTATGGTTAAGATATATGAGTTTTTGAAGAGACTATAATTTGCTAATGATTCCTTTATTGAAATACAAAAATTCATTAAAAAATTACATAATATAGGGGAAAAAGATAATTGAAATATAAACCAAAAATTAAAAAGAATTATTAAAAGTATTAAAACAAATTTTTTAATCAATGTAAGATGTCAAAAGAAATAACTTTGTTAAAATATCAAGAAGTTCTCAAAAAACTAGATGGTAAAAAATGTCATTTGTTGCTTGGTAATGGTTTTAATAGAGGGTTAGGAGTAAATACAAGTTATTCTTCCATTTTTAAAAAAATGCTTCAAAATGATCTTGGAATATATAAAGATGCTAAAGATATTGTAAAAAAATGTAACTCGGATTTAGAAAAATTTATCGGAGAAATTATTAAAGATATTGATAATAAAAATGTGTTTCTCAAAAAATATGTAGCCAATAAAGTAAAGCAAGATTCTATGAGATCAACTCATGAAATTGTAAAAGATGGAATTAAAAATGTTTATGCAGAGAAAAACGAAGGCGTATTTATGTTACTTAAACATTTTCAAAATTATTTTACTTTAAATTATGACTCTTTTCTTTATCTTTTACTTTTAAATTTTAAACTTGAACACAATGCTGAAAAAATAACAATTGCTGTTCAACCAACATTAAAGTTTATAGAAAAAGACATGAATGATGTACAAAACAATATTTATACTGAAATTAAAGAAGCAAGAAAAAGTGGAATTGAAAAAATTAATTTTGGTGGAGATAAAGTTTCTCAATTAATGAAAAACTCACCTAAGACGCATTTTATAAGTGTTATTGAAGCATACTCAAAAAACAAAGAGAAAGGATGGACCAAAAAAGACATTGGGAAAGTGGTAGATTCTATATTAGAAGAAGAAAAGAAAAACGAAGTATTAAATAAGGTTGATGATGGAAGTAAGCAAATAGCCCTGTTTAATGGAACAAAAGAGTTTATCTTTGATACAAAAAAAGAAACACAAAATCTGTTTTTTCTTCATGGTGCTTTTCATATTTATAAAGACGGGAAACTAGAAAAAAAGATTACTCAAAGTTCAGAAAAAGCACTTTATGATAAATTGGAGAAAATATTAAACGATGAAGAAAAAGAGATTGTATGTGTATTTCAATCAGAAAATAAAATTGAAGCCATTAATAGAAGCGATTACCTTAAAAAAGCATTACAAAAACTAGCAATACTTTCAGGATCACTAGTTATTATTGGTAGTTCATTGGATGACAATGATTCTCATATATTTGAACAAATAGTATCTTCAAAAATAGATACTATTTATATTTCAACTCGCAAAGGGGAAAAAACAGAGAATTACAACAGAGCTAAAAAATTATTTAAAACTAAAACAATTATTCTATTTGACACTGATTCAATTTCTTATGAGTTGCCTGAAAAAACTACTAAGAAAACTAAAAACTTTCAGAATGCAGGTAATTTAAATTTAAAAACATGAATATATTTTTTACAGATTATTTCAAAGTAAAACCAGAAATACTTAAAAAATATGGTGCTTTTAATATATCTCTTATTTCAGATTTGCCGTTATTTATTGACCCGTTTCTTTTATTTAATAGTAAAAAAGTTGAATATCAAAATTTGCACAGTAAAATTATTGATTATTTAAAATTTTTAAAAAATAAATCAATAAGTGGAGAAATATCTAAGGGGGCTTTAGAATCATGGTATAAATTTAGTGAAGTTGAACAAAATTGGCTCGGTTTTTCAATAGGAGGGAATAAAGGAAGTGGGCTTGGTATTGATTTTGCAAAAGCCCTAAATGAAAACTTCTACAAAATATTTAAAAAATTTAGTGAAGAAGAGATAACTAAAGGTAGTCATCTAGAAAAACTTTGCTTAATAAAAGATGGTGTTGGGAGAGATAGTATTAGTGATTTTTCAACTAATTTAATAAAGGAATTTTTACTTGAATATACTCAAAAATTTGCACAAAAACATATTGATAAAAATTTAACCGATAAATTTCGTGTTCAAAGAGTAAAATTTAATGTTGATACTGAAACTTGGGAAGAGAAAAAATATATTTTGCCCAAATATAAAAATGATTATGTGTTACTTACTCCAAAAGAATTACTTACGAAAGATGACACATGGATTAATAAAAAGGATTTAATTGAGGATTTTGACAGAATTCCAAATGCAATATCAGATGAACAATTAAGGTTTCAAGTAAATAATTATTTAAAAAGTCAGCTCACAAATGAACCTGATAGAGAGCCAACAAAGAAAGAGAAGACTTCGGCAATACTTGCTACCATACAAAAATTTCCAGAATTAATTGATTTTTTCATAAAATATAAAGAAGAAAATGGAGATCTTGCAGAAAGCATAAGTAATCAAAAAATTGAATTTTCACAACAGGTATATATATCAAATGTTCAAAATTTTGTTAGAGAATTGAGAAAGACTGATTTTTATACCAAAGAACCAAAAACCAGTTTTGAAGAAGCTAAGAATAAAATAGAGATTTTAAAAAAGTTTATTGAAAATAAAGATGGATATCGTCTTTTTTACGATAAAAAAGGGAAGGTGGTCTCAAATGAAAGTGATGTTCAATTGCTTTTTATGCTCACTTGTAGTGATTCAATTTTTGATATAAATAGAGAGCCTAATAATGGGAGGGGTCCTGTAGATTTTACTGTTTCTTTTGGGAAAAAAGATAAAACACTTGTTGAGTTTAAATTAGCAAAAAACAAGCAATTAAAGCGAAACTTACAAAAACAAGTAGAGGTATATGGAGAAGCGAACGAAACCAAAATGGCATTCAAAGTTATTATTTATTTTTCAGCAGATGACTATGATAGAGCAAATCGAATATTAAAAGAAATAGAATTAGAAAATAAAAGTAATATTATTTTAATTGATGCTAGAAGGGATAATAAGCCTTCAGCTTCAAAAGCGTAATTTAATTAAAATTAATTTCAATTTTACCCAAAAAAGTTCGGAAGCTGTCCCTGCCCGCGAGCCATAGTGTGCGCAGTTCTAGAGACCCGGACGGGTCATGTCTGCCGACAGGCAGGCAAGAAGTGCGTAGATATACAACAAAAAACACCTTGTTAAAAAGGTGTTTTTTGTTTATTAAAAATTGTCTAAAGTAGCTATATTTTTCTTAGTTCAAGTCTATTCCTACGAGCCATAAATTAACTTCTTAACATTTACAATGATAATAATCACACTTAAAATAATCACACCAAAAGACATCTACTAACAAAATAAATTATGTAAACACAAATTTTGCATGCTTCGTTCCATTTCAATTATCCACAAAAAACTTTATTTTAAATCTTTACAAATAAAATTCTTTTATTTACAATATCAATACTCATTGATGTTTAACTAGCAATTGTGATTAAAAAATATTATGAATTTCAACTGTTGTAAAACAAAAGTGTCAAAAGACAACCTTGTACAAACAGCTCAATTTTTAAAAATTATAGCCGAACCAAACCGCTTGAAAATTTTATGTATTTTACAAAAAAAAGACTTATGTGTCTGTGAAATTTGGCAAAATCTAAATTTACCTCAAAACTTAATTTCACATCATTTAAAAGTTTTAAAGAATTTCAAATTAATAACATCTAAAAAAGAAGGTACAAAAGTTGTTTATTCTCTTCATTCAAAAATTATGAAAAAATATTTTTCACTTTTGTCTCATTATATTAATAAATAGAAATCTATGATTATTAAAATTTTAGGATCAGGCTGTCCAAATTGCCAAACACTAGAAGCTAATGCAAAAAAAGCTGTTGAGGAACTTGAACTCAAAGACGTAGAAGTTCAAGCTGAACATGATATTGCCAAAATTACAGAATACGGTGTAATGTCTACGCCAGCTATTGTAATTGATGACGAAGTTAAAGCTTCTGGTAGAATATCAGATGTAGAAGAAATAAAAAATTGGCTAAAATAAAAAAAGTCTCTATTTTATATAGAGATAAAAATTTGTACTAAACATCAATACACATTGATACTCAATAATTTATGAAAAAAGAATCAAATATTTTCATTTTGCTATTTGGGCTTTTCTTGCTGTTTTATTTCATGCCCATGGAATCTACTTTTTTTACAGGCGCAATTTTATCAGGCTTTAAATTATTAAATGAATACGCCCGCGAACATGTTTTAACTTGCTTGGTACCGGCTTTCTTCATTGCCGGAGCAATTTCGGTATTTGTCAAAAAAGACTTTGTTCTGAAATACCTAGGAGGTCAAGCCCAAAAAATAGTTTCTTATTCTTTGGCTTCTGTGTCTGGAGCAATTTTAGCAGTCTGCTCTTGTACTATATTACCTATCTTTGCCGGTATCCGAAAAAGAGGAGCAGGACTAGGACCGGCTGTTACTTTTCTTTTTTCTGGACCAGCCATCAATATTGCTGCTATATTTTTAACTTTATCTGTTTTAGGTCTGGATATTGGCTTAGCCAGAATTATTTCAGCCATTTTTCTGGCTATTTTAGTTGGTCTTTCCATGCAGTTAATATTTAAAGAAAAAACTGAAGAAGGAAATTTATTTGTTGAAGACAGTAAACAAGTTTATTATAGCCCGCGTTTAATTTTAGTTTTTATGTTAACTATGGTGGCGGTTTTGGTGGTTAACGGACTGAGTATTAATATAATTTTGAAATATTTCTTGATGATTGCTTTGTCACTTGCAGCTTTCTTCATCGCTATTACTAAATTTAAAAAAACAACCAATCAAGAATGGATGAAAGAAACTTGGTCTTTTGTAAAGATGCTTTTACCAATTTTATTTATCGGTGTATTTGTAGCTGGTTTCATCATGCCGTTTTTACCGGAAGAGTTAATCCAAAAAATAGTTGGTTCAAATTCAATTACAGGTAATTTAGTTGCTTCAATTTTTGGAGCCTTTATGTATTTTTCCACTTTAACAGAAATTCCAATTCTACAAGCTTTAATTGCCAAAGGCATGAATCAAGGACCAGCTTTGGCTTTACTTTTAGCTGGACCGTCGTTAAGTCTGCCAAATATGTTGGTGATAAGAAAAGTCTTGGGAAATAAAAAAACAGCTGTTTATGTAGTATTAGTTGTATTCTACTCAACTATTGGCGGTTTAATATTTGGATCACTAATATAAAACTATGAAAGCGTTTTCATTGATAATTCTAACAACTCTAATATCTTTATCAGGCTGTACTGGAAACATATTATAAAAAGACAAAATAATATCGACCCAACTGCCTTTACAAATGCTGGTTGAATCAGACGAATCGGTTTATCGATCATATCAAAAATCCAACTGATCATTTCATTATTTGTTAAAAAAAAATTGGAAAATATGCAAATCGGGGCAAAAGGAATCAAAAGTCGCTTAGATTGACTCTATTTCAACCAAAATAAAATTATAAATCTACCAAAACAAAACAATAAATAGATTATTTTAAAACCCTACCTTCTTGTAATAGTTGTTCAGGATTAACTTCAGGAGACTATTCCATCGATATATTTGCAAAATATAAAAATAAAATCATTGCGACAAAAACTATAAATATAATAATTAAACAATAACAAAAAACATGAATTTTAAAAAAATTATAAGCTCAATTGCCTTAATTCTAATATTCACTTTTGTCTTAGCTGGTTGTGAGCAAAGTAAAACAACCCAACAAACAACTGCAACTGCTTCAACCAATAGTTCAAACCAAATGTCAAAAGCCAAAATATCGGCTGATAAAATTGAAGTAATTCATTTTCATGCCACTCAGCAATGTTGGTCATGTATTACGGTTGGTGAATATGCTTTGAAAACAATCCAAGAAAGGTTTCCACAAGAATACAAAAACGGAATTATTACATACAAAGATATCAATGGTGAATTATTGGAAAATAGAGATATTGTTGTAAAATATCAAGCTGGTGGATCATCACTTTTTGTCAATGCAATTGCTAATGGTAAAGATAATATAGAAGAAGATGTTACAGTCTGGCGATTAGTGTCTGACGAAAAAAAATTCAAAGATTATTTTGAAAATAAATTAAACACTCTTTTAAATAAATAATTTATGGATATAATCAATACTTTAATAGACACATACAACATTCCGATTTTAACTGCTTTTCTTTTGGGAATCTTGACTTCAATTAGTCCGTGTCCTTTGGCAACCAACATTACAGCGATCGCATACATTTCCAAAGAAATTAAAACCATAAAAAACACTTTACTAAATGGCTTATTTTATACTTTGGGACGAGGTATTAGCTATACACTTTTAGCACTGTTAATATATTTTGGAATTTCTTCTTTTCAGATATCCAGAATATTTCAAGGTTGGGGTGATAAAGTTTTGGGTCCGATTTTAATTATTATTGGACTTATAATGTTTAATGTTATTAAAATTAATATTAAGGGATCAAATGAAAAAATAGAAAAAATAAAAATTTGGTTAGCTAACAAAGGTTATATTGGCTCATTATTGCTTGGTATGTTGTTTGCCTTGGCTTTTTGCCCTTACAGTGGTGTCTTGTTTTTTGGAGCATTAATGCCTTTGGTTTTGAAAACAACAGGTGGAGTTTTTCTGCCCCCGCTTTTTGCTCTTGGCACCGGTTTGCCGGTAATTATATTTTCTTTTCTAATTGCTTTTAGTATGCAAAAAGTCAGTAAAGCTTTTCAAGTGGTGCAAAAGATTGAAAAAATAATGAGATATGTTGTGGCTAGTATTTTTATTGTAGCTGGTGTTTATTATTTGCAGTATTTGGTTAAATATATCATTAGTTTATTTTAATCGTTATGGAAAACAAAACTATCATTCTATTGATTTTAATAGTCATTATCATTTCAGGCTTTTCTATCTTTATTTTTAACAAACAAAACAAAGAGCAAGTTTCCACAAAAAAACCACCAGTTCAAGAAAAAATAAAAATTGCAGCTTGCCCGACTTGTTATAAGTTAAATAAAAAATTGGATTTGGAAAAATATCAAGTTATTAAGACAAATTCTACTGCTCAAAGTATTACTCTTTTGGGAAATGGACAAGTTGACATGATTTTGGCTGGTCGGACACTCAAGCCAAATGAACCGCAAATGGACAGTCTTTTGATTGAAGATGGCTATTCTTTTTTAAGCATTCCGGGAAAAACAATTTATATTGATCAATTAAACAATTATAATATTTATACTGATTTGGATGAAGAAGAATTAAAACAAAAATTTTTTATTGAAAAAATTAATAAAGTTGAAGATGTTTATGAATATTTAGACAAAGGAATAGTCATTACTTCATGGGAAAACACAGACTACACAAAAGCAGAAATAGTACATTTGCTAGAGAAAAATAGCGAACGAGTAAAATTATCCAGGCGACCAACGCTATATTGTCCGAATGTTTGTGGTGCTGAAGAACAAGAAGTTGCTCTGAAATTAAAATAAATAATTATAAACAAAAAAATAACATACAACTATGATTAAAAAAATATTTTTCATTTTTCTATTTGTCTTTTTATTAATTCCTGCAAATAATGTTTTTGCCCAAGAAAAAACAAGTGACATAAACATTTATTTTTTCTGGGGCGAAGGTTGTCCACATTGCTCCAAAGAAAAACCGTTTTTGGAAAAATTAGAACAAAAATATCCTGAAGTAATAGTTCATGATTATGAAATTTGGAACAATGCAAATAACCGCCAACTAATGATTGATTTTAGCGAAAAATTAAACGCCAATGTTTCCGGAGTTCCATTTACAGTCATAGGTGAACAATATGTTATCGGGTGGCTGGATGAAAAAAACACAGGCACAAAAATAGAAAATGCTGTAAAGTGCGCTCTTAACAACGAATGTAGAGATATTGGATCTGAAATAAACGGTAATGTTTCAAAAAATAAAAATGAATCAGAAAATAAACAAGCTCAAAATTCAAAATCTTCAGCAATTCCTGAATCAATGACATTACCACTGATAGGAGAAATAAAAACCCAAAACTTGTCTTTACCTATCTTTACTATCCTACTTGGTGCTTTGGACGGTTTTAATCCTTGTGCTATGTGGACACTGCTATTTCTAATATCACTACTTTTGGGTATGAAAAACAAAAAAAGGATGTGGATATTAGGCTCAGCCTTTATCGTTGCTTCTGCTTCGGTTTACTTTGTTTTTATGGCTGCTTGGCTAAATCTACTTTTATTTATTGGTTTGGTTTTTTGGGTCAGAGTTATTATCGGTTTAATAGCTTTAGCTGGCGGTGGTTACAATCTGAAAGAATTTTTTACCAATCCAGAAGGTACTTGCAAAGTAACTGGCACGGAAAAAAGACAAAAGGTTTTTGAAAAATTAAAAGAAATCACTCATCAAAAAAGTTTTTATTTAGCTCTTGGTGGTATTATTATTTTAGCCTTTGCGGTTAATTTGGTTGAATTAGTTTGTTCAGCAGGACTTCCGGTAATATTTACTCAAATTTTGGCTTTGAGTGATTTGGCAAACTGGCAATACTACCTTTACATGCTTTTGTATATCTTCATATTCATACTTGACGACCTGTTCATATTTTTCGTTGCTATGACTACTTTGCAAATGACAGGTATTACTACAAAATACAGTCGTTGGTCACATTTAATTGGAGGTATCTTGATGCTTATACTAGGATTATTATTAATTTTTAAACCGGAATTATTGATGTTTGGCTAATCAAAAAAGCAAAAATAATTTTCAACAAAAAATACAATAACTTTTTGTGCATTGTATTTTTTGATAACATTTTTTTCTTAACGAATTATTGACTTAATCAATATTTTTTTATATTATATAAATCAACAAAATTTTTATTATTACCTCAATCAAAAATGGAACCAGCAAAAATAGAAGAAAAAAAACATCTTTCAGAAATATTAGATTTACTTCACAATGCGTGCAAGGGCATTGATTTTAGATTGGAAGATATCAAGCAAGAAATAAAACAAGAAACCGAAAGTTATGGGGAAAATAGATACAATATGGATCACATGGAAAAAATGTCAATTCGTCAAATGATTGAACAAAAATTAATTTCTTCTGATCATCTAAAAAATCGGCGAAAAAAACTTAATAGGCTAATTGACTCTCCCTATTTTGGTAGATTTGATTTCAAAGACAAAGAAAAAAAAACTGTCAAACAAGTTTATATTGGTATACATAATTTTTCGGATGACAAAAAAAATGTACCTTATATCTACGATTGGCGAGCTCCGATTTCTTCAATTTTTTATGAACATGAATCAGGTTTAGCTCAATACCAATCACCAAATGGGATAATCAAAGGAGACGTTCTTTTGAAACGACAATTTAAAATAAAAGATGGTGAAATTCAATATTTATTTGATAGCAATGTACATATTACTGATGATGTTTTGCAAAAAGAATTAAGCAATTCATCTGATGACGGCATGAAAAACATTGTTGCTACCATCCAACACAACCAGAACAACATTATCCGAAATGAAGAATCAAAGGTTCTCATTATTCAAGGTGTGGCTGGTTCGGGCAAAACATCTATCGCACTTCATCGGATTGCTTTTTTGCTATATAGACACAAGGAAACTTTAAAATCAGAAAATGTTCTAATTATTTCTCCCAACAATGTTTTTGCAGATTATATCTCAAATGTTCTACCTGAGCTTGGAGAAGAAAAAGTCGGTGAAATGCAAATGGAAAAATTGGCTGATCAGCTACTAAGTCAAGAATATAAATTTCAAACCTCTTTTGAACAGACTGAAAGTCTTTTAGATAAAATCGATGAATCTTTTCGCAAAAGGATTCAATTCAAATCTTCGCCCGAATTTATCAAGCAAATAGAAGATTATGCCACTATTGTAAAAAAGGATCTATTTAAGGGAAAAAATGCTAGAGTTGCCAGATGTCTTATTCCTAACTGGTTATTTGATGAAGTATTTGAACGTTATCGTGATTATTCAAAGAAAAAATGTGTTAAAGAAATGACAGATTTAATTGCAGAAAAAGTAGAAGATGAATATCGCATAAAATTAAAAGCAACAGACAAAACAACTCTAAAAAAATATATTACTCAAATGCACAAGGGTGTGTCTCTACTTGAAACATACAAAAATATGTTTGAATGGTTAGGCAAACCTGAATTATTCAAAAAACAAAAAGAAGGCAAACTTGAATATTGTGATGTATTTCCAATGGTTTATTTGCGTATGCAATTAGAAAGCAAAAACATTGCTCCACAAGAAACAAAACATTTAATTATTGACGAGATGCAAGACTACTCTCCTGTTCAATATGCAGTTATTTTCAAATTGTTTTCCTGTAATAAAACCATTTTGGGTGACTCAAATCAATCTGTAAATCCCTATACTGCCACAACCGGTCAAGCAATAAATAATTTATTTACTGAAGCTTCTTATGTAGAGCTTAATAAAAGTTATCGATCAAGTTATGAAATAATGCAATTTGTTCAAAAAATTTCTACCAACCAAAATCTTGAATTATTTGAACGACATGGTGATAAACCTCAAGTATTGATGTGCAATAATTCAGATGAAGAAAATCAACTAATTCTTGAATTAACTGACTCATTTTTGAATTCAAACTACAACACGCTTGGTATTATTTGCAAAACAAAATCACAAGCAAAAACCATTTTTGATTTTTTGGAAAAAGCCGGAAAGCCAGCTCAACTACTAACAGCACAAAGTACTGCCTTTAACCAAGGGATAATAGTATGTACACCATACATAGCCAAAGGGCTTGAATTTGATGAAGTAATTATTCCACAGACAACTGCAAACAATTACAATACTGCAATGGATAAAAATCTATTGTATGTTGCTTGCACTAGAGCCATGCATCGTCTCACTCTAACACATACAGAAAAAAAATCTTCTTTTTTACCTAAATAATTTTTTTAATTTTATCATAGCAAAACCGTCTGGCAAGGTGTTTAAATAACTCAAAATCCCGAATTTTTGTTCGTAATATATTTAATTTTATCACAACAAGCTTTTTTTCAACATAACTTCAAACAATATCAAAAGCCTGTTTTTCTAATAATTTATTTATAGACTGGTAGGGGGAGCCAGGTGCC
>CAZAKN010000012.1:2739-22429 GCA_964486065.1 uncultured Gammaproteobacteria bacterium | reverse complement strand
GTTTTGAGATTCTATTTAAAGTTCATTTCATAAAAATTGATTAATCGCGGGTCGTCTAATGGTAGGACTCCAGGTTCTGGTCCTGGCTATCGGGGTTCGAATCCCTGCCCGCGAGCCATAAAAAAGAAACGAACTTCTTGTTCGTTTCTTTTTTATTTGCGGAATTAGTGTAAAATTTATATCCCAAAATGTTTTTGCAAATAATTTTTAATTTCTTATTTGATTGTATAACAACTGCAGGTCTTTCTCCCTTTTAATTTTTTCACCTAATTGTTTTTGATTTAACATATATTTTGTTTAATTCCATTACATCAATGTAGTAATATCCGTCAAATATAAACCCACAGTGTGAGATTTGTTGACAAAAGTCTTCCATTTTTTAGTGTTTTTTTTGTTTTTTCTTGATATATTTAAAATATGCTAAAATGGTTATATTAAATTGATATTATGCGACAAGAAACCGCTTTTAATATATTAAAAACAGGACGCAATGCCTTTATAACCGGTTCAGCCGGGACGGGTAAAACTTTTTTAATTAACAAATATGTTAAATACTTGCGTGAGCATGATATTAAACCTTGTATCGTGGCGCCGACGGGGATTGCCGCTTCGCATATCGGCGGTATTACCATTCATTCTTTTTTCGGTTTGGGAATAAAAGAACAACTGAACGATTATGAATTGGAGGATTTGGTTAATCGGGAATACTTGTTGGAGCGTTTCGCGGGATTGAAAGTCTTAATTGTAGACGAAATATCCATGGTTTCACCGCTTTTGTTCCAGACCATGGACCAAATATTAAGAACATTTAAAGATAATGATAAACCTTTTGGCGGAATTCAAGTTGTTTTTTCCGGAGATTTTTTCCAACTTCCGCCGATCAGCAAAGCCGATACCGCTAAACGATATGCTTTCCAAACCGATTTGTGGGGGGAGGCTGATTTGAAGGTTTGCTATTTGCAAAAAAAATATCGTCAAAAAGACGATGCTTTGATAAAAATTTTGGATGAAATTCGCGGAGCTGATGTTTCCGAACAAACTATGGCGAAGTTGGAAGATCTTTGCGCTGAACATTATTGCGAGGATGAGAAAATCGCGCGACTTTTCACTCATAATCTTGATGTTGATTTAATAAATTCTCGCGAATTGGACAAACTGGAGCATGAGTTAAAAGTTTTCACTTCAAATAATTCGGGCAAAGTTAAGGATATTGAGCGGATTTTTAATACCAGCTTCGTGTCGCCTGAATTGGAATTGAAAAAACAAGCCGTGGTCATATTCATTAAGAATAATTCGGAAAAGGGTTATATAAACGGAACATTGGGGGAGGTGGTTGATTTTGATAAAGATAGTGGTTATCCGATCGTGAAAACATTCGCGGGCGAGGAGATTTTGGCGGAGCCGACGCAATGGGAAGTGGAAAACAAAAATAATGAAGTCGTGGCCACGGTCCATCAAATTCCTTTGAAATTGGCTTGGGCTTTAACCGTTCATAAATCTCAAGGCATGACACTGGATGGCGCCATGATTGATTTGTCAAAAACTTTTGAAGTGGGGCAAGGTTATGTGGCGCTTAGTCGCGTGAAATCAATCGCTGGTTTGCGACTTTTGGGTATTAACAATATCGCTTTGCAAGTTGATCCGGCGGTTACGCGAGCTGATGAATACATGAAAAAAAAGTCTGAATTGAGCGAGCGACAATTTAGTGAAATATCGGACAAGGAAAAACAAAATATGTTTGAACGGTTTATTGTTAAAAATGACGGTAGTTTGAAACCTAGGAAAATTAAAAAGAAAATCAAGCTTGGTAAAAACAAAAGCGACACTTTGCACGCAACCCAAAAATTACTTGAAAAGAAATTACCTTTAAAACAGATTGCCGAAGAACGCGACTTGGCTTTAGACACGATTTACAAACACTTGGAACAAATTCATAAACAAAATCCGAATTTTGATTTTTCTTATCTTAAACCGAAAAAGAAAATCATTGAAAAAGTGAAAAAAGCCAAAGCGGAAATTGAAAAACGGGGGAGTAAAGCGGATTTTTCTTCATTCGGTAAGATTCGTTTGAAGGCCATATTTAAACATTTAAAAGAAGAAATAGATTATAATGAGATCAAATTATCTTTATTGTTTTAAAAAGTTAATCTTAAGCAGGTATTGTATTTTTTCGCGTAATGGTTTAATGGCATAGTGTGATATAATGTGTGAAGATAACAGAATAAAGAAAATAACATGTTTAAAAAACAAAAATACGAAACCGTAAAATTGAAAAAAGCTTTGAATTTTCCTTTATTGTTGTTTTACAGTACGGGCACGATTTTGGGACTGGGAATATATGTTTTGCTTGGAAAGATAGTGGGGGAAGCCGGTATGTTCGCGCCGATCGCTTTCGTTATTGCCGCGCTGGTCGCGGTTTTTTCCGGTTTGTCTTACAGTGAATTGTCAGCACGCATCCCGAAAAGCGGTGGTGCGGTAAATTATGTTGATGAAGCTTTTCACCGTGATTGGTTTTCCAGACTGATCGGTTGGATGATAGTGATATCGGCCATTATTTCCACGGCTACGGTTTTGAACGGTTATGTGGGCTATGTCCATGTGTTCGCGGAAATTCCGGCTTGGATAATTATTACCGTGGCAATTGTCATATTGTCAGGAATTGCCATTTGGGGCATCACTCAATCCGCGGCGACTATTACCATTATCACTTTAATTGAATTGGTGGGGATTTTTTTGGTGATATTTTTGGCGGCTGATAATCTGGCACAATTGCCCGCGCGAATTCATGAATTTATCCCACCTTGGGAAGCGGGAGCGTGGAAAGGGATTTTCATGGGCGCGTTTTTAACATTTTTTACTTTTATCGGTTTTGAGGATGTGGTCAATGTGGCGGAAGAAACTAAGAATCCGCAAAAAAATATGCCACGAGCCATTATCGGTTCCTTGTTGATTTTAACGGTTTTATATATCGTGGTGGCCACCATCGGTGTGCTTGGTTTATCTCCCGAACAATTGGATTCCAGTACCGCGCCTTTGGCGGATATTTTGGCCAAAGAAAATGCCAATTATCCGTTGATTATCAGTGCTATCGGTTTGGTGGCTATTGTCAACGGTGTGCTGGTGCAGATTGTGATGAATTCGCGCGTGCTTTACGGAATGGCTCGTAAAAAACTGGCACCTGCGTTATTCGGTAAACTTAACGCGAAAACTCACACACCGATTTGGGCGACAATTATTTCCGGAGTGATTATTTTAATTCTGGCATTGAGCTTTGATCTGGAAATATTGGCCAAAGCCACCAATTACATACTGTTTTTGGTGTTTATCGCCATCAATCTGTCACTTTGGGTGATTAAAAATAAAAAACCGAAAGTTTGGGGCGTGCACGCTTATCCGAAGTGGGTTCCAATCCTCGGATTGTTTATGACTTTGGGTATTTTCGCTTTTCAGATTTATGCCGGCATAGCCGGATAATTGAGAGGGAGGGAAAAACATTATTGAGTTATTAAGGATGGATATTCAGTTATAATTTACAAATCAATACCATGATTTGGATTTATATCTTGGCTACGGTTTTGATGGCTTTGGTGACCGGTGGGTTTATTTATATCGCCGGATCGGATTTAATCCTTGAATTACATAAAGAGGGTTGCTCCAAGCTGTCTTCTTTTTATCAATTGTTGGCGATTGTTCTGGGAATCGGAGTGATGTTTGTGGTTCTGTTTTTTGAACATCATCATTAATGATTTGGCTTTTTATAATATTTTAAAAGCCTTGCTTTTGAGCAAGGCTTTTTTTGTTAGTCGGCGTTGTCGTAAGATGAGTCGGCACTGTCATCGTCGCCGGAATCGTAGCCGTCACTGCTTTCAGAGCTATCGACATCGTCAGCGATCGCGTCGTCAGCGGGATCATCTTTTTCTCCGGGCATCAGCCATTGGTTAAAATCGGACATGAGTGATTCCTTTCTGGTTATAATTAATGTTCTAATTTGATTTTATCTTGTTTAGGTAATTAAGTCAAATATAGAAAAATTACTATTGACATAATCTTGTTTTTACTGTAAAGTTCATGATTGTTCATTATTGTTATTTTACAAAACAAGGAGGGGAGCATGGATCATGTGCGAAGATGGCGTGAACAATATGAAAGCGATTATGAAGCGATGAGAGAAGTTTTCTGCCGTCAAAAACCAGAAGAGCGATTCATTATTTGGAAAGAATTCAGAAATACTCATGGCAAGGAAGTTGAATTACCATTTGCCGGTTTCGCGCGAATTTTTGAAAATCAGATGTTGCGCTTGCAAAATCGTGATTGTCCCAATAGTTTCGTGGATGCTTTTCACGATTTGCGCGATAAGGTCTTGGCTGAAACGGCGAAAATTGAAGGGATTTTGGACGAGGGAGTGTTGCCTTTTATTCCGGTTATTCCCGCTACTTTGGCGACTTTGACCGGTTTGATTCGCATGGTGCGCCATGAACAAGCGTACCCCGGTCAAATTCATCCCAAATATTCCAGAAATATTTGGAATTATAATGAAGCTCCTTATAATCTTTATTTTATTTTCGGCGTGAGCGCTGAAGATGTGGAAGATTTGGATTTGCAAATGATTGAGCTTTCGGAACATGAAACCAACGGATTAAATGTTTCCGAATTGGTGGCGCTCAGCATTTTTACCGATTGGTTTGAAAGTAACCGAGTGCTTGGTTTGGGATCCGGATACGCGGAAGGCGATAAGTGGGGACATGTGTACATTTCCGTGGAAAATCAGAGACCTTTGCTCACCGTGGCTCTTGATGGCTTGCAAGGCAAGTGGCGCTTGCCGACATGTAAACACAGATCCAATTTGAAAATTTAACAATCAAGGACGCTCCATAGCGTCCCTTTTTTTATTGACAAAAAATTGTAAGATTGATAAAGTTAATTGTTGTTTGAAACATTGACAATCACTTTTAGCTGGAGGAAAATGATGAAGTTTTATCAAAAAGATTCTCAGCCGGATTGTTTACTGGTTATGCTTTCTACTTTGCCGTTCATTTTATTGATCGGCTTTGGCTTGTTTATGGAAAGTCCAATTTCCGCGCAAGAAGCTGATGAAAGATTGCAATATTTGCGCATTTGTTACGGTTACGGAACGGTGGATCTTGCTTACGCCAATGGACGAACTGTTTCCACCACCGTTACCAAAGTCGGCGGATTGGCGGAAGCCAAAGCCGATTTGGCCAATGATCTGTCTTGGGAATTTGGCGCGCCGGAAGGCAATTATAAAATCAGTGGAAAAAAATTGTTTTATTGTTCTTGCGAACAAACTAGCAATTGTTCATGTGAACCACGCGAAAAATTGGATGATATTTTCCTTTTTGATTCATCTCAGGGCTCTTTTTGTCGGAAGTATCGGCGAAGGTTTTGGGAAGTAAGATAAATAAAAAGGAGCGTTTCTCAGAGCGCTCCTTTTTTAATTGTTTTAATCAAAAATGTTTTTCGGCGATTTTTCTCCTTTTTGCTTTTTCAACTCTTTCTTTTTCCGGCGCGGATTGTTGGGAATCAATTTTTCCAAACGCTCACTGATGGTCGCCAATTCTTGTTCGGTTTGAGCCAATTCTTGGCGCATTTCTGCAATTTTTTCCGATACTTCATTGTTTCTTGATTCCACGAATAAACCTGCTTCCAAGCCAACCAATTGTGTTTCCAAATTATCCAAATATTTTTCAATATTTTGCTTGTTTTCCAATATGGATTCATAGTCAAAATTCAATTCAGCTGTTTCAGCTTCTACGGTTCGCTCCATTTCCACTTGTTCAACATTGCTTTCCAAATGATTTTCCAAAGTGGAGAATTGATTGCGTAAATTTTCAATTCTTTGCCAAAGTTTTTCTCGCTGATCATAATAGCTTTTATTCGCGGATTCCCCAGCGTTTTCGTTAAAACCCGATAAAAGTTGTATTTCATAATAAGTATTGGCGATTTGCAGTGATTTGTCAGCCAATTTTAAACAATTGTTTTTTGCAGAATCGTAAGCGCCAACCAAATAAACATTTTCCAATTTGGTTTTCGGGTTTAAAAGATATTTATTTATGCGTTGAGCCATTTTGGAATAAGCCGTAACATTATCCATGAAATTTGTAAATTTTTCGTGCGGATTGTGGATGGTTTCATCTTCAATCTTAGGTTCTTTAATAAATTCCAAAGATGGTGGTTTTGGGGGAAATTTTTCAGCAAGTGATTTTTTCTCCGGAGTGGACATTGTTTTTTCATTTAACATAAGAGATAATTATTTTCTTTATTTAATTATACACAAAATACTTGTAAAAATGAACAGGTTGCTTGTGAATTGTTTTTATTGTATAATCTCGGTATCTTAAACATAAACATTGTTTTTATGGCAACTGAAAAAAAATATACGGCCACGGATATCAAGAAAAACAAAGGCATGGCATTGGTGGCTTATTTTCTTTTTTTCATTCCGCTTTTAACCGAAGCAAAAGACAGCCCGTATGCCAAATTCCATGTTAAACAAAGTTTGCTGATTTTGGTTTTCGGCATGTTGGTCGGCGTGGCCGGTTCAATTATTCCGATTTTGGGTTGGTTTATTATTTTACCGTTCGGCAGTTTGGCGGTTTTGGTTTTGTGGTTCATGGGATTGTTGAACGCTTTGAAAGGCGTCGCCGAACCCGTTCCTTTTATCGGTAAATACGCTGAGGAATGGTTTAATTTCTAGTAATTTGGATTATTGATCAGAATAAAAAACAGTGGTGCATGAATTGGAACCACTGTTTTTTTTATAAATAAATTTTGTAATGTTTCGCTTTAAAGCGGTTTCATCAAGGGGAATAAAACAACATCTTTCAAATTCGGTTGCTTGGTTAAAAGCGCGACTATGCGATCAATGCCCATGCCCCAGCCGGAGATTGGAGGCATGCCGTATTCCATGGCTTTGACATATTCATCGTCTTTGTTCATGGCTTCTTCATCACCACCGGCTTTAGCTTTCATTTGTTGTTCAAAGCGTTTTTGTTGCTCAATGGGGGCAATCAATTCGCTGTAAGCGTTAACCACTTCCCAGCCGTTTACCACCAATTGAAAACGATCCGTGACGCGCGGATTTTCATCATTGCTTCTGGCCAGAGGAGAAAGATCCAACGGATGGTTGATCAAAAAAGTCGGATTGATAAGTTTCGGGCGAGAAACTTCTTTGTATAGTTCGTCTATCAAATTACCGCGACCGAGCTTTTCCATATCTTCAATTTTGATTTTTTCTTTTCTAATTGCGAGTTGTAAATCTTCAACCTCGGGATATTTATCAATATCAATTTTTGCGTCTTTCAATATTAAATTTCGGAAAGAAACTACGGGCCAGCCTTGGCTGAAATCAACTTTAACCGGTTTACCGTCACGATTTAAAATTTCCAATTTCAGCGTGCCTTTTAATTTTTTAATAATATCAGTCAGCATTTTCTCCGTAAACTTCATATTATCTTGAAAATCCCAATAAGCGGCATAATGTTCCACCATGGTGAAATCTTGCAAATGGCTGGGGTCAATGCCTTCATTACGGAAGCAACGCGCCACTTCAAATATTTTTTCATAACCGCCTATGATCGTTTCTTTCAAATATATTTCCGGCGCGATGCGAAGATAAACATCCGTATCCAGTGCGTTGTGATGAGTTTTGAAAGGTTTGGCCAGCGCACCCGAAGCGTTATTTTGCAGAATCGGAGTTTCCACTTCATCAAATCCGTTTTTGTGATAAAAGTCACGCAACTCTTTGATGAAATCACTGCGAAATTTAAAGCGTTCTTTGGTTTCCTGATTCATAATAAGATCAAGGTATCTTTGACGATAAGAAGTTTCCTGATCCTTCAGACCATGCCATTTTTCCGGCAATTCGCGGATGGCTTTGCTCAAAAAAGTGTATTTTTTCACCAGTACGGAAATTTCGCCTTTTTTGGTAATGAAAACTTCACCTTGAGCGCCGATAAAGTCACCGGTGTTGATCAGTTTGGCAAAAGTTTTAAAATTGTCTTTGCCAACATCATCAATGCGCAAAACGATTTGCACGCGTCCCGAATAATCTTGCAAATGCGCGAAAATGATTTTTCCCATTTCACGGATAAGCATTAGACGACCGGCCACTTTAACTTTTGTACCCGGTTTCATGCCGGCTATGTCCGCGGTTTGATGTTTTTTATCGTATTTGGCGGCATAAGGCACGATGTCTTGTTCTCGCAAACGGTCCAATTTTTTTAATCTCTCCTCCCGAGAATGGTTTTCCGTAGTCATATTTTTCGGTTAAATTATTGATATTCAATCATATTGTATACCATTATGTGAGTTTTGAAAAGTTGTGCCACTGGCGTGGAGCTGATATAATGGGGCAGTAATCATTAACTTAAAAATTATGAAAAATTTTGGCAAAAAAATCGGTTTGATCGCTTTGGTCATGGTTTTCGCTTTGAGTTTGAGCGGATGTTTGGGTGGAGGAGAGGAAAAAACTCCTGAATCAAAAAAAGTCGCTGAAGACGGAAATGATTTACAGGAAATCATGAAATCCGGCGGTAAAATGAAATGCGTTATCAAAGCTGAAGAAAATGAAATAGGTGAAGTTGTTGATGTTGTCATGTACATTGACGGAGAAGATGTTAAAACAGAAACGACTTTTACCGAAAATGGAAAAACACAAAACATGTATGCTTTGATGGACGGTGATTATGTTTACACTTGGGGTGACATGATGCAAGGCAATGGCACCAAAATGAATTGGCAAAAAATGAAAGAAATGGGCGAAGAATATGAAACGGATATGGAGGAAGAAGATTTTTCTTTTGATTATGAAGATCCCATGGATTTTGAAGATGATGTGGATTATTCTTGTGAAAAATGGAATGTTGACAAAAGCAAATTTGAATTACCGGCAGGCGTTAATTTCGTTGATGTGACCGATTCTTTGCTACAAATGAATGAATCTTTAAATTCAGGTGGAGGATTCGGTGAAAGTATGAAAGAAATGTGCGGAATGTGTGACATGGCGGGTGATGAATCGCAACAAGCGGAATGTAGAAATTCATTGGGTTGTTAATATTATAAAATTCGCATAGTAAAAAAGTAGGGACAGATTTTTATCTGTCCCTACTTTTTTGTGTCGCGTGAAGCACACGATCATGTCCCGCCAAATCTTTAATTATGTTGATTTTGTATTCCGGCAGATATTGTTTTACCAGTTTTTTAAAATCCGAGGTTTGGCGCGGATCAAATTCAAAAAGTAAATTTTTCGGCTTGTATTTGAAAATAGTGATTTGCTCAAGAAGTTTTCTATAAAGTTTCAAACCTTTTTCTTCCGTGAATAAAGCTTTAGCCGGTTCGTATCGCAAGCCGGTGGTGTTCATTGAGCAATTGTTTTTCCATTCTTTCCAGCCGTAAGGAAGATTGGCGATCAGCAGATTTAAATTTTTGTTTTTCCAAGTTTCGGCCAAATCAGCTTGTTGGAAATTTACTTGAGAGCTGACGCCATTCAATTCAGCGTTTTTCATCGCGGTTTTAAGGGCTCGGCGACAAATATCAGAAGCATAAATTTTAGCGTTCGGTAAATGCTTTGCCAGCGTGATGGCCAAGCAACCGGATCCGGTGCCGATATCGGCGATTCGCGGAACGATTGTATTTTTTAAAATTCGCAAAGCCGTTTCAAGCAAAATTTCGGATTCGGGGCGGGGGATTAGAACTGTTTTATTGACTAGGAAATTTAAACCGAAAAATTCTTTACTTCCGATTAAATACGCCACGGGTTCGCCTGAAGCGCGACGCTCTGTGAGATTATGATATTTTCTTACTTGAGTTTCAGTTAAAAACCGATCATCATTTAAAAAAAGATATTCTTTTGTTTGCTTCAAAATAAAAGCCAACAAAATTTGCGCGTCAAGTTTCGGAGAGTCAGATGTTTTTTTTAATCTTTGTTCAGCCGCCCGCAGGGCATCCTTGATTTGCATAGTTTAAGTTTGCAATTTAAATTCAGCTTCGCGCAGAGCTTCAATAATCGGCTCCAAATTTCCATCAAGAATGTGGGGGAGGTTATTCCAACTTTGTTTTATGCGGTGATCGGTAACGCGATCTTGCGGAAAGTTGTAAGTGCGGATTTTTTCGCTGCGATCGCCGGAACCAATTTGCGCTTTTCGTTCCGCTCCTAGTTGTTTTTGTCGTTCTTCTTCCATGGTTTCCAAGATGCGGGAGCGTAAAACTCGCATGGCTTTTTCTTTGTTTTGCGTTTGCGAGCGTTCATCTTGACATTGCACCACTGTATTGGTCGGTAAATGAGTGATACGCACGGCTGAATAGGTGGTGTTAACGCTCTGTCCGCCATGCCCTCCGGCGCAAAAAGTGTCAACACGCAAATCTTTGGGGTCTATTTTTACATCAAATTCTTCGGCTTCGGGCAGGATGGCCACGGTAACCGCGGAAGTGTGCACGCGACCTTGTTTTTCCGTTTCAGGTACGCGCTGGACGCGATGCGTGCCTCGTTCATATTTTAAAAAACTGAAAGCATTGTAACCTTTGATTTCAAAAATAATTTCTTTGTATCCGCCTATGCCGATTTCATTTGATGAAACGACGGTGGTTTGCCAACCTTGTTTTTCCGCGTATTTGGAATACATACGGAATAGTTCCGCAGCGAAAAGAGCCGCTTCATCACCGCCGGTGCCGGCGCGAATTTCTACGATTACATTTTTTTTATCCATTGGATCTTTGGGGCGCAAGGCGGTTTTTAATTCCTCTTCCAATTTTTCAACTTTCGGTTTCAAATCTTCAGTTTCCGCTTCGGCCAATTCCTTTATTTCATCATCATCACCGTTTAAAGCTTCTTCCGCTTGTTTAAGATTGGAAGTTAAATTTTCATAATTGTGTATCAATTCAAGGGTGTTTTTCAATTCCGAGTGTTCAGCTGAAAGGTTTTTTAATTTTTCAATATCACTAACCACGGCCGGATCTTGCAAGTCTTGTTCCAGTTTTGTGAATTTGTCTTTTAATTGTTGAATTTTATCTTGCATATGTTATTGTTATGTTTTTTTATTATAGCAAATTCCAATAAAAAATCGCTTTTTGTAAAAATAAAGCGATTTTTATATATAGGAAAAGTTATTTTTCGTCTTTTTGAGCGGTTTCTTTTTTCTTGGCCGCGCGAGCAGCGTTTTTAACTTTTTTACCTTTGCGTACGGTGCCGACTTTGGCTTTTTTCTCCAATTTGGCTTGGAATTTTTCAACTCGTCTGGCTGAATCAACCAATTTTTGCGTACCCGTAAAGTAAGGGTGACACATGTGGCAAAGTTCGGTTTTGATTTCTTCCATGGTGGAACCGGTGGTAAATTCATTGCCACAAGCGCAAATCACTTTGGCTTGATCGTGATATTTTGGATGAATGTCTTTTTTCATATAATTTAGCGAAAATTTACTTATGGCAAGATATTATCACATTGCTATTGATTTGGCAAGAGCTGAAATGTCGGATTGCTAAGCAATGTGGATAGAGGGTTTTTGGCGTAGTTCTAAATGTGATATAATTTATAGACAAATAAAAATATATTTATGAAAACAAACAAACTTTTAGGTGGTTTGGCGGTCGGAGCCATGGTTGGCGTGGCTTTGGGAGCTTTTTTTAATCCCACCACTGGCAAAAAAAATCGTGAAAAAATTATGAAAGTTTCACAAAAGGTCAGCGAAGAATTGGTCAAAGATTTGAATAAAGCCAAAAAATTGACCAAAAAAGAATACGACGCGGTGGTTAATAATATCATCAAAAAGTATTCCAAAGATGATTTGTTGGACAAAGAATCTTGGTTGGAGATTAAAAAAGAATTGAGCAAGAGGTGGACTGAAATCCGCAAGGAATTGATTGAAGAACCGAAAAAGAAGACCGTTAGAAAGTCAAAGAAAAAATAATCAAATTCAAGTTCGGATTTAAAATTCCGTCTTGAGGTTGATATATTGTCCGTGGGTTTTTGCGGACTAAAATAATGAAAGCCTAAAGAGAAAAAGAAGCCCTTTAATTTGGGGGGCTTCTTTTGTTTAAAAAAGAAAAAAGGTATAATTTTACAGGTGGTCGGAGTGTGGAAAAATTAAAACTCCAAACCTTAAATTTATTTCACGGAAAATGATTGGTAATTTGTTTTTGTTATTCCTTGCTCCGTGATTTACGATTCGTTACTAATTCATAATACCAAAAATTATGTTTTCATTTTTACACAATTATGTTCCGGAAATTATCGCGTTCCGGCTCGGTTCATGGCCTGTGCATTGGTATGGGATATTGATGGTACTCGGCGGTTTGCTGGGTTTGGGAGTAGCGATTCGCTTAGCGGATAAATATGAAATCAAACGCTCGGTGGTTTATGATTTGGCTTTTTATTTCGCTTTGGGAGCGGTTATCGGCGCTCGTTTATATTTCGTGGCATATTCTTGGAGTTTTATTGATTATGGATTTTGGGATATTTTTAAAATTTGGCAAGGTGGAATGGCGGTGCATGGCGTGATGTTGGGCGGATTTACAGCTTCGTATTTGTATTGTCGCGTTAAAAAACTCAATATTTTAAAAATTTTTGATCTAACCGTTGTCGCTTTGGCGATAGGGCAGGCGATAGGGCGCTGGGGAAATTATTTTAATCAAGAGATATTCGGCAAACCTACAGATTTGCTTTGGGGAATCCCCATAGAACCGTTTAAGCGACCTTTGCAGTATTTAAATCAAGAGTATTTTCACCCTACCGTTTTGTATGAATCTTTGGGCAGTTTATTGATTTTTGTTTTATTATTACTTCTTCATAAATATAAATTACGCTCGGCGAAAATACCAAACGGTTTGATTTTCGGTGTATATTTGATTTTATATTCGGTTATGCGTTTCGGTTTGGAATTTTTGCGTTTGGATCAAAGCCCGGAGATTTTCGGTATTCGTTGGGCAATGTTTTTTAGCGGGCTTTTGATTATAGCGGGAATTTATTTAATCTTCCGGGTTTTTACAGATTTAAAAAAATCTTCAAAACAATCTCAAGATTATGCTTAAAACAGATAAAAATATCGGTTGAAAAAGTGTGGATAAATCATTGTTTAAAGACCGAGTTCCTGGTATAATTATATAAAGGAAGATAGTGTCCTCTCGTTTTGACATTATGTCTCCTAAAAAATAAATCACAAGATAATCAAATCAAAATGCAACGGGGAGCAACGCGTAACAAGTTAAGAACTTGTTGGCGGTATTTGTTATATATGCTGCGTATTAAGAAGCCCGTCATAGTTTTGACGGCTTTTTTAATTCTGCAAAACTTTGTTCCCATTACTTTTTTACAAGTTAGCCCCGCGCACGCGGCCTTGGATATTCCCAATGTGGTTAATTATCAAGCCACTTTGCAAAATTCTTCAGGTGAATATGTGACGGCTCCTACGGACATGAAATTCGTGATTTATGATGCCTCGTCAGGTGGCAATTGTTTGTGGACCGCGACCGGAACTTGCGCTTCGCCGACGGCCGTGAGCATTGATCCGAGCGTGGAAGGGCGTTTTACTGTTTTACTCGGTGATACCGCGGGTACGCCCGCTTTCAATCCGTTGCCGGAAGATTTGTTTACTTCGGGTGGAGATCGTTATCTCGGAGTGACCATTGCCACAGACTTGGAAATGACTCCGCGCAAGAGATTGTCTTCCGTGCCTTGGGCGTATAACACGGCGCGTTTGGAAGGTTTGCAAGCCTTGGATAGCGGCAGTACGGATTCTTACATTGTAGCCGGTGATGAAAACGGGAACATAGTCTTGACCGGCGATCCGCAAGGCGGGGGCGTTGATCAAGGTGTTTTATATATCAATCCGTCTGGCGGGCAAGTTGATTCCGGTGATACTTTGCTTGGCTTGGCGGTGGATGGCGCTGAAGTCTTCACCGTGAACGAAGCCGGTGATACGAACATTGAGGGAGATCTGACAGTCGGCGCCGGAGCTACTGTTTCTTTGTTCGTGGATTCTCAAACCGGTTTGGTGGGATTGGGTGGAAATGTGTCGCCTGCGGCGGGCCTTACCGTGGGGACGGGATCGGTTGATTTCGCCAGTGGTGCTGATAGTGTTTATATTGCCAATGATTTGGAAGTGGATGGCACGATTTACGGACAATTCAGTGGAACTATAAATCCGAATTTGACCGAGGGATCGGTAATTTTTCAAGGTGCCGGCGGATTAAGCGAAGATAACGCCAATTTTTTCTGGGACAGCGGTAATGCCAGATTGGGGCTGGGCACGGCTTCGCCTGAATATTTATTGGATCTGGCCGACACGATGCAGATCGGTGACGCCACGGATACGGAGCAGGATTTGATTGTTTTCAATAACGGCAAAGCGATAGGTTCGCGTCCGACCATAGGTTGGGAAAAAGATATATTTTATAATATTTTGGAAGGTATAAAAATGAATAATCCGGATGGCCCCATGACTTTGTTGATTAACAGTGAAGATAGTTATTCAGCCACCATCGCCAATTCACAAAATAATGACAGTGAAGTGGAAATCATGGTTTCGCATAATTCCGATCCGTCCACCAGCGTTAATCTATACGCTCATGTCATGGGATTGTCTCCGACCACGCATAATCCGTATCTCGGTTATCGTCGCGATACCGAAATTCAAACCTATTTGGAAGCGATCACTTCGGCCTCGGGCATTGATGAGGTGGTGTTCAATCAAGGCGGTTTTAATACCGATTTTCGCGTGGAGAGTGATAATCTGGAAAACATGTTTTTCATAGACGCGGAAACCGACACGGTGGCCGTGGGGACCGCCACCACCAGCGCTTCATTCAGTTTTCAAGTGGAAGGCGCCAGTAGTCTTAACGGTGATGTTGATTTTAACAATAACGAAGCCAAGCAATTCCGCGTGGAAAATGTGGCGGGCAGTTTGGTGGGAGCGCCGGCTTGTAGCGCCTTAACGCAGGGTCGTCAATATTACGATACGGATGATGATAATGCTTATGTTTGCGTGGAGTCATCGCCCGGCGTTTACAGTTGGTTTAATTTAACTCAAACATTTACTTCCACCTCCACCAAAGTGGTAACCGCTGGAACGGGAGCCGATTATTCCACCATCGGAGCGGCGGCCGGTTATTTAAACACTTTGACCGGTGGAATTATTATTCTCACGCCGGAAACCCATACGGTCAGCAATTTGGTGGATTTAACCAATATCACTTTGATCGGTTCCAATATTCAAGACACGGTTATTAATATTACCGGTTCCGGTCGCATGGATATTAAGGAAACTCAATTTAAATACTTAACCATCCAAGTTTCTTCCGGCATTACCGCCAACAGCGGTTTGGACGCGAAATACGAAGTAACCACCAATTCGTCCGCCACATTTGAATCCGTGGATTTCAATATCGGCGCGGGCAAATACTTGATTGACAGTTCGGAGGCCAGTGAGCCGACCGTTAATTTGGTTTTTACCAATTCATCCGCGGCCAGCAACGGAGCGGGCATTGTTCCGGCACAAGCAAGTGATAATTTGTCCGATTCGTCCACAGTATATGTTACGGCTCAAGGTAGAACCGGTGAACTTGATTTTAATGATTGGGATATTGATATTTCCGGTTTTGCCAATGTTTACACCACGGGAACTTTGACCAATATCCCCAATGACACCATTTATATTTACCCAGGCATGAATTTGCAGGGCGCGGTGGACAGTTTGCCGAACGGAGGTATTATCAAGCTTTTACCCGGAATTCATAATATCACCGATACTTTGTTACTTGATAATGACAGTATTGAGCTCAGTGGTTATGGTGATTCTTCAATTCTGCGCGCCGCCGGGTTCGCTTCGCAAGGTCAGACCGACGCGGCTATTCAGATTGGCGTGGCCGACGGTTCCGCGCCGGTTAACGATGTGATTGTAAAAGATTTCAAACTGGAAGTTGACAATATCAATGTACACGGTATTCGCGCGGTCGGTGGTGAAGATATTATCGTCACCAATATGACGGTGGAAAAAACCAATGGAGCTTCGGGGAGCGGAACGGCGGCCAGAGTCGCCATCCAGATGTTGGACGGTACGGCGGAACCGCTTGTTCGTCCGGTGGTAAAAGATTGTCGTATTATCGGTGATCAAGCGGGTTCGGATTATTTTACCGACGGTATTCATATTACCGGTGGCATTGGTTTTGGTTTTGCCGGGGTTTGGATGAATAACGGCGGAGGTATCAAAAACGCTTTGATTGACGGTAATAATGTTGATGTCGTGCGTGAAACCACGGCCGTGTTTATCGGGGTTTCCGATTCTTCAATGTATAATAACCGATTCTCGCACATGGGAGCGGGAGGAGCGGCTTCTTATGGTATTTTCATGGGAAATTCTCAACGCGTAAATATGACAGCCAATGTTATCAGCGGATCTCTTAGCATTAATTCTTACGGTATTGTAATTGAAACAATCAATCCCGGTTCGTATGTTGAATTCTCTGATTCCGTGGTTAATTCAAATGTGATTGATGGGACAGCCAATGGTGGCGTGGGATTCGCCATCGCTTTGCAATTAGGCAGTGACAGTACTAATACCGGCATTAATAGAAACATTTTTACCGCCAATATTATTCGTGGCGCGTCTACCGCGACCACGACCACGGCCATTGATTTGCAAGGTCAAGCCGAGTATAACCACTTCGTAAATAATACTATCACCGGTGACGGCAATACTTGGGATGTGGGTATTAATCTTGATGACGCGGGAGCTCTGGATAATGATGTGGCCGGCACCAAAACCGATAATGTTACTTTACCGATAGACGATAACGGCACGGATACCAAATTCGGCGTGGAGCAACACAGAGCGACCACCGGACCGGGCAGCTCGGATGATATTAACGCCGGTTATCAGGTGGGGCAACTTTGGATCAATACCAATACGGATCAAATCTTTGTTAATGTTGATAATTCCAGTGGCGCAGCTGATTGGGACGAGCTGGCGGTTTCCGCGGGTAGTGTGGAATTGGATGATGTTTACGATAATGATACGGACAAAATCATGACGATTGATGACGCGACCGGTTTGGAATTTGAATCAACCTCAGCCGGTAACATTGTTTTTGATCTCAGGTCTTCCGGAGCTTTGCAAATTCATGATTTGGGGACTCCGTTCGCCACTTTCGGCGCGGATGGTACGGTTGATTTTGCCAATGATTTCAGCGTGGACACCAATACATTGTTCATTGATTCCACCAATAATAATGTGGGTATCGGCACGGACACGCCGAACACTTCGGCTGAATTGGAGATTGTCGGGGACATGATGTTGGATGATTATATTTACTTTAATAACAATACCGCGGAATATTTCCACCATGACGGCGCTACTTTCGTAGTGAGTGATGATTTGTTGCCGAGTGTCGGTAGTTTGGACTTGGGTTCTTCGGCGACGCGTTGGGCGGAACTGTATTTGGGCGCGGATGGTATTCATCTGGGCGTGGCCACGGATGATTTTGATATTACTTACAGTGCCGGTGACAATGGTTTGCGATTCCAAAACGCGGATAATGATTCAATCACAGCTTATCAATTTTTAGACGCTGATGGCGGAAATCCCATCTTAAATATTGACACCATAAATGAGCGCATCGGCGTGGGAACAGCCACTCCGGAGGAGGCCATGCACATCATGGGCGGTTTGGTGATCGGTAATACCTTGGGTTCCACGGCCGGAACTTTGCGTTGGACAGGTTCGGATTTTGAAGGTTATGACGGCAGTGAGTGGGTCAGCTTTACTCGGTCGGATGTATTTGATGCTTTTGACGCGGCCGGCGGAATTGATATTACGGCCGGTTGGACGGATATCACTTTGGATACCGAAGTAAAAGAAGATCCGTCTTTCAGTCACGCGGAGGATTCAGCCGAAATTACCATTAATTCCACCGGATCTTATGAAGTAACTTATTCCATAACCACGGAAATAATCAATACGGATACAAACAGGACGGATTCATTGGCACGCATGGTTGAAGACACGGGTTCTGGTTATACGGAAATTCCCGGAACCAGAGGAGGAATGTATAATCGTGCGAATAACAGAGATTTGGCCAACGCTTCTTTAACTTTTGTGCGAGATTTTAACGCGGGTAACATTATAAAATTGCAAGCCACGGTTGATTCCGGAGATTCCGATGTGGGTACCACTCCGAACAGCACGCGCGTGGTTATAAAAAAGATCAGTTCCAGTGGCACCAATTCTCTCTGGTATTCCAGTAGTGATGATGCTTATCGCTCCGGAGGAAATGTGAACATCGGAACTTCTGAAAATTCCACGGGCGATAATTTGCTGGTAATCGCCGACAGTAGCGCGCCGACCGCCTCGGTTACAGACGGCATCCAATTGTTCGCCGTGGAGTCCGCCGGTAGTCATGAATTGCGAGTGCGCGACGAAGCGGGCAATATCACCACTTTGTCACCGCATAATTTTTCTTTAATCCCCGAAGGTCCGGAAGAAGCTTTGTCATGGGCGTATTATTCCGAATACAATGGTAAAGCCATTAATGTGGATATGACCAAAGCGATGCGTCTTCTGGAAAAAATTAGCGGAGAAAAATTGGTTTTCAGCCAAGATTTAAGCACCGGCGAAGAATTAACTCCTCAAGATTTAAAATTGCCCGGCTTTGAATCGGAAAATCAAGACGCTGAAGAGGAGAGCGAAAATTTCTTGTTAACGCAAAATGAATACATGACTATAAACGAAGCCGGCAATGTGGGAATCGGAGTGGAAGATCCGCAATACTTGTTGGAAGTGGGAGGCACGGCTGGCGCCAATGCTTTTGTTCAAATTTTATCGGAAGGCGATATTCAAAAATATATTGATTTCAGTGAAGCCGATTGGCTGGAAAGATTGGATTTGTCGGAAAATGCCGAAGATTTGGAGTTTATCACCGAAGATGGTCGTGGCGTGGATATTTTCCGCATGTCCAATTTTCTTTTGGAAGCGATAAAATCTCAGGAAGTCAGAATTGAAAATTTAACCAGTGATTATGATGAATTTGATGCCATAATTCAAGAAAAATTGGCGGATGTGATAATTGATACTTTAGTGGTTAAAAACACCGCGCGTTTTGAAGCGGAAGTTGAATTGGAAAAACACATTGTTTTTGCCAATGACAGCATGGGGCAAGCCAGAATTAAGCCGGGAGACAGTGAAGTGAAAGTTGAATTTTCCGAACAATATGAATCAATGCCGATCGTTACTTTGACTTTGGCGAGCCAGGCTGATTTTGATTATTACTTTGTTGACGAAGTCAGTACGGCCGGTTTTACGGTGAAAGTTGAAGGAGATAAGAAGAAACGAGATCAAAATATAGTGTTTAATTGGCATGCTTTCGTGGTTGATGAAGGTAAATCCACTTTGAGCGATGGAACTTTGGAAGATTTGATTTTGTTGGGTAAAAAAGAAGATAATGAAGATGCGGAAGTTGAAGCAATGGATGATTCAGAGGAAAACTCTGAAGATGAGAGCGCGGAAGCTTCAGTAAATTCAGAATCCATGCCGGAAGAAACTGATGATCAAAATGAAAATAATGATTCCGGAACGGAAGAAAACTCTACAAGTGAAGAAAGTGAAAATTCTCAGAGTGAACAGGAAGAAGCCGAAGCAATGGATGATTCAGAGGAAAACTCTGAAGATGAGAGCGCGGAAGCTTCAG
>CAZAKN010000012.1:0-2639 GCA_964486065.1 uncultured Gammaproteobacteria bacterium | reverse complement strand
TGCCGGAAGAAACTGATGATCAAAATGAAAATAATGATTCCGGAACGGAAGAAAATCCTTCAAGTGAAGAAAGTGAAAGTTCTCAGAGTGAGGCCGAAGAAACAGATGATGAAGCGGAAAACTTTGAAGATGAGAGCGCGGAAGTTTCGGCAAATACAGAATCTATGCCGGAAGAAACTGCTGATCAAGATGACAATAGTAATTCCGGAGCAGAAGAAAATCCTTCAAGTGAAGAAACTGAAAATTCTTCGGGAGAGCCGGCGGAAACTGAAGCAACGGATGATTCAACTGAGGAATCCGCGACTGGCTCGGAATCAGGTTCCGAACAATCGGATAGTGGTAGTGAAACTGGAGAAAGTTCAAATGATGGAGGAGAGACAACTCAAGAATAAAATAATAATTTCTCATATTGTTAATTAATTAGCATGATTAAATCCCGAGCTTTGTGGATAATTTTTTTAGGCTGATTAAGGCGATGTGATATAATTGAATCAAGAAAGATTAAGTGAACGACTAATTTTACTTAAATAATAACGGCCTTATAATTGCCGTATAAGTTGAGTTAATGCTGATACGCATTGAAAACAATCAAGTGGTGGAAAATGTACATGAATCGGAAACAAACGCTTTTTCGCAAGTTAGACAAAAGCCGTTGTTTTTTAGTGGTGTAGTTTTTTTGGGAGCTTTGTTTGTCGCGGCCATGAGTTTGCTTTATCCGGTAATCGCCGCGCCTCCGGGCAGTCCTTACAATCCCGGTGAAACTTTGGATCCGACTTGCGCGCCGGGCGATGCCAATTGTTTTGTAACGCCACCGGCCGAATCCGGAATCAATTCGGATATTACCGATTTGACGGCTTTGACCGCTCTCAGTGTAGCCAATACTTCAGCCACCGATTCATCCGCGGTAGCCATGTCGGGCTCGGCTCTGACTACGGGCGCGGTTTTAAATTTGACCAATTCGGGAAGCGGATTGGCTTTTTTGTCTTTAATTGACGCCACCGATTCGGTAAAAATTTTTACCGTCAGTACTGATCCGGACGGGGTTTTAAACGCTCCGCGAGGTTCGCTGGCTTTGGATTATACTAATGGTGTGGCTTACATAAATACGGACGATTCCAACAGTTGGAGCCAAGTCGGTTCGGGTAGTGGCGGGAACACTCTTGACCAAGCTTATGATCAGGGCGGAGCCGGAGCGGGACGCGCGGTAACGGTTGATACGGGAGCGATTGAATTCAATGGTTCCAATGCCGGAGATTATACTTTGGAAGTTAGCACCTCAGGCGCCGGTGGGGCTTTGTATATTAATGATACCAATGGTTTGGGATATGCTTTGCTGGTGGATAACGGTGATGTGCGAATCAATAATGATTTGGCGATTTACGATAATACCACCATTGGCTCAAGCTCAGCCGATGTGGTGGTTTTTAACGCGTCGGTTGATTCTGATTTTATTCCAAATGGTAATGATTCATATGATTTGGGCAGTGATAGCATGCGTTGGGCGGATCTATATTTGGCTTCCAGTAGTTTGCATATCGGAGAAGCGGGCGATGAATTTCATATCACTTATAATACCGCCAGCAGTTCTCTGAGATTTAATCATGGTGCGAATTACGCGGAAGTGGAAGCCGATGGAAGCGTGGATGTGGCTTCGGGAACATACAAGATCGGTAATAGTACTGTTTTGTCTGCGCCGGTGGGAATTAATGTTTTCGTAGGTAAAGAATCAGGCTTATTAAATACCGGAATAGCCAATGCGTTTTTGGGTGGATGGGCAGGGGAAGCCAATACTACCGGAAGTTATAATGTGTTTGTCGGTGCACTTGCCGGTCAATTAAATACCGGTGGGAAAAATAATGTATTTGTGGGGAACGCAGCAGGAAGTAACAATATTGAAGCCGATAGGAATGTGTTTGTGGGAACTCAGTCAGGGGAAAATAATCTTGATGGAGAAGAAAATGTCTTCGTGGGACAAAGATCAGGTCGTAATAATAATTCAGGGTATGGCAATTCTTTTCTGGGTGCTTATTCAGGTAAGGGAAATTCAAATGGTTATAATAACACATTTATTGGTTATAATTCGGGAACGGGGAACAGTACAGGATACGAAAATACCTATTTGGGATATTATTCCGGAGGTTCCAATATTACGGGGTATGGAAATGTTTTTATCGGGTATTATGCGGGGATTAATGAAACAGGATCTAATTTTTTCTATTTGGATAATTATTATAATGATGATGGAAACACACCGCTTATTTACGGTAATTTTGCCAGTGATTCCGTGGCAATCGGCGGAACAACGACAATAGACAGTGACTTAACACTAGATGTGAACGGAAAAATCGGTGCCACTGAATATTGCACGGCCGACGGAGCAAATTGTTTTACTTATAGCGATATTCCCGAAGCTTTACCTGCCGGACAAGACGATGGAGATATTTTGCGATGGGATGGAAGCGATTGGGCGACTGTCGGATTTACAGTTAACGCCAATGCAACGCTGGGCTTAGATTTAATTCCGGGCACACATAATTCATATGATTTGGGCAGTGATAGCATGCGTTGGGCGGATCTATACTTGGCTTCCAGTAGTTTGCATATCGGAGAAGCGGGCGATGAATTCGTATTTAACTATG
>CAZAKN010000011.1:0-23850 GCA_964486065.1 uncultured Gammaproteobacteria bacterium | reverse complement strand
TTGAGAGTAAGTGAAGTTATCGGATTAAAAGTACAAGATATGGATTTTGAAGAATTAACGGTGCATGTTAAACAAGCAAAAGGACAAAAAGACCGAATAAGCGTAATGCCAACAAGTTTGATTGATAGCTTGAAAAATTTAACTGCCGGTAAAAGTATAAACGATCTTGTCTTTGAAAGTGAACGAGGGGGAAAATTAACTGCGAGAACAGCTCAGAAGGTATTTGAAAACGCCCTACATAATTCAGGTATCAAAAAAAATGCTACTTTTCATTCGCTTAGACATTCTTTTGCTACTCATTTACTGGAAAATGGAACAGATGTTCGTTATGTACAAGAATTACTTGGTCATCAAAATATCAGAACAACACAGATTTATACTCATGTCACAAATCCTAAACTTAGAAATATTAAAAGCCCATTATAATTAAAAATGTGAAAACCCGCTTCCGCCCCCAAATAAAGTTTGAGTCGATATTTTTTCAGGTTCTTTGGTATTTTTTCAATTCAAAAATGTTACATCCGCGAACAAAAAAAACATCCGTTAAATATTTCCAAAAATACATAAGCATTAAAAAAAATCTTTTTCCAATTGGAAAAAGATTTTTTTGGCGGTGGGACTGGGATTCGAACCCAGGGTACGTTGCCGTACACTTGCACTCCAAGCAAGCGCTTTCGACCACTCAGCCATCCCACCCTTTGACATGAAAAAATGTTCAACTCCCCCGCTTCGGTTGAGCGACTTTCATATATTTATTTGCCTTAAAAAACGATCTACCATATAATAACAAAGTTGTTAGCATTTTGCAAAGGAGGTAACAATGCGTATTATCACTCCGCATGAGCCGATTTTTCACATAAAAAAAGCTTATTGGCAATTGGTGGAAAAAATACCCTTTTCGCCAAATGAATTGACTTTCGCCAGAATCCCGCTAGTGGCGATTTCCGCGACTTTGGCGATTTACGGCTGGCAAATATGCGGTCTGATCGCCTATGCCTTAGCCTGGACTCTTGATTTACTGGACGGAGATGTGGCCAGAACTCAGAATAAAACCAGCACCTTGGGAGAAATTCTGGATCCGGCGGCCGACAAATTCATGTTTTTGACCATGGGTGTGGTCTTCATGGATCACTTGTGGTTACTTGTCTTTCTGACGATCATAACCATTGAATTGGCCTTGTTGACCATCCGTTTGGTGAAAATGTATCAGGCCTTTGATGAACAAGAAAGACCTGACCTGAAAGCCGTAAATCATGGCAAATACAAAGCCAATTTGGAATTTTCCAGCATCGCTCTAATCTTTCTGGTTTATCCTTGGTTACCTGCCGGTGATAATATTTTTTTGCAAATCATTGTTTCATTGGCCAATACGGCTCTTTGTTTGGCGCTATTCTACGCTGGTGCCAGTCTGAAAGCACAATTGCGGAAATAATCAAAACAAAATATCCTCCGATCGCATCGGAGGATATTTTTATAGATATAAATAGCTTGAATCAACTTTAATTTTCCAGAAGTGAATCCAGAATTGATTGGAAAGTTTCATAAGGCAAAGCGCCACTGACCATTTGTCCGTTAATAAATGTGGCCGGCGTACCTTCCACTCCGGAGCTCGCTCCAGCTTGCATATCATTTCTGATTTCCGCCGCCATTTCTCCATTGTCTAAACAATCATTGAAATCGCTGACATTCAAGCCCAAATTAACCGCCTCTTTTTTCCAAGTATCCACGCTCATGCTACCACTTTCATTGGCTTCAAAAACCGCTTCCACCATTTCAAAAAACTTTCCTTGCAAACCGGCACATTCCGTTGCTTCGGCCGCTTTTTGAGCGTTTTGATGGAAAGATAGCGGGAAATGACGCAAAGTATATTTCACATCATCACCATATTCATTCAAAATTTGCGTAACGGTTCCATGATGACGCAAGCAAAACGGACATTCCAAATCCGTGTACTCAATGATCTCCACCGGCGCGTTCAAACTTCCTTTCACATAATCCTCATCACTTATCGGAGTAATATCCGCGTATTGAGGCGTTTCTTCTTCTTGCTGTTGATTTGCCAAGGGTTGAGTGTCCGACTCCGTCGGGGAAGCGCCGGCTCCGCCGCCGTTGAAAACCACGATCAGCAGGATAATAAAGCCCAAAACGGCAATAACCGCCATACCGCCGAAAAAACCCAACAAAAAATTCACTTTACCTGAATTATCTTTTGAAGAATTGTTCATAAATTCAAAATTATTTATTACAGTTGTTTAATTTTAACAAAATTTACGATTTTTGGCAAATCACTGAATGTGAAAAATCGGTCTGGCATTTATGGCTGATTTGCCCAATTTTAGCCGTTCTTCATTAGTCGCGTACATGGTAAAAAGCTTATCCCCTTTTTTAACCTTTTGTCCGAAATACACATGAGTGTGAATGCCCGCGTTTTTATCAATCGGCGCGCCCAAATTCATGCAAACCTCATTGATCGCCCGATTATCCACGAACTTTATCTTACCTGATTTTTTGGCGTGAATTTCATATTTGGCCACTTCTTGAATCACTTCTTCGGAATTCCAATCTTTTTTCCCACCTTGCGCCTGAATGATTTCATTTAATTTTTTCCAAGCCGCGCCTGATTCAATTTGCTTACGAGCAATAGTCGCGCCTTCACCTTTTTTGCAATATCCTTTCAGTTCCAGAAGCGCTCCCGCTTCATTGATGGCTTTTTTCTCAAGATCCTTGGGACGGAATTTATGCCCTTGCAAAACGCGTAACACACCGCGCGCTTCAAGAGCCGGCCCAATCCCCCTTCCCACCGGTTCTTTGGCGCGAGTTATGTAAGCTCGGACTTTAATGCCAAACTTTTTTCCGAGCGCCACGAATTTTTTTTCTATTTCTTTAGCGTCCTTCATTTTACAAACTTTACAAGTTGGCCCGACCGGCAGGTCAATCAATAAATAGTCCACACCCGTCGCAACTTTTTTGGCCATAATACTGACAATTATTTTATCAAAAGGTTCCAACGCCAACGGACGGGAAACTTTGATTATTTTATCATCAGCTGGAGCCATTTTTAAGCCCCCGCCCCACACCAAACAGCCATGAGTTTTACGCACAATTTTTTTAATCTTTTCCATAGGAAATGAAACCGGACAAAGTACTTCCATGGTATCAGCCGTGCCGGCTGGCGAAGTAATTGCTCGCGAAGAAGTTTTCGGAATATTCAAACCGAGTGACGCGATAATGGAAACAATAATCGGCGTTACCCTGTTGCCGGCCAATCCACCGATGGAATGTTTATCCACCACCTTCATACGCAAATTGAATTTTTCGCCGGTCTCCGCCATGGCTTTGGTAACGAAATACAATTCATCCATGGAATATGGTTTTACGAAACTTGAAGCCGCGTAATATGTGGTCTCCACTTCCCCCAATTTTCCATTTACAATATCTTTTATCACCGCGTAAATTTCTTCGTATGTGGCGGGTTTGCCCAGCATTTTCTTTTTTATGGTTTCCAAGGACAATGGGCGCGACTCCAATTTCACTTCCACCAAATCTCCGGGTTCAACTTTTTTCTTTTCCCAAATATCCTTGAATAAACCGATTTGGCCACGGTCAATTCTTTTGGTGGACATATCCACGGTTACGGTTAAGCGCTTGGATTTACTCCAAATCAAAGTGATTTTATCGCCGACATGAATGCCGTAAGCTTTTGCTTCTTCTTCATTTAGCAAAGCCACTAACTTACTGCCGGTGCGAATATCCAAATTTTTTCCTCGTAAATAGTAAAGCATAGTTTATCCTGGTTCACGGATAATAATCCGAGCTCCTTTTTTATGTTATTTTGTATCTCACGCTACCCCATTGCGCCAAAGCGGTCGCCAATTCCGGATGTTCTTGAGCGTATTTGTTGATCTTAACGCCTTTTTCAATCGCCTCAACAACTTGCGCGCAAGCTTCGGCTCCGGCCTCGGAACCGTCTTTGTGACCGTGAATACCACCGCCGAAATTTACAATCAAATCCTTACCTAAAATCTCCACCAATTTTGGCACCAAACCGGGATGCATCCCACCCGAGGCTATCGGCAAAGTCGGTTTAATTTTTGACCAATCTTCACGCAAAGCGTTGTAATTACGCCAATCTTCATGTAAAAATTCATTAATAGTCAAAACTTCTTGTTCAGAGCCATCCATCTTCCCGACCACCGTGCCTGTATGCAATTGGTCAACTCCGGCCAAACGAGCCAATTTCGCCACCACCAACATAGTGATACCATGGCGCGGATTGCGAGTAAAAGTGCTGTGCCCCGCCCGATGTCCATGAATAATCAAACCCAAATTTTGCTTGCGTAAATATTGCACATTATCAAATCCCACGGAAACAATATCCACCATAACGGTTTCACCGCCATGCTTTTTTACGAATTTTGCTCGCTCCACCATTTCATCCGCCGGTGCGGTGATATTGGCGGAATACAATTTCTTTTTACCGGTTTGCTGTTCGGCTTTTTTCTTCAACCGCAAAGTATATTTAACACGATCTTTGAACCGATTAAAAACCATATCCGTTAAATTTTCATCATCTTTAACCAAGTCAATTCCGTTCATCCATAATTTGTATGCCAATTCCGCGTGCTCTCTAGCGGTAAGACCGACTTTGGGTTTAATGATACTGCCGAGAATCAATTTATTTTTATTTTTCAAAACTTTGCGCACGCCATCTATACCAAAGGCCGGGCCTTGAAAACTGCGGATATATTTTTCCGGAAATTCAATATCCAAAAGCCGTAAATTTTTCACCGCTTTCATGGAAAAAATATTACCGCCGATACTTGATAAAAGTTGCGGGATACTACCAAGTTCAAACAAATCCAGCGGATAAGCGACCTTAATTATCTTTTTCCTGACATTCAAATCAAAGACAGTGGCTTTTAAACGCTTTTTAGTCGCGGGTTTCAGTGTGGTTAAATCCGTCCATGAGCCGATGGAACTTTCTCCCGCCACGGCTTCGGCCGCGTTTTTGAAATCTTTACTCGGTTCTAAATAAAAAACCGCGATAATATTATTTTTGTAATCGGGTTTATAACCCGGATCAATAAAACCTGTTTGACGCATAAATATTAAAAATTATTTTTTGTTAACGCGAAGTGTGGGGCTTTGTACATGGATCAGGGAACATAAACTCCAAACAAAATCAAATATTCAAAACAATAAAATTCTTCACTCCCCACCTTAAAGTATCTTTAACAACCTTCGGTTTTTCAAAACAAGTAATAAAACACCTCCCTGCTCCGTCATCCCGTTCTCCGAAATGGGATCTCCAAAACAATCTTCTCAGTGAGTGAAACATCAATTATGAAATTGTTAAATAATCCACTGTTTCACTCCCCACCTCGGGGTCCGGGGTAATAACTGTTTGAGCCCGTTGCCAGATCCTCGGGTGTTAATCAATGAGAAAGCGAGTTTTATTGTCCCGCCTGTGGCGGGACAGGCCCCGGCGGTTTTTGGATACTTTTTGACGCCAAAAAGTATCTTGAACAACCTTCGGTTTTTCAAAACAGGTAATAAAACACCTCCCTGCTCCGTCATCCCGTTCTCCGAAACAGGATCTCCAAAACAGCCTTCTCTAATTTTAAAAAACAATAAACTCTAAATCATAACCTTGCATTAAAACAAAAACTTATAATTCGTTTTAACTTTTTTCAACATATTCTCCGGCTTAACAATCCCGAATTCGCAAATATAGCCTTTGATAAACTCAGCCGGGATCTTATCAAAAGCCGGATTGTAAATTTTCATTTCTTTCGGCGCGCCCGACCAAACTTCCCGCGCGGAGCGCTGTTCAATCCTGACGGCCCTTAAACTCGCGGCATCTTCATTCATCTTCAACGCTTGCGTAGCCACATAAACCGGAATTTTATTCAAATACGCGGTCAAAGCCAGCCCGTAACTACCTATTTTATTGACGCAAGATCCGTCTTTGGCGATCGCGTCGCAACCGATAATCAGCTTATCAACATTAAATTTGGTTCCACTCAATTTACTGAGCAAAAACGGCGCCGCGGAATCCACCACCAAAGTATTTTTGATTTTCATTTTCAATAAATCTTTGGCGGTTTTATGACCTTGATAAAGCGGTCGCGTTTCCGTTTGAAAAACCTCAAAGCGTTTTTTGTTTTTCTTGGCCGCCTCAAAAATGCGCAATACCGTGGACGCGTGGCAATGCGTGAAAATTTTGTCGCCGAATCTGATCAATTTTTCACCGCGCTTTTCAATTTTCTTATTATTCTGCGCAATAATGGTTAGCAAATATTCCACCGAATCTTGCAGAACTTTTTTCAATTCGCGGATCGGCAAATCCTTATTCTTTTTTAAATAAAAATTTATAAATTCCACCACATTGTCAGCCATGGGTTCGGTCGCTCTGGCGGTCAGTAAATAACGGCCGGCTTTTTTAATCTCACGATTGAATTCCTTTTGTTTATCGGTTTTTAATGTTTTCCCGTAAGCGGACAATGCTTTTGCCGTGGCTATGGCCACATTGGTGGCACCTTGGATTTTGATTGTTTTGATTTGATCAAAAGTTTTCTTTAATCCAGCGTTCATATTATTTTCGCTTATTTTTCTTGGTGATATTTTGCATTTCGCGTAAGTATTTTTTCCTTCTTTTCCCCAATTTACTGTAAGTACCATCCTCTCTGATTTTAAATTCCTCGCCAAGATCAACCACATCCACGCGCGCCCGTAATTTTAAGATATTGTAAATATTATCGCGCAAAACCGCGCATTCGGTTTCTTCTCCATGCACGATGAAGATATTTTCCAAACCATGGATATTTTTTATATATTCCAAAAGTTCCAATTTATCCGCGTGCGCGGAAAAAGCGTTGATCACCGTTACATCCGCTTTCAACGGATATAATTTACCGAAAATACGAATCTTGGATTTACCTTCCACTATTTGTCTACCGCGAGTTCCTTGAGCCATAAAACCGATTACCAAGATTAAATTTCGCGCGTCACCCATGTGATTTTTCAAGTGATGCTTGATCCGTCCCGCCTCACACATGCCCGACGCGGAGATAATAATGCATGGCTCCTTAATATTATTCAATTTCTTTGACTCCTCGCGCGATTCAATGTATTTAATCTGTTCAAAATAAAAAGGATTTTTCTTTTTGTTCAAAAAATCACGAAAGGTTTCATCATCATAATAATTTTTAAATTTATCAAAAACTTTGGAAATGCGGGAAGATAAAGGACTATCCACGAAAATCGGCACTTTGGGAATTTTGTTTTGCCGATATAGTTCATGCAAAACATAGACCAATTCCTGCGTGCGTTCAAAAGAAAATCCGGGCACGATCACTTTACCACTTCGCTTCACCACATCATTTATCGCCCAACTCAATTCCTGATGCACATTGGCCATACTATCATGTAAATGGCTGGCGTAAGTGCTCTCGGTGATCAAAATATCAGCCTGCTCCACTTGATAAGGATCATTCAAAATCGGCATATTTTTCCGACCCAAATCGCCGGTGAAAACCAATCTTTTGTAAACATTTTCTTCTTTTATATCCAAAGTTACTATGGCCGAACCCAGCACATGGCCGGCATCGTTAAATGTACACCAAATCCCCTCGCCGATTTTAAATTTCCGGCGATATTCATAAGTTTCAAAATATTTCATGGCTCGTCGCGTGTCAGCTGTTTTGTACAATGGTTCAATATTTTTTTTCAAATGCCTTTTTACATATTTGGCGTTTTCCATCTGAATATGCGCCGAATCCAAGAGCAAAACTTCCGCCAATTCTTTGGTCGCGGTGGTACAGAAGATCTTACCGCGAAAACCTTGTTTAACCAGACGCGGAATCAAACCGGAATGATCAATATGTCCGTGCGACAAGATTAAATAATCCACTTGTTTGGGCTCAAATAGAAATTTTTCATTTTGTTCCCGCGCTTTGTCTCTGTTTCCGCCTTGAACCAGACCGCAATCCAGTAAAATATTCAAACCGTTCACACTGATCAAATGCTTGGAACCGGTAACATTTTGCGTTGCGCCACAGAATTTTATTTTCATAACAATTATTTCAAATTAAACAAATACATTATAGCAAATTTACACTTGTTTGAAAAACAAAAAACCGTCCCTAAGGACGGTATAAGATCACTGCAAAACTTTGGTCAGCGATCAGATTGCTTTTGAGCCAAAGAGCTTAACTCTTGCTCCACATTGGTGGCGCCTTACAGAAGATTATCGCGCGTCTCAATAGCGGGCAACAACATATCAAAATCATCATAGATCTGAACGGATATTGTCTTAACACCCATTCTTTGCAATCTTTTCCGATAATGCTCCAATTGATATTGGGTTTCCACATAAATCTTACCAATCGTACCATGCTTCATTATCGCCTCCTTTTGCGATATTATGACTGATTCTTCGGTCGCGTCAAAATCCTTGATTTCTAATTCAAAACTATCGGATCTACAAAAGTAGAAATTTAATAATGATATTCAAGGCGGTAAAAATTGACAGTTCAGAGTTTTAATATCTACAAAAGTAGAAATTTAATAATGATATTCAAGAGATATGCACACGACAGAGGGGCAAGTGATCTACAAAAGTAGAAATTTAATAATGATATTCAAGTCTTAGGTTGGCTAAATTTAGCAATAAAGATGCAAATAGATCTTTAAACGATTCTACGACTTTTTGCTTAAATTTAGCCATTTGATATTTATTAAGACTAGGGTTTTTTACAATTGAATATCAACACACAATTTCCACTTTCTACTTAAGTATTTATATTGTACAATGAACTTTATTCAAAAACAACTACTTCGGATTCTTCATGTTTCTTTGCAATCCCCTTTTTACGATATTATAAGTAGCAACTTTGTCTGAATTATCAATAGCATCTAATCCATTTCTTTTTGAAGGTTCACTGCTATCAAAATCACAATTCTTATTGATACATTTAAAACGATGACTTGACCACTTTGCTGATTTATCAGTCTTTTTTGTTCCACAATGCGGACATTGATTACTCGTACCTTCTGTTTTTATGTATCCAACAATTCCCAATTGATTGATTTCTTTTTTACTCTGTAATGTCATAGCTTGTTTGTAATTTGGAGGTACGAGACCAAGAGTTTGAAATTTCTGCAGTAATTTCCACTCAATTCTACTTGCCAAGTTTCCTGAAAATTCACTAATTCTTTTATTCTTATTCTCTATTTCGAGATCTTCCAAAAACATCATTCCAGAATATTGTTTTTGTAGATGATTCAAGATTCCAACGGCGTTAGCGCACAACGCATCTCGAAGATTGTTTATTTTATCAATTGTAATTACTTCAACAACATCTTTGTTTTTAAGAGTATTATAATAATTTTGTAACTCTTCCTTAATTGTTTTTAAAGAAAGAATGGCTTCAAAGCATTCATCATAAAAATACAAATTTTCATTTTCTATTTTGCCTCTATTTTCTATATTTAAAAATAATGCTCCTTTATCCGCATCAAAACAGATATTATTAGATTTGAATTTGCCTTGTGTTGTGCCTTCATAGATTTTTCTTAAAGCACTTATTCGTTTTAATTCAAGATATGTTGCGATATCGCCATTGATAACAATTTTATCTTTAATCAATTTGGCGGTAGACATATCAAAACAAGAATTGATGTTTATTTTTTTAACAATATCAGGATCATCAATAAATTCGGAAACACTTTTGTAGGCGATTCTTCCTTTTGCATTCTGTTCTAAAAACTTTTCCGGTTTTATTTGATATGCTTCAATCTCAACAAACTCAGGTTTACTATGTTCTTTAATTGAATTGTCTTGTTCTTTAAATTGAACTTTTTCTGTTTCAGAAAATTTGAATAGTCCCAAAGTAAGCAATTCTTTCTGCCCTCTATCTAAACCGTAATAATAAACATCAAAAGGTTTTAATTCGTTGTTAAACTCTTCATTATATTCTTCAATAAACTTTACGATTTCTTTTGTTCCCTTAAATGCTAAATCAACACTTTGTTCATGGGCTTGCAAAGTAATAGTTGTTGAAAGTAAATATCTATCTTCTTGCTTTCTGTTCTTTTTTAACTTTCCCAGCTTTTTACCTTCTAGCTTTTCAGTATTTTTCTCTACAAAATTAATTTTCAATTCAGGGTTGAGTCTAATATCGTATTGTTTTTTAGTCTTTTCCTCCGTCCAAAAATCTAGCCAAATTTTCGTATGAACTTCAGGATTGTTTCTATCAAACTGTTCCTTATTCTGTAATTTGGCAATTTCTTCTTTATCATTTTTTTCCAAATCATAGCTGGTGATTTTATATAAATTTCCTTGATAATCATTTATCAGTTTATTTTTTGTGTCTTCGGAAATAGAAATTGATTTTTTATAATAACAGGCTTGTTTTAAGTCTTTTTCAAATTCTTCTTTGTTCTCCTCTGTATATTCTTTTTTTATAATTTCTCCCAATTCCTCAAAATTCTTTATTGCCAGCATTTCTTTCGTTGCCTCAAGACTTAAAACAGTCTGATAAAATTTGATCAATTCTAAGCCATCATTAGAAAACTGGTCTTTTCGTTTAAGATTTTCGCCTTCAAAAAACGATTCACATTTTCCCTTCAGCTCCTCTCTTATTTCCGGAAAGAATGTATTATTATCAAGCCCAAAACAAAGTTTATCCAAAGCTCGCAAAGTTAGAGACTCAAAAGCATATAATTTCCATTCGCTGTTTTGTTTATTTTTTAAACCATCAATATATTCTTTGGCTCTTGATAGATTATTATTGGCATCTCGTGGAATCGTCAAAATATATTTCTGATTATCTTTCTCCAAAATCACCGCCCACGACTGCAACCTTTCTGCATCAATTTTTTCTTTTTCCAAAGCCTTGATTTCAGCTTTGATTTGACCGTATTTTACAGCAATATTTTTATAATTATTGCAGAATTGTTTATATTTATTGAATGAAAATTGAAAATGCTTACCTCTTTCTTGCTTGTCCTTTTCATTTTTAAATTTATTGAAATTTTCTTTGTTAATATCATTTAATAGTTTTAACTCATCATCATTTTTTAACTCATCATCATTTTTGTTTTGACTAATAAATTCATAAAACTTTGATTTTTGCTTTGCTTTAAATACTTTCATCTCTTGCTTAGGATCTCCGATAGGTCGATCTTTTTCAATAAATCCAACTGCTGTAAATAAATCAATATCATTTTGTTGAAAATTGTATTTTTCTGAAAGTTTCGTTTCTTTATTTCTTATTTCCTCATTGTAATTCTTCGGCTTTTTATTTACTGTATAATAATTCAAGCTCGCTCGTTCAATTTCCACTCCCAAAGACTGGCTGGGCAAAAGTTCTTTTTCCAAAGCTTTTAACAATGGTTTACATTCATCTAAAGTTTTTTTGATTTTACTTATTTTTTCATCACTATCTTTGTGCTGGATGTTGCCATTAAACAGTTCAAACATTGCTTCAAAATTACTTCGCTTTGATATTTTTTGGATCCAATAGGTAAACTCGGAAATTCGTTTTTGCTCTTCTTTGGGCTGATCTAAAAAGCTTTGCAAACTACTTATGCATTTTTGATTTTCTTCTATCCAATTTTCAAAATACTCTTTTAAGAAAGCTAAATTGCTGTCACTAATTGATGTTTGGTTGCCTCTTTTCCGACCATTGTTATCAAAAATTATAATCTTATCCTTTATATTGTAAAATTCCGTTTTGGTATAATTTCGGAGCCAAGAGTGTTTTATATAAATTTTCTTGCTTAAACTATTTTCTTTCTTTTTTTCTGTTTTCTTAAAAAATACCAGTTTTTCTAAATTATCAATGACTGACTTGTATTTTTGGGTAAAATCTTTTATTTCCTCTTTTAAATTGCAGAAAATTTTTTCTGGTTTATCTTCCCTCTTTATCATTTTCGGTTGTAGATTAAACCGAATAGTTTTTCTTTGCTCATATTGTAACTCTTCAAAATTTTTCATACTAATAATTTTAATACTTATTATAATATTTTACCTTGCCCGAAAAGTAATGTCTATTTATGAAGAAAATATCAATTTTTTTCATTTACCAATTATTTAAATTTACACATTTTCTTTATTAAATCTTTCATTTGACTAAAAACCACTATTAAACTACTATTAAAATAAATACGAACCTTTAAAAATGAAAGGAGTACATAATGAAAAATCCGTTCCTTGATTATGGCTGGATTACGGTGAATCGTTCTTGCAATTATCGTTGCCCTTGGTGCTACGCAAAAGACCACCAAAGTGAAAAGTCCAATTTGGATCATAAGCTTGCGAAAAAATTGATACGGCTTATAGCGGAAACCGGTTTAAAACATCTCTTTTTTATCGGTGGAGAGCCAAGTCTTTATCCTCATCTTTTTGAGCTAAATCGTTTGGCGAAAAGTTTGAAATTTGAAACTATTTTGGTAACAAACGGATCCATGTTGGCAAATGATAAATTCTTTGATCAATTAACACGGGAACCGTTTTCCGGACTAAACATCTCGCTTAAATCCGGGAATCCTAAACAACATCTCGCTATTACCGGCAAAAATGATTTTCATAATCTTTGGAAAGGCATTAAACGAGCCAAGCGGAATGGTCATACCGTAAGTTTGGCTTATGTGTTGGGTACTCCTTTAAAAAACAATTTTTTGGAATGCATGGAACTGGCTTCGGAAAACGGTGAGAATAAGATTTGGATCAATTTTTGCACTCCATGTTTTGACGATGAATGCAATGTGGACACAGCTCAGACCATGACTATTCAAGAAAGTGTAGACTATATACAAAAAGAGTATGAAAACATTCATCGGCTGACAAAAGGAAACTTTGTAGTCCAATTGAATCAGCCACTATGCATGTTCCCAAGAAATTTCATTGATTTACTGAAAAACCGTAACCAAGTGATCACCACTTGTTTTGTTCACGGTAACAGAGGCGTTATCTTTGATACCGAAGGCTACATTCTACCTTGCAATAATCTTTGTCATGTGAAAATCGGCAAATACGGTCAAGATTTTCATGATTTGGCCTCTTTCCGTGAATTTTGGATAAACGGCAAAATGCATGTCGCCAACCAAAGCCTGACACGATATCCATCTCATGAATGCGTTTCATGTCTGGAATATAACGAATGTGGCGGTGGGTGTCCCTTGATCTGGTTCGCCCACAAACCTGAAACACTCATTTCCCAAAGGAGGTAAAAATGAGTAAAGCCATTCAAGCCCTGGAAACAAGAAACACCATCAACCAAACACCGACAAAACCTGCCGACGGAATCTCTCATCACGCCAGCCTCGACAGTCGCTGTGGTGGCGGTTCCGGTAACTGCAACCCCCGGCCCAGACCGCCCAAAAAGCGTTAATCACCGACACTCAAGCAACGCCCCGTCATCGGACGGGGCTTTTTTATTCAATCAAAAAAGCATTTCGCGCGCTGACGAAATGCTTTTATTTGTAAATGGGAGGTCGCCGTATAACCATTGCCTATGGTGTTGTTTTTGTATGCGTTGCGATTTGGCGCACCTCCCACAGCCTTTTTAATCTATTTTAAATTTTTTGTCAATAATACAAATATTAAAAATCCTCGCCTTAAATTCCTCGTTCAATGTTTTTCTCCACATATTCACCCACTTTCAAATCACCCAGCTCCCACTTCCCCATCCGCACGCGGACAAGTCGCTCCACTTCCAGCCCCACGGCTTGACACATTCGCCTGATTTGCCGTTTACGCCCCTCCGTTAAAACAAATCTCAGCTTTTTCCCGCCGGCAGGCTTCACCTTTTTCGCGCATAATTTTTCCCCTTGCGATACGACCCCTTTTTCAAGTTTATGGATGTCTTGGGCAGACGGCCTTTTTTGCACGGAAACAATGTATTCTTTTTCTTTATTAAAAGAAGGATGCTCCAATCTTTGCGCCAAATCGCCATCATTGGTCAGAAGTAATAAACCTTCGGAATTTTTATCCAATCTTCCCACGCTGAACAATCTTTCCGCTCGCTTAATCAATTCAAATACATTTTTTTCGTTTTTAAATTCACGATTGGTGCAAGTGTAACCAACCGGTTTATTCAATATGATTAAAATCGGTTTTGGTTTGTTTTTCAGCGGTTTATTGTTCAATAAAACTTTGTCTTCATCCTGATCAATTTTAAAAGCCAAATCACGAATGACTTGGCCGTTCACTTTAACTTTTCCTTCTTTTATCAATTCTTCCGCGCCACGCCTTGAAGCCACGCCTCGCTCCGCCAAATATTTATTAATCCTGACACGCATAAGCTATTCCGCTTGTTTGCGCAAACGCGCTTTTAAATCATTTAAACTCAATTCCTCGCCTTGCTCATTGGTAACCGAAACTTTCCTTCCGCTCGGTTTAAGCGGATTGGCAAGTTGGTCTGGAGATTTTCTTTCCGGTCTTGATAAATTCGGAGCTTTTCTCGGTGGCGCGTTACGACGACTTTTTGAACGAGATTTTTCCACGGCTTCTTCTACCGCTTTGCGCCTTTTTTCCGAATTTTCTTTAAGCGATTGTCCGCGTCTATATTCCTTCAAACAATCCTTGCAAAAAACCGGGCGACTGGGATCGGGCTTGAAATTGATTTTTGTTTTTACTCCGCAACCGTCGCAATTGACTATATTGATATCTTCTTCTTTAATGTCCGGTTTTTCTTCCAAATGTTCCCGCTTTTTCGCCAATTTTTCTCGCAATTCTTTTTCTTCTCCATCGGAGGTTGCCGGTTCTTCATCAGCGCCAAGAAAATTAACCTTTTTATTATATACCGCTTTGGATTTTTTTTGTTCCAATTCTTTTTCCAATTTTTCCAACATGGCCTCGGTTTCCACTCCATGCCAACGCGCGATTTTTTCCTCCACCACATCACGAGGCTTGGCGTATTTTTCTCTTGATACTTTCAAAACTGTAGCTTCACTGCCCGTTTTCCGAGAGATCGGTGGCAGGGTAAACGCGCTAAACGGATCGGACGCCACGCCATCAATCATTAACTTCAAATATACATTGTATTTCGGCAAATTAACCAAATCCTCTTCTTCAAATTTTGGCGCGTATTCTTTTACCAAAAACTCAGCGTCTCCCGCTCCCACTCTGAAAGATACCATGGTTCCCACATTACCAAAAATCGCGTCGCGCACGACCGTATTCCCGCCTATTTCCAACTGGCCGATGTATTGATGCGCCACGGTCAAACAAAGATGATATTTTCTGGCTTCGGACAAAATATTAGCGAAAGATTCCGTGGCAAAATTCTGGAATTCATCAACATAAAGATAAAAATCGCGCCGTTCACTTTCCGGAACATCCACGCGACTCATGGCGGCCAACTGGATCTTGGTAATCATCATGGCGCCGAGCAAAGCCGAAGCATCTTCACCGATCCTGCCTTTTGAAAGATTTAAAATCAAAATTTTGCCATCATCCATTATTCCACGCAAATCAATGGTGGATTTAACTTGTCCGACGATATTCCTGATCAAAGAGGTGGATAAAAATTGTCCGATCTTGTTCTGAATCGGAGCAATGGCTTCCGTTAAAAATTTATCATTATACTTGGTAAATTCATCTTGCCAAAACATTTTCACCACCGGATCTTGGACTTTGGAAAGAACTTTTTTCCTGTATTCCTTATCCACCAACATGCGATTCACGCCGAGCAAAGTGCTTTCAGGATGATCAAGCAAAGCCAATATCGTATTCCGCAAAATATATTCCAGACGAGGTCCCCAGCTGTCAGCCCAGATCTTTTTAAACACGCCGACCAAACCCGAAGCCACCAAGTGACGATAACGCGAATCCACTTTTTCCAGAACATTGAAGGCGATCGGATTTTCCAGATCCGCCGGATTAAAATAAATCACATCATTAATCCGTTCTTTTGGAACACAATCAACAATCAATTCCGCAGAATCTCCATGAGGATCCACCATGCAAAGCCCTTGACCGTTCATGATGTCAGAATAAATCATGTTCTCCAAAAGCACGGATTTTCCCATGCCCGTCTTCCCGATAACATACATGTGCCGTTGTCTATCGGTTCGTTTGATTCCAAACCGTCTTCGCTCATTGCGAAAACTGGTTTCTCCGAAAATTGTAATGTCATTATTCATGTTTTTGATGTTTGTAATTTAGAACTTTGTGAGTTTTAACTGGTTTGGAATTTATATTTTTTAAATGTTTATCGCGGTTGATCGTCGCGCTTTCAATCAAAGCGATTTTTCACTTCACTCTTTAAACCACCGGCAAGTTGGGTGGTGCTTCATCTATACCTTTCTCTTCATCATCTTCTTCACTCAAATCCCGCACTTGTGGCACTTCATCACGCATTTTAACTCTTTGTTCGTTCTTGTTGCGTTTAGATTTATCTTCCCGTTGAGCGGGTTTCTTTTCTTGTTTATCATTACTGGATTCTTTCGGCAACAGCGAATCTGAACCGGTCCGCGACGCGTTTTCCAACGTAAAAACCTCATCTTCTTTATATTCCAATTTAAATCCTTGCGAATTGTATTTTAGCCTGTGGCCGGCTTGTTTTTGCTTTTCAATATCATTCAATATTTTTTCTTTGCGCATATTATCCGATTCGCGACTTTTATCCACGGCAAATCTGTCTTCAAAATAATCATTATCATAATCCACCACGGGCGCGACATTTTCATCTTGTGAAGTAGTAACTTCTTCAGGGATATCTTCATCCACTTTGACCGCGTCAACCGGCAATCCAACCGGAGCCAAACCTTTTTTGGCGGAAATCGTTTTGACTTTCGGAACTTTCACTTCAATGTAAGGGAAATGATACAAAGTCGCCAATTCTTCCACATTCATCTTGTAAGTTCCGCCGGAGGTGGCTGAATTGCGCCCCTTGAAATTTTGGAAAAATGAATTTTGTTTATATGCCACACGCCAATTCACAAACGCGATTCTGGCTTGTGTTTTGTTAGCGCCCGGCTTAAATCCGTTTAAACCCGTGGTATTGAATTGTTTAATGGCTCCAAAAAGTCCCGAAACTCCCAAAGCTTTTTTAAAAACTTCTCTTTTGGCAAAATACGCTAAACGCATTTTTACATTAAAATTTATTTTATCAATTTTATACATGATTGATTCCACTTCTCGTTTTTGTTGCGGAGTCAATTGCATCATGTTAAAAGATTTATCATCTTTCTTATCATCATCAAAACTCGGACCAAAACCTCGCATTATTTCATCTCCCACGAAAGTGATGGCTTTAAGTGGCGCGTCCACTGTTTTATCCAACCAAGTTCTTTTGCTAGCCACTTCTCGTCCGATTATTTTATCAATCGCTTTTTGTCCGGCAATATGCCAATCATTATCAGAAGGATAAACTAAAATTTGTATCCAAATCTGTTCCCCTTGTCCTATTTTACTCATCACTTCAAGCAAAGACGCGATCGGATCTTTGAACTCATTATCCAATCTTTCTTGAAAATCCATGTAAGTGCGAATCGGATAATAATCAGGCTTGACCAAATTCAAATCCGCTCCCCAAATATTATATTCATCACTCGGAAAAGTCGGATTAAGATCCGCCAAATAATCTTCCACCTCGGTAATTTCCGCTTCCGGATATTGCGCGTAAACCGCGGCTTCCACCAAATTGCGCCAATGAGCTGGAGTGCGAATCAAAAATTGAATATATCCATCTATGCTGACTATCTCACAACTGAATCCCAATTGATATTCACCTTTGGCGTATTTTTCCCAACGCGCCAAAGGCATATGCGCACCGGCCAAAGCTACAAAAATACTTTCCACGGCTTTCGGCGTTTGAATATTGTTGCGCGGAATATCAATAGCCAGAAAAATATAAGTTTGCTTATTGGCGAATTTTACATTTCTGGAATAAACCCAAAGTCCCCATCCTCCATAAATAAATGCCGCCAAAAACAAAATCCACCCCCCATTTATCAAATAATGCCAAGCTATCACATAAATCGGCTGGCTACCCAAGTTATAAACCCAGGAAAAATCCAGCATTATCTCAAAGCCGAAAAAATCCATATATATTCAAATAAAGGTAAAAAGTTTTTACCTAAATTAAGATGTTAAAATTATACCATATTTTTTTCAAACACAAAAAGAAAAATCGGTGTAAAACCGATTTTTCTTGGGATATCTTTTATATAAGTTTATTTGATGAAGAATTTTCCTTGATCATCTTTGGCAAACTTGTTTTTATTGATCAAAGTCAAGTAAATGGTTGATTTATTAACTTTTCTCTGGTTTAAAACTTGTTCGTAAATATCATCCTTGCTTAAGGCTTGTCCAGCTTGTTTCAAGATTGAAGTGATAACATCAGCCACGGTTCCGGCACTATAACCCCAAGTTTGCATGGCGTAAATCCCACGTCCGATAAGCACATAGTTTCCATTGGCGATTAATTCATTATGTACCGTAGCGGGGCAAATATTTTTATGATCAAATTTGGCCTCATTGATTTTTTCCGCGATTTCTCTGAAATGCAAAGGATTTCTGTGTTTTTCAAACACCAATTGGATTTTATCCGCCAATTTCTTGGGAGATACGGTATTCCAATGGCTCAATCCCCACAAACCAAGCAAATTGCTTTTAAAAATCTTGGAAGTTTCAATGTATGATTCCAATAAATGTTGCAATTCAAGATCATCATGTCTTGCCAAATACTTATCAATCAAACTTTTCAATTCATCATGAATTTTTTGTTCAGCCAAACTGTGTAACTCATCTTTTTGCAATAATTGATTTTTGGCTGATAATTCTTTTTCCAAATTTTGCAACCAATTCAGCAAAACATCCAATTGAACATCATATAATTTCCATAAATTATGAAAATAATCATGATTGTATTCATTGGAAACAGATTCAAAGAAATTATCCAAAACAAAGACAAAAGAATTGGTATGATATTTATCAAAACCGTAATTGGCTTCCGCCAATTCTTTGATCAATTGATCTTCACGAACAATGCCACCTTTTCTTTCCAAAAATTTAATAACTTGCTGTTCCATTTCCGCCAAATGCATGGCAAACTCTTGTTCCTTGCGCAATTCAACCAATTTTCTCAAAGCGTCTCTTTCAATTTGTCTGACTCTTTCCCTGGTAATATCATATTGATCGCCAATTTTTTTCAAAGTGGCTTTCTTGGAAATGTCATTACTCAATTGATAACGATGCTTTAAAATTTCGCATTCGCGCTCGGATAATTTACCAAGCAAATTATCAAGCAATTGCTCAAAACTAAGTTCAGTTGTATTTCCCTGAGTTAACATATTTTTCAGTATTTTTTGATGATGATTTGATTATATCACCAATATTGTATTATGTCAAGTATTTTTCTACAAAAACACTATTCTTATTTAATTTTAGACAAATATTCAACAAACTTGTAAATTTCGTTTAAATATTACAAAAGCTTACTTCACTTGCTCCCTATTGTCAAGTCCGTTGATAAATGCTCCTATAATTGACAAATGTTTTAAATTTAATATATTTAAACCATTGTTCCTTAACTATTCCGAGGAGAAAAACATGGATAAAGAGTGTAAACAAAAAATCGTCGCCATACTGGATCTGTTACCGCATATTTTGTTGATTATCATGATGTTGACGGCTTACTTTCATGAATGGCTGATGACTTTCCTACTGGCCGCCGCCGTATTCACGCTGATAATTCTCAAATACCAAGAATATCCAAGTGGCACCAAGTACTTTCTGAACATCTGGATCCCGGCGACGCTGGGCACGATATTCGCTTTCGCGCTCAGAGATTACAGCGGAGTTTTCTGTTTTATGGTCATCTTCATTCTAACAACCGTGATGATCAAAAAATCAATCACGAGCGAACCTCCCGATTATTTGGAAAACAGTAAAAGAAGACGCTCCAAGCAACCCCCCGCGGTAGCGGATCCATCTTCTTCGGAACAAAACGAATCTTCGTAAAACAAACCAAAAACCCCCGACTCAGCGGGGGCTTTTTTATCGCGAAAATTATTTTCTCATTTTTTCAAATATCACCAGAAGCGGGCTAGCCAAGAAAATGGAACTGTAAGTACCTGACAAAATACCGATCATCAAAGCCAAAACAAAGAACTTGATTGAAGCACCACCGAAAATAAACACCATCAACAAGACCAATATAGTGGTGATGGAAGTATTAATTGAACGACGCAAAGTTTCATTGACGCTACGATTAACAATTTGCTCAAAATCATGTTTTACCAAACGACCGAGATTCTCACGAATACGATCAAAAACCACGATCGTATCATTAACTGAATAACCCAGAATGGTCAGTAAAGCGGCCACAAACGGCAATCCCACTTCCACGCCGGCAAAACGCCCCAAAATCGCGAAAATACCCAGTGCAATACTGATGTCATGCACCAAAGCGATAATCGCGATAATACCGTATTTCCAAGATTTGACCGGATAAGATACTTTGCGAAAAGCCCACGCCACATAAATGATAATGGCGATAATCACCAGAATAATGGAATATACGGCTTTGCTTTTCAATTCATTACCAATCGCCGGACCGATGGCTTCAAAGCGCAATTCTTCCACATTATCCGGATACTTTTCCGCCAATTTGTTGTAAATAGTTTGATGCGTGTTTTCTTCAATGTCTTGAAAACGCAAAATCATGTTTTGATCTTCAGCCGGCTGAACCAAAATGTCGCCGGACAATTCCAATTCCGCTAAGTTGTTTTTCACTTCCACGATATCGGGGCGTTGTTGATTGAATTTTACTTCCAACAAACTGCCACCGGTAAAATCTATACCCAAATTTAAACCGAAAACAATCATGCAAATCCAACTGAGCAAAACTAAAACCGCGGAAATGCTTAACCAAATTTTTCTTTTTTTAATAATATTTCTCATATCAATACAAAATAATTAAATTATTTTTCTTGGTTTTTATTTCTTTTCACGCCAAACAACCACAAACGACTTTCCAGTTTCTCCGGATTAATGGTTAATTTCAAGAACAATTTGGTGATAACAATAGCGGAAAACATACTGGTCAAAACACCCAGACTCAAAGTGATGGCAAAACCCTTAATCATACTGGTCCCGAACCAAGCTAAAATAAAACATGTGATCAAAGTGGAAACATTTCCGTCACGGATGGAAGTCCAAGCGCGTTTAAACGCTTCATCAATCGCGGTTCCCAAAGGTTTACCGATTTTCAATTCTTCTTTCAATCTTTCAAAAATCAAAACATTGGCGTCCACGGCCATCCCCACGGACAAGATAAAACCGGCCATTCCCGCCAAAGTCAAAGTAACGGGAATCAATTTAAACAAGAATAAAACCGTTAAACCGTAAAAGCCTAACGCCAAAACCGCCAAAACACCCGGCAATCTGTAAACCGTAATCATGAACAAAGCCACCAACGCCAACCCCAACAAACCGGCAAATAAACTTCTTTGCATGGAATCTTGTCCCAATGTCGCTCCCACGCTTTGTTGCGAAATCAACTTAATGGGAACCGGCAAAGCTCCGGCGTTTAATCTTTGAGATAAAATCTTAGCTTCGGTAATATCAAAATCACCGGTGATCACCGCTTCCCCGCCGGTAATCGGTTCATTGACTCGGGGAATACTAATCGCTTCTCCGTCAAGAAAAATAGCCACTCGTTTACCGACATTTTCTTCGGTGATTTGCGCGAACAATTCTTTGCCTTGATCATTGAATTTCAAAGCGACTTGCGGAATATTGGTTCTTTGGTCAAATTCCACGCGAGATTTATCCAAATACGCGCCGGTCAATTCAGTCTTTTCCCATGGATCGGCCGGTGGTAAAATATCAATCGGTTGCAAAGTTCGGAAATTGGCCACCGCCAAACGATATTCTCGGACAGGGCGCGTGGCTTTTTTGTAAATAAGATGGTAGCCGAATTTGGTTTCCACCACCTCGGAAATTTCTCCATCCGCCAATTCATTCATGGCATTTTCAAAAGGTTCCACCATTTGGCCCTGGCGTACCCAACTCAAATCTCCGCCTTGTTCAGCGGTCGGCCCGGTGGAATATTCAAGCGCCAAAGACGCGAAAGTTTGGCTTGAAGCGCGTTCTTTTACTTGATCAATCAGTTCCCGAGCATCTTCTTGAGAATTTCCGGATTCACAATTATCTTTGCCTTCATAACAAATCAAGATATGACTGATATCAGATTCTTCTCCATTCTCGCGCGCTTCCAAAACTTTGATAATATTGTAACCGTTTTCAGCTTCCACCAACTCATCGGTAACCGCGCCAACCGGAGTTTGTTCGGCGGCGTCAAAGATTTCATCCAAACCATCTTGAGCGGAAACCCAGCCGATCTCACCGCCCGTTTCAATCATTTGTTGCACTTGCTCATTGGATTCTATATCAAAAAAATTTTGTTCTTCATCCGCCGCTTCCAATGAATATATGCTGTCACGCACGATCTCCGAAAAATCCGCTCCCGCCAAAGCTTTGTCCAAAGTTTCCTCGGCTTTGACTTCAAGCTCTTCATTTAACCTTTCCAATTCCTGTCGCTCTTCGGTGGTCAATTCACGAGGCGGTTCATTATTTTCTTGTTTAAATTCCAAAAGCGGAGTTTCGCCGATCATGGCGATCGCTTGCTTGATATCTTTCACTCCCGCCAATTCCACGATCACGCGCCAAGAACTGCCACTCTTATTCACTTGCACCACCGGTTCGGACACGCCAAAAGCGTTAACGCGCCTTTCAATCACATCACGCACACCCTCCACGGCTCCACCCTTTTCATCATTTTCATATTCGGAAGTATCAGCTTCGTAAACCAGATGCGTGCCTCCTTGCAAATCCAGCCCCAAGTGAAAAGGTCTCACACTGAGATGCTCGTATTCTTTGTTAAATCTTTCATTAATTTCATCAATCGCGCCGTTATACACTTGTGGAAAATCCGCCAAGAGTAACATTACGGAAACGATTAATACCAAGAAAACCAGCCATTTGGTCTTGGTTTTTGATCTCAAACGATTGGACATAATATTATTTTAAAATTATTTGACCTGCGGTCGGCTTTAACGCCAAAAAGACAATGACTTGCCTCGCAATATGTGTGATTATTTTAGCTAAAAATTGTCTTATTGGCAACCCGTTTTATCCCAATCTTCATATAGCGACACATTCTCCGTAAAAAGCAAAATCGCGTTGTCCGATTCGGACAACGCGATTTGTTTGGTTAATATTTACGATAATGCAGTTTTCCGCACTTCTTACACTGCACCACCCTGAAAGAGTTTTCGGCAGACGGTTCGGCATCTATATCTTCAGCAGTATATGCTTGATGAAAGCTTTTACCGCCTAGAGATTTGCCGTTCTCCGCTTCCTGTCTTTCCAAGAGCGTCATGCCGAGACAATCCTCGTCCGAACATTCCAACATATAGATGGAAAATTGACGCAGAATTCGGAAAGCTCGCGAACCGATCTGTACAACTTGTCCGTCCGACAAGTCCTCAACACTGCGGATCAGCTCTTGTTCATCCTCCGATGAAACCAGTGATAAATGAACACTTTCTTCCTCCTTTCTTTCTTCCCCATGGGGTGAGTTTTGGGTTTGCACAATTTTACCGCCAATTGAGCTCCCACCCATTCGCTACCTCCTAAACTAAGTTAATAATCACGCTTCGTGTCTGTATTATAGCAAATTTTCCAATTTGCCAATATATTGTATTATCATTATTTTGTTGTATTGTCAATTACTTCGTAATGGTTCAATACCACACACATTTGACAAAATTTGTTGCAATTGCAGCAATTAGGGTTACCTTTTGGAGTAAAAGAAGAGGTATTATGTAAGA
>CAZAKN010000010.1:25179-26542 GCA_964486065.1 uncultured Gammaproteobacteria bacterium | reverse complement strand
CACTATATGTCATCTAGTTATCCCCAAAAGGTAACTTTAACTATGCAACAGTACAAACCTTGACAAAATTAAATTTTAGTTTAAAATAATTTATCTGTTATTTCACAATTTAACCAATTACCGGAGATTTAACAATGGCAATCAAACCCCTACCCTGGCAAATTGAACCGGTCCACGTTTTGCAACAACATTTTGCAAGCCGGAAACTGTTTTCCTCGGAACGCGAAGAACCGATCAAAGCTCTCATGGTTATGGCTTCCGGTCTTGGCAAAACCATTACCTCGGCTCTAGCCATCAAACCTTTCACCGAACACGGCAAAGTCTTGTTTCTTTGTCATGATTCAGAGATTCTTTGCCAAGCTTTTCGTGAATACCGCCAAGTTTTTGGCAAAAAATTGCATTTCGCCAAATTCACCGGCACGGAAAAAACCTTTGACAATCATGTGGATGTCTTGTTCGCCACTTTGCAAACCATGAGAACTTGGAAAGACGCTTTCATGGAAGATGAGTTTTTCACCGTGGTGGTGGATGAATCTCATCATTCCGAAGCCAATACTTTCAAGGAAACCATTCAATACTTTGAACCGCGTATCTTGCTCGGCATGACCGCTACGCCCGACAGAATGGATGGCAAAGATATTCGCGGGATTTTCGGTGATGAATTGATCAATTTGTCTTTGGCGCAAGCCCTTGTTTCCGAATATTTGGCACAAGTGGAATACCACTTGCTAAGTGATCATATCAACACCCGCGAGCTTAAGGGACTCTTGAAACTGGTCAATCAAGGCGATCGCAAGATCAGCGTGAAGCAACTCAATGAAACCATTTTCATTGAACAGCGCGATCAAGAAATCGCTAACAAGATCTTGGCTTACCAAGACATGAAAACCGTGATCTTTTGTGAGCGCATTGATCATGCCGAGAACTTTGTTAAGTTCATTCCTGGCGCCATGACCATGCACTCGCATCTGAGCTACAAAGAAAACCGACGACGCTTGAACTTGTTCAAATCCGGAAAAATCAGACACATCCTGTCCGTAAACATGCTCAATGAAGGCATTGACATGCCCGAAGCCGAGCTGATAGTTTTCTTGCGCTCCACCGATAGTAAAACCGTTTTCTTGCAACAGCTGGGACGCGGTTTACGGAAGACCGAAAACAAACCCAAGGTGGTCGTACTTGATTTCGTAGGCAATTGTGAACGCGTGGTTCAGCTACGCGAACTGCAAGATGAGATCGTCAAACTTTCCCAAGTCCCGTATGATCAGACGAAGATACGGATTACCGGTATTCTTTCAAACTTTCTGTTCAATGATGATTTGCAAGATGTTTTGGCCATCTTGGCCAGCTTGGAACGGGATTT
>CAZAKN010000010.1:0-25079 GCA_964486065.1 uncultured Gammaproteobacteria bacterium | reverse complement strand
CTATCCCACTTACGAAGAAGCGTCGCAAGAATCGCGACGGATGGGTATCAAGAGCTCTACTGAATACCATAAGCGGTATCTGGAAAACCCGAGATTACCTTCCAGTCCTAATCAATACTATGCCGGCAAAGGCTGGTCCGACTGGAATGCTTTCTTGGGTAAAGATGTCAAAACCTTCTATCCCACTTACGAAGAAGCGTCGCAAGAATCGCGACGGATGGGTATCAAGAGCGCTGCTGAATACCATAAGCGGTATTCGGAAAACCCGAGATTACCTTTCCATCCTAATAGATACTATGCCGGCAAAGGCTGGTCCGGCTGGAATGCTTTCTTGGGTAAAAAGTGATCTTTAACACCAACACCCCGTCACATGACGGGGTGTTTTTAATTGATTTAATTTGTAGTTTAAATTGAATAATTTGATAACTTAGTACGAACTCCATATTCAGTAATCCGCGACAGACTACCCGCAACACTTTTTATATTTTTTACCACTACCGCAAGGACAAGGATCATTTCGGCTGATCTTTTTTCCTTGTTCGTTTTTAGTCGCGGTTTGTGACGCTTCTCTCGCACCGGTGATTTTGCGAGCGATTCTCATGCTCTGAGCATTGTCCTTGGTCGATGACAAATTGTCAGTGCCACCGAATTGACCGGCATTGGAAGAAAATTTCTCTTGCCCCGAACTCATAATTGATTCCCTCATCTCCGCGCCGAAACCGACTTTGTAAATGCTGTACACCACTTGGCGTTGAATCAGATTTTGCAATTGCAAAAACATATTATAAGTTTCTCTTTTGTATTCAATCAAAGGATCTCTCTGCGCGTAACCGCGTAATCCCACGCTACCACGCAAAGCGGCCACCGCGTCCAAATGATCCACCCAAAGATTATCAATACTGCGAATAATTATTTCTCGCTCAATGCGACGCATGAAACTCTCATCTCCGCCTTGTTCTTTGACTTTATTTTCCAAGTCTTGATAGCGCGCCTCGGCCAATTTAACCAAGTAATCAATAATCAAAGTTCGCGCGGCCGCGTCCTCGGCGCGTGTATCACCGGCGATTTTTTCCAAACTTTGAATTTTTACCAAGTCTTCATCACTGACCGGAAAAATACTTTTTACGGTTTCCGCGATTTCACGCAAATTCCACTCACTCTGATTTTCACCGGCCGTATGAAAAGACACGACTTGTTCCAGCTCATCCGCGATCATTTCCATGATCTTTTCTCGGCTGATATTTTCATCTTTTTCCGTGGCATACAAAAGTTCACGCCGGCGTTTATAAATAATTTCCCTTTGTTTATTTATCACATCATCATATTCCACCAAATGTTTACGAATATCAAAATTATGTCCTTCCACGCGTTTTTGCGCCTTTTCTATGGAATTGGAAATTATTTTCGTTTCAATGGGCTGATCTTCCGGCACACCCAAACTTTGCATCATTTTCTTCACTCTATCGGAACCGAAAATACGCATCAAATCATCTTCCATTGAAACATAGAATTGAGTAACACCCGGATCTCCTTGACGACCGGAACGACCACGAAGCTGATTGTCAATGCGACGCGATTCATGTCTTTCCGTGCCCAAAACGAACAAGCCTCCCAACTCTTTTACTTTTTCATATTCTTCCGCATCAAACGGCGAACCGCCAAGCACGATATCCACGCCACGACCGGCCATATTGGTGGCAATGGTTACCGATCCGCGTTTACCGGCCTGCGCGATGATTTTCGCTTCTTGAGCGTGAGCTTTGGCATTCAAAACATTATGTTCAATCCCCGCTTGTTTTAATAGCGCGGACAATAATTCATTTTTTCCCACGGAAATGGTACCGACCAAAACAGGCTGACCGTTTTTTTGTAATTCTCGGATATCTCTAACCACGGCGGTGAATTTCCCCTTTTCCGTGGAGTAAATACGGTCCGGCAAATCTTTTCTTTGGACCGGTTTATTGGTCGGAATAATCGTTACATCCAAATCATAAATTTTCTTAAACTCTTCCGCTTCAGTCGCCGCCGTCCCCGTCATACCCGCCAATTTATCATACATGCGAAAATAATTCTGAATGGTGATGGTGGCCAAAGTGCGACTTTCTTTTTGCACCTCCACGCCCTCTTTTGCTTCAATGGCTTGATGCAACCCTTCGGAATAACGACGACCGTGCATCATGCGTCCGGTAAATTCATCAATAATCACCACTTGTCCTTCTTGCACCACATAATCTTTGTCTTTCTTGTAAACAGCGTGCGCACGCAAAGCCTGCTCCAAGTGATGTACCATCATCACTCCCCCTTCGGTATAAATATTGCCCATGTTCAGCATTTCCTCAATTTTATTGATTCCATCTTCCGTCAAAGTGGCGGTTTTCAATTTTTCATCAACATTATAATCTTGATTTTCTTTTAAGCGAGGCACCAGCGAAGCGAATTTTTGATAAAGTTTGGCAGACTCTTCAGCCGGAGCGGAAATAATAAGCGGAGTTCTCGCTTCGTCAATCAAAACGGAATCCACTTCATCCACGATCGCGAAATATAAATCTTTTTGCGCCACTTGTGCCACGGAAGAAGCCATATTGTCACGCAAATAATCAAAACCGAATTCACTGTTCGTACCGTAAACAATATCCGCTTCATAAGCTTCTTGCCGCCCGCAGGGCTTCAAATTTTTCAAGCGTTCATCGGTCTGTGAATTATCTTCGTATTCAGGGTCGTAAATAAATGAAGCCTGATTGACCAGACAAGCGGTTTTCAATCCAAGCAAATGATTGGCGCATCCATTCCAACCCGCGTCGCGCTTCGCCAAATAATCATTAACCGTAATGGCGTGACATTGACCGACCAAAGCGTTTAAATAAAAAGGCAAGGCGGCCACATGAGTTTTGCCTTCACCGGTTTTCATTTCCGCAATTTCACCGCGATGCAAAACCACACCACCGACCAGCTGAACATCGTAATGACGCACATTGAGCAAGCGCCGATTGGCTTCGCGCGCCAACGCGAAAGCTCGTGGCAATATTTCATCCAAGCTTTTTTCTCGCGCTTCAAGTTTTAATTTTTCCGTTTCTTTCGCAAAACCGTTTTCCGGCAATTCACGCATTTCCGGTTCTAACGCGTTTATTTGATCAACAATCGGCTGAATTTTCTGAACCACGCCGGCATTTGATTCGGTTTTGAATATTTTACTGAAAAATCCCATAAAAAAATGATTATTTTAATGCCTTAAGTTTATCACTAAACGCGATTTGCTTCAACAATATAATAAAAGCGGTTTTGAGTTAATTTAAAATAAGCGTACTGCCATAATTTTTAAAAATTGAATCTGCTTTTTTATCATTAAACATAGTTCCTAGTTTTTAAATTATCCTCGGCTTAGCAAAAAATGCAATATATTCGTGCACATTACCTTATCCCCTTGACAAGCCATGACAAAAGATTTATAATTTTGTCTATTGCTTTGTTCTTTTTTATCGTGGAAAGGAAAAAAATGAAGACTGAAAATAACACTGAAGAACAGCCTGGGAAAAATAAAAAAGCTTCTTTTTGGCGAGAACTCTGGCTGAATGAAAGAGCCTCTTTGTTTATCACTTTAACGGTTTACGGCGTGGGATTATTATTTTTTTTCATCATGGAAATACTGACCCGCAGATTACTTAATCATCCCTATGTGGGATTCGCTTATTTCGGGCTGACTTCAGTGATAATTTCTACCATAATCATCATGATTCACAAGGAAAAAGCCATATCCACGCATTGGCGAATACTGTGTTTGAACTGGACCGCGCCGATTATTTATGCGATTTTTATCGTGTTTTTCCCCTAATTTTCAACTACTACACCTCCGAATCTTCGGAGGTTTTTTGTCCTTGACATTATCAATTATTTATATATATTATAGAGTCAAATAATTTTGATTCGAACCTTTACAACTTATTCAAGGAGAAAAGATATGAAGACAAAACAGGTTAAACCAGATAATGCTTTCAATGACTTAAGCAAATCAGGCGACAAAAATGCTGATTACTTGCATCAAAGCTTGATGCGCCATGGCGTAGATTTTGCCACAGGCGTGCCTTGCGGAGTATTGCGCCATATTATCAACAATCTAATAAATGATGAGAAAATTATGCATGTGCTGGCAAATAGTGAATCAGAAGCTGTTGGAATTTCAGCGGGCGCATACCTATCAGGGAGATGCCCTGTAGTGTACATGCAAAACTCTGGACTATTTGCATCTTCAAATGATATTGCCTCGCTTCTAATTCCGTATAAAATGCCAATCTTATTTGTGATTACTTATCGGGGTTGTGAGGGTGAAGACGCTGTTCAGCATTTTGTGACAGGAAAAGCGACTGAAAAACTGCTTGCATCATTCGGTGTTGATTTCTTTGTGTATGAAAAACAAGATATCAACGACTTGATTGATGAAATGTTCAATCGTATGAACAAAACAGTTTTGCCAAGCTTTTTGCTTTTAAAGAGGGGGTGGAACAAATGAAAAGAAGAGATGTAATCGAGATAATATTTTCAGTTATTGATGATTTGGACATCACGGTTTCTACAACTGGTCTGATTTCAAGAGAGGTGTTTTCAAAATTTGATTCTCCAAGAAATATCTATGTCCCAGGATCGATGGGGTTGGTGTCGTCAATAGGGCTATCGCTTGCTCTGTGCAACAGCAATAAAAATATATTTGTGATAGACGGCGATGCCAGTCTATTAATGAACTTCGGAACCCTTGTGACTATAGGCGCTTATAAACCAGGAAACTTTTTTCATATTGTCCTGGATAATGGCGCTTACGGCTCATGCAGTGAAGAAAAATCTTTGTCATCTTCAGTATATTTTGCTAAAATAGCTAAAGATGCAGGATTTAATACTGTTTTTGAGGTTCAAGATGAAAATGAGCTAAAGAACGCAATTGTAAGCGATTCTCCTTGTCCGATTTTTGTTCATGCGAAAATTGAGCTGGGAGGAAGACGAGATTTTTCTCGTCCGCTGGACTTGCCAGGAATTAAAGAAAGATTTATGTCATTTTTACTAACTAATAATATAAGGAGATAAAAATATGATATTTCAAGGCGAAAAAATGTTTGATGCCTCTTTCGATATCTTCGCGAACAACTATGACGATGTCCGCCCAGGCTACCCGAAAGAGATGTATGAGGATATTGCAAAAATCTGCAAGCTCGGTGAGTCTTCCAGCGTAATCGAAATTGGAGCTGGTAGTGGAATTGCCACTATTGAGCTGGCCAAAACAGAATGCAAGATCATCGGCATTGAGCCGGGGTCTAATTTGGTGGCAATAGCCAAAGAAAAAACCAAAGGCTACCCAAACGTGGAAATTGTCGAGGCTATGTTTGAAGACTATGAATCTTCAGACAAGTTTGATTGCTTGATTGCTTTAACTTCCTTCCACTGGATTAGTGAACAGGAGAAATATAAAAAGGCTTATGACTTATTAAACCGCAACGGCCATTTTGTAATCGTGTGGAACAGCTTTTTCCAGTCAACAGGAGAAGCAACAAAAGAAGTTAATTCCCTGTACCATGAGATGTTGCCCGATATATACCCCAAAGAAAACAACGATGTTAATTCGGGGGTATTTAACAAGCTGAATGGACGCGAGCTGGAAATTTTCGGAAGCGATATGTTTTATCTTTACTTTCTGCGAAAGTATGTCACGGTTTACAACTATGACAAAGAAACATACCCAATGCTTTTGAATACTTTCCCAAAAATCATTAGGGTTGAAAAGGAAAGACGGGAAAAGTTTCTTAAAAGAGTGGGGGAAATTGTTGAAAAACATGGTACGCTTTCCGTCCCTGTTCTAACCACTTTACTCATCACCAAGAAAAAAGACGTATTTCTTGATGAAATCGGCAAAGCTTAAAAAGGAGGCTTTATAATGATAACACTGAAAAAGATATACTCTCTGGCTGAAAGCTATAGTGTGCCAGTGGAGGATGTTTTGTTTGTCGCATTGAATATCTACGGAGCCGCTTTTAAGTACGATTTTAATCGCATGAGGTTGGGAGTGCATACCATCGAACAAGATGTCTTCAAATACTCTCACTCTCTTGGTATCAAAGATTTTTATTTCGCACTGCCGATTAACGAAAGCAGTCCTTTTTCCGTTATTGACGGAAAACTGCTTTTTGACAATCAGGAAATAGCTGATGCGATTGAACCGTCCGAAGATTTTTGCGACTCAAACTATCCAAGAAGAAACGGTACGGTCTTGAATATTAATCCGAATTCACGCACATCTTGTCGTGGGTGTAAATTTTGCTATACAGGATATCAAGTACCAAGAGATATGAAGCGCATGGCTTGTGCGGCTGACATCAAGGAATTTTTCGACAATTGGATGGCTGAGAAAAAACTACCCGACCTCTCAAGTCTTGTGCAGGTGGCCGTAGTTACTGGTTGCTATAACAGCAACAGCGAGTTAAGTTCGTTTTTGATTCTGCTGAGAGAGATATTGAATCAATATCAATTCAAAGGCGAAATCTTCTATCTTGGCTCGCAAATTACCAACAAAGAAACATTGGGAAAACTGAAATCAATTCAGCCTTTCTGTTACTGCGTATCGCTTGAGTGTTTTGAAAACAGAAACACGCTTCTTCGTGACAAAAAAAGTAGCATGACGGTTGAATCCGCTTTTAGGCTGATGGATTTCGCAAAATCCGTCGGCCATCGAGTAAACTTTTCCTATGTCCTTGGGCTAGAATCACTGTTTACGGTTGAGAAATACTTTTCGCTGGCAAAAAGGTTTATAAACAGCTTTCCAATCGTAAACACAATTCAGCTTCACAAGTATCACAGCGCCTCGCTTCTGACACCCGAGGCAGTAAACATTGAATATTTTTTTGAGGCCAGGAAACTGCTTGAAAGAATATTTGTTGATACTGATATGAGACCGAGGGAATGGGAAAACTATCGCAGTTTATGGTTTCTGAAATTTGCCGAAGAAAAACTTACAGGCATCAGAACGCCATAAATAATTATCAACTTTAACAATGAGCCATGCGCTTTAGCATGGCTTTTTTTATTTAAAAATTTTTTTGTATTTTCTAAACTAAACTAATTCAAAATATCAAATTAATTTACTATAATCAACCTATGGATATATTTAAAAGGATCAAAAAATTAAATTTTTCAATAGGTGAATATTTTATTGTTGGGAGTGGAATTTTAAATACTTTAAGAACAAGAAAAGCAAGGGACCTTAATAACATTAAGCCCTTCCGAATCTTCGGAAGGGCTTTTTAATCATTTAAGTTGTAATTTAAAGCCCCTCGCGTCCAAGACGCGAGGGGCTTTTTGATTTGATAAATATCAGCTCAATTTTTCTTTGAATTTCACGATCTCTTGCTGAATACCTTTGCGCGCTTCATTGATCGCCTTCATTAAATCGGAAAACTCTTTACGATAACGCAATAATTTACCGGGCACGCTAACATTAACTTCGCAAAAGAAAATGTCTCCTTTGTTTTGTCCCGGATTGGATTTCCCCAATTCCACATCCACTTGCTGGATATTATTGTAATATTTATCCAAACCCGCCAATTTTTCATCGGCATGCGCCCGCAATTCCGGCGTCAATTCCACATTAGTGGCTTTTAAATTGATTTGCATAGGTTTTTCAATTATTTATTATTTATTTTAAAAATCTCCCACGAATTGCAACTCTTCTCGCATTTCCAATCCATAATGTTTTTTGGCTTCAGTCTTGATCAAGTCAATCAATTGTTTAACATCACGCGCGGTGGCGTCACCCGTATTGATAATAAAATTGGCGTGCTTGTCGGAGATTTCCGCGCCACCGATCTTCTTGCCTTTCAAGCCGAGTTCCTGAACCACTTTCGCGGCCGGGATCTTGTCATAAGTTTGCCAACCGTCGGGGATAGTCATGCCGGATAAATATTGCAAATTCATGAAAGAGCAACCAGCGCTGGGTTTACCCCATGGCTGTTTGGCCACGCGCTCCGACATTTCATTTTTTATTTTTTCCACAATCGGCTCAATGTTATCCACTTCCGGCAAAACAAAATTAACTTGAGAAACAATCAACTTGGGATTGGTTTTAAAAATGCTTTGGCGATAAGCGAATTCGCATTCTTCTTTTTCCAAAATTTTCAAACCGACTTCGCCGTTTTCCACGCTGACCGCTTCCACTGTTTCCACGAAATCACCCACACCTTGTCCGTAAGCTCCGGCATTACCGCGCACCGCGCCACCCACCGTCCCCGGAATATTGGCGGAAAAGTCCAGACCTCCCCTGCCGGCTTTTAAACATTGTCTCACGAAAAACATCAAATTACAGCCCGCGAAAACTTGAGCGCGACCGTTTTCAATCTTCATTTCATTGCCGGAAAGTTTAATCACCAAGCCGTCAAAACCGGCATCGCTGACCAAAACATTACTCCCTCCACCGAGAATGAAATACTTCAATTGAAATTCAACCGCCGATTTGACGGCTTTAAAAAGCTCATTGCCGTTTTCAACTTGAACAAAATATTTAGCCGGTCCACCGATTTTAAAAGTAGTATGTTTTTTCAGTAATACATTTTCTTGAACTTCCGCACCAATTGATTGTTTCAGTTTATTAAGCATGTTTTGAATTAATAATAAATAATTAGATTGGAAACTGTTTGCAGTTAAAATTTTAATACCGCAGTCTAAGTTTCACGCTTCTTCCTCACATATCCTTTGGCAACCTGCATTTTCTTCATCTGCGAGCTTAAAGTCCCGCTACTATCAGCTTGTTTTTTCTTTTTATCCTGCTGTCTGACGCGCGTTTTTTTACGCAAATGTTTATTTTTCAACATATTGAAGATCGGTATTGGTAATTTGTAAATTAAATTTTTGAATTTACTTGGGAATTAGGACATTTCGGCGTATGTAAAGTTTTGCGGGCAAAATATGGGTGGAAAAAATACCCAAAATCTAAAACTCCTTATTTTATCCATATACTTCCTGAATTAAAGTAGTTATTTTATTTTCATTAAATTGGGTTTTAAATTTAATTTTAATGTTATTTCCAAAGAATTTTTCTGCATGTTTTATCTTCTGTGTTTCTTCATTTCTTAAATTTTCTTCATCAGTATTTTTAGTTTCTACAATAAAATATAATTGTCTATTTCCATCTTTAAATTTCATAACATATGCAAAGTCTGGAGAATAACTTTTACCTCCTGCAACAGGTATTTTTATGGAATTTTTAGGTATCTTTGTAAATACAATTACTTCATTAATATTTGTTTTAATATTTTCTTTTTCTAACTCACTATCATAAAACAACTCGTTAAATAAATAGTTGTCAGCTACTTGTTCCTCAGAATAAAAAACACCTATATCAGAAGCATCAATTTCCTCTTTTATTTCTCCATTTGTATCAGTTATTTTTGTTGGATGAATACCACTACTTACTTTCTGATATTTTATTTTAAATTTACTAAATGCTTTATACATCAAATAATTATCAAATTTTTGTTTGAAGATTCTTAGTGTTGTTTGATTAAGATATTTGTTTATCTCTGTTTTAGCTTCTATAAAACACTCGTGAATTGTTTTTAGGTTAATGTTTAAACTGGAAGATAATTGCTTTAAAAAATCATCATATTTCATTGTAGAAATTTGAGCTATTTCGTTTTCATGAATTGCAATTTCTTCTCTTACCACAGCTTCATTGTCTTCAATCCCTAAAATATCCCTTCTTTCTATTGCTCCTTCAGCTACAAGATCAGTATTCTTTAAAAAATCTACAAAAAGTTCTTTAAATTTCTTTTCATTTTCAATTTTATATTCTAAAACAACTTTTTCATTAAGTTTTTCCCACAGTTCTTTAAGCTCATTATATTTTTTTACTCTAACTTTTATTTTTTTCTTTTGTGTGTTTGCTTTTCTAATTTTGTTAGAATCAACACCTTCAAAAATAAGAGGATAATTTGATTTTATGTATTCAAATCCATTTTCCTTAAAATCATTGTTTCTTTTAATAACATTTTCATCATCTAACTTCTGCAATAATTGATCTTCTTTAAGATTATATTTTTCAACAATTTGTGTAATCATTTCTGGGGAGATTTTATCAGGAATATCTTCTCTTGAAATAGCTCCTGATTTCTTATTGATTTCATTTACTAATTTTTCAACAAAATCATTTTCAGTAAAATCTACAAAATAATTAAGATAAAATTGCTCATCTTTTACACGATTTCCATATTCATTTACAGGTAAACGGAGTCCTCGTCCTACTTCTTGAAGTTTAGATATTTCTGATCCGCTACTTCTTAATTTGCAAATTTGAAAAATATTTGGATTATCCCAGCCTTCTCTTAAAGTCCATTTAGAAAAAATAAATCTTCTTGGATTATCTAAACTTAATATTGCTTGTTTGTCATGTAAAATTTCATTTACTTCTTTTTCAATTACTTCATCGGTTTCTTTCTTGTCTACTGCAAAATAACCTCCATGCGTTTTAGAAACATCTTCTAAAATTTTTTTCAAATAATTCTTATAAAATCCTTCTTTTTCGGTTTTTAATAACTTCTTAACTTCAACTTTAATATATTTTTCAAGAGTTTTTTTTATATATCCATCTTGATTTCTATATTCTTCAATATTATCAATAAAAAATAAAGTTAGAGGTTTAATTTTTACTTCTCTATTTAGATATTTTTTCTCTTGCTCAAAATGATGCTTGACAGCTTTTCGTATCATTGTTTCTTGCAAAGTTTGCTCATAAGAATAAGGATTAAATTGTCCCCCCCTTTTTAGTTCCAAGCCATTTGATAAAACTACGGTTGTTCTATTTAAATTTTCAACTAATAAATCTTTCATCGCAAAATGAACTTTTTCTAAGCTTTCATTTTTAGCAATTTTAAATGTTTTAGTTTTATTGTTCTCTAATAAACTAAAGTTAGCTTCTTTTCCATCTGAATTTGTAAACTTAACTATGGCATTTTTTCCTTCATCAAATTCAGTAATATGTCCAATAACTCCTTTTACAAGATTTCTATTAAAAGAATCAACAGCCGTTAAATTATAAATTAAATTATCAGTTTCTTTGAAAGTCGCCCCATATCTTATAATGAATTGCGGATTTATTTTTTGAAGATTGTCCCAAGTTTTATTGGCTTTATCAAATTTATGAGGTTCATCAATGATCATAAAGGGATTAGTCGCAGAAATAGCCTCAAAAGGAACTGTAAAATTATCTAGCAAAGTTCTATCAAACTTTTCTTGCATTGTCTTAGAATTAATCATTCCCGCATTGATTATCAATACTTGAATCTTATTTTTTTCAAAATTCCCACTATTTACAAAACTATTCACAGCAGGAGGCATATAAGATTTTTTGTTTTTACTTCCATTTTTACTTTCTACAATATGAAGTTTTATAGTTTTACCATATTGTTCTTTGAAATGTTCTCTGGCACTTTCAGGTTTTAGAAAATCTATTGTTCCTGCTTTAATAGGTAAAGTTGGCACTACCACCACAAATTTAAAAATTCCGTAGAGTTTATTTAATTCAAAAATAGTTTTAGTATAAGTGTATGTTTTTCCAGTTCCTGTTTCCATCATAATATCAATGATATTACTTTTACCCTTTACATTTCTTTCAATACTATTTTGTTCTTGTATATTTCCAATATTTTGAACATATTTGAAATTAGCATTTTTATCAAACAAAGGATTTGTGCATTCTTTTTGGATTCCTTCAGATTTTACAATTTCTACGCCATCAAAAACCCCAATAGTTGATTTAACTGCTTGTTCTTGATGTTTTAAGTTCTTTTCAAAGTTGAATCCTGCCATATTTAATATCTAGTTATAAAATCAATATCAATGTGTTTTTTATTTGCATAATTTTTTACATTGTCTGCAATTTCTCTTAACATTTTACTTTGGAAGTTATAGCCGAATACAATAATTGTAGCTGGATTAAAGTCTTTGTTTGAATCAATTTCTTCAAGAAGTTTTTTAAGATGTTTTGTTTCAAATCCCTTCTCCACTAAATAAAGTTTATTATCAAAATAATGGCCTTTATATCCACCTAGATCCATTTCTTTTAGATTTTGCGTAAGAGAAAAACCATCGTATGTTTTCCAAGTGGTAAGAAGTATTTTTAGATCTTCCTTGCTTAATTTACTTTCATCAAAAAGTTTGGTTTGTGGATCAAAACTTTCTGCCTCTAAATTATAATCTTCCCAAATAGGAGCAGTTTCAAAAACTTTAAATCCAAAATCCACACTTGATAAATCTTTAGACTCTTTTGATTTTTTATTATCTTCTTGTATTTTCTTTCCTGCTCTTACAAGTCTTTCTTTTGTAATATCAAAAATGGTTGGTTTTTCTATTTTTAATTCATTTTTCACAAAATCATAAGCTGTTTTATTCTTCTTGGGATCAATTATTTCTGGAAGTTGAACTAAAATATATTTTCTATTTCCTCCATCTTCGGCATTGAGTTGCATTACTGCATCTCCTGTTGTTCCTGAACCCGCAAAGAAGTCAAGGATTATGTCGTTTTTGTTAGTTCCAGAAATTTGCAAAAATCTATAAATTAAATTTGTTGGTTTTGGAAAATTAAATATTATTTTATTATCAAATAATAACTTCATTTGATTTTTTCCAGTTATAGAAGATTTACAATCTGAAAAAATAGAACTTTGTATGGAATAAGAAGGTTCATTTTTAAACATTTTTAATCTTGGAACTCCTGCTCCATTTTTTGAAAAATAAATTCTATTATCTTTTAATAGATCATTATATTCTTCTTCTGATAAAGTCCAATTTCTAGTATATTTTTCTCCTGTTGGTGTTGTAATTGTGAAATATTTTGATCCTGTTGTTGTCTTAATCCCGTTTCTTGATATATTTCCTGAAAACCACTCTCCTCTTGGATCATTATCAATGTTAGACAAATCAACTCTATGTTTTAATCTATACTCTTCATACCTTTCCAAATATTTATTTTTCTTAAAGCTAGCCACGATATATTCATGTTCCATCCTTATCGTATTTGATGCTGTTTTAGTAAATGAACTTTCTTCAAAATCGGATAGATTCCACACATAAGTTTCTGTATTCTCCTCTCCGAAAATCTCATCCATTAAAATTCTTAATTGTGCGACTTCATTGTCATCAATAGAAACAAAAATCACACCATCGTCTTTTAATAATTGTTTTGCAATGTATAAACGAGGATACATAAAAGTAAGCCATGCAGAATGAGAATTACTTTTACTTTGAGTAAAATCTAATATTCTTTTTGCTTTTTCTTCATCAATTCCAGCTAATTTTGAAAGTTCTTCTACGCTAAATTTTCTATCATCTTGATATACAAAACCATCTCCTCCAGTATTATATGGTGGATCAATATAAATCATTTTTATTCTTTCAAAATAAGCATTAGAAAGATGTTTTAAGACTTCTAAATTATCTCCTTTGATAAGCAAGTTTTCAGAATTTTTATTTTCTGGCTTTTTATTCCATTCCTCATTTTCTTTTAAAAGTGTTGTTGCTTCATCACTTGCAAGAAGTCTGGCATAGTTTTTCCCCAGCCAATCCATCCCATAACTTTCATTTGAAAAATCTATGTCTTCATTTTTAGAAAGTTCTTGTTTAAATTTTTCAAAATCAAAATTACCTTCTTTGTTAAAACAATTTGAAAAATTCTTTTTTAGAATCTCTAAATTTTTACTTGGGCTTTTGATATTATTTGTTATTAATTGTTTTTCCATATTGCCCCCATTAAATAGTTAAATTTATTTATATTATATTTTTTTCTCTTTTCCCCTAATAAAAACACCATATTCCCCTTTTTATATTGCACCTAACTTAACTTACATTCCAAATTTCACTTTACTCGCTATTTCATAAATATCCCCCGCTCCCATAAAAATAACCACATCACCTTTTTGTAAAACTTTCGGCAAATAGTGCTCGGTTTGATCAAGGCTTCCGGCAAACTCCGCTCTAATTTCCGGATTATGCTTTTTTATTTCTCGCAATAAATCACGACTACCAATCTCTCCATCGTTACGACCGGCCACTTCATATATTTCCGGCAAAATCAATAAATCGCATTCATCAAAAGCGCGACTGAAATCTTGCATCAGTTTAACCGTGCGATCACGCTGATGCGGTTGATAAACCAACACCACTCGCCGACCGGGATAAAACTCACGCACCCCTCGCAAAACCGCTTTTACCGCCGTGGGATGATGGCCATAATCGGAAATGACCGTAATATCATCATTTTTAATAATTTCAAACCGGCGCCAGATTCCCGCGAACTCGGCCAAAGCCGATTTTATTGTTTTCAAAGCCACACCGCGATGCAAAGCGTAAGCCATGCCCGCCAAAGCATTGTAAATATTATAATCACCGGGGACGCGCAAAGAAAACTCGCCCAATTCTTGCTCCTTGAATTTAACGGAAAACTTTTGTTCACCGGGACGCTTTTTTATGGCGAAAGCTTGCAAATCAGCACCTTGATTGAATCCATATGATATCACGCGACAATTCGGCAAGTTCAAACGACGGCTATTCGGATCATCATAATTGTAAACCAGTATGTCTTCAGCCGAATCCAATTTATCAATAAATTTTTGAAAAGTGTTGATAATATCATCAAGATCTCGGTAAAAATCCAAATGATCCGCTTCAATATTGGTCAAAACAATGGCGCGCGGTTCCAATCGCAAAAAATGCGCCCGATATTCACAAGATTCCAAAACCAAATCTTTGCCACCGGCTCGGAAATTGTGATCCAACTTGGAATATTGCGAACCGACGATCACCGTGGGATTCAAATCCGCTTCAATCATCATATCCGCCAACATGGCCGTGGTCGTAGATTTGCCATGCGTGCCCGCCACGGAAATTAAATTGAATTCGTGCGACATCTCGCCCAAATATTCAAAATAGCTTTTTTGTTCAATCCCTTTTGCCTTGGCGGTCGCGCGTTCCAGATTATCCTCGGGAACCGCGGATGAATATATGACCAAATCCAAATCATCGGTGATATTTTCCGCGATTTGCTGATAAAAAACTTTTACTCCGGCCTTTGTCGCGTCTTCGGTGATCTCCGTTCGTTCAATATCCGAACCGCTAACTTGTGCGCCGCGAGACATAAAAAATCGCGCCAAAGCTGAAACGCCAATGCCGCCGATACCGATTAAATGAATTTTCGCATTATTTAATTCCATATCTTAATTTTAGCTTGATTTCAATAAAAAATCAAAAAAGCCGTGTCTGATTTCAGACACGGCTCAATCCGCCACTAATGCGTGATGGGCGGCTCCACGCCACCATGATATGGATGCGTTTTCAGATTTCGTAATTTTTTCGGATCCAGCGAAATATCGCCGTCCTCATCGTAAACCACGGTGGTGAATAAAACTTCGTAAACCTTGTAGTCCAGTTCACCGTTCGGAGCGATCCAGCCCCCTTCAATCAGCGACGCCAAAACATCGGCGGTAATCACATGATTTGTTTCACCGTTTTTCAAACCTTTAACGATCTGCACCAAAGCGTGAAACAAGTGGGGCGAATTTTGTTGCAGACGACGAAGTTTCTGCATGGTTTCATTCAAATAAACTTTTTCTTGCGACATTCTCTATCTCCTTGTCTTTGTTGTGTGATAATGAACCGCCCATAATATAACACAATTCCTATTTTTTTGCAATAGTCAAAATATTTCTACCCGTCAACCATCCGGCGCGTTTCCCATTACTCACATATTCGTTGCGCATCACGCTAAAACCGGTTTTTTTCAAAAGTCGCACCAATTCTCTTTTGGTAAAAGCGTAATAGAATAAGTTGGCTTGCAGCCGGCTTCCTTGCCAAATGGTCTTCACGCTTTTAATATTTTTTATTTTACCCGCTCGCCAAACCGATTTCTTATTTTTAATATTCCATAGATTCCAATTGAGCATGAACAAAATTCCGCCTTTTTTCAAGGCGCTGTAAACCGCGCGTAGCGCATTCACTTGTTCGCTTTTATTTAAATGATTAAAACTGGCGATCATCACCAAGATGTCATATTCACGCTGAACACGGAAATTCGTTAAATCAGCCAAGCGGAATTCATACTCGGGACACAGACGACGCGCCTCGCCGATCAGGCCCTCGGAAAAATCAAGCCCCAAATAATCCTCGGGCCGAATCCGCAAATCGGGCAAATTCAAAAGACGACCATTACCGCAACCCAAATCCAAAATCTTCATCCCCGACCGATAATATTCCCGTAGCGATTCCATGTCCCGCCAAGCGGATTGACGCGTGGCGGAAAATTCTTTGGCTATTTTATTGTATGATTGCTTATTCATAAATTGCGAATTTATATTTTGATCGCGAAACATTGAAATTTCTTCGCGAACCTCCCGCGAACAATATATCCCACATCATTCATTTTGACAATAAGCGCCAAATTCGGCATAATAAAGAAAAAATAACGCATAATTTATGAAAAAATCCGTGCTTTTCGGAATTTTAATGTTAATTATCAGTTTGGCTTCAATCCCCATGGCCAACGCCTCGTCAATTCACAGTGGCCGAATATATCTGCAGGTTGAATCACATGGTGAAGCTTGGTATGTTAATCCAGCGGATGACACGCGCTACTATTTGGGCAGACCCGATGACGCTTTCGGCATCATGCGTGATCTTGGCTTGGGTATTTCCACGGTCAATTTGAGTAAAATTCCGGTCGGTATTTTGCAGGAAACTTTTGGAGCGGATGATGACAATGATCGCTTGAGCAATGATCTGGAAATAGCTCTTGGCACGGATCCGCTAAATCCCGACACCGACTATGATGATTATTCGGATTTTGAAGAATTGCAAAACGGTTTTAATCCGCTAGGCGCGGGGCCAATCACCACGGATCAATCTTTGGTAAGTAAAGTAAAAGGAAAAATCCTCTTACAAGTGGAAGATAACGGTGAAGCTTGGTATGTTAATCCAGCGGATGCCAAAAGATATTTTTTGGGACGACCGGCAGACGCTTTCGCCATTATGCGTTTGCTGGGAATCGGTATTTCCAATGATAATTTGGCGAAAATCCCCGGAAAATATACCGCGCAGGAACAAGATGTTTTAAATAATTACGCCCAAATAGCTTTTCCGACCGGCTGGCAAATTCAGCAACAAATTGAAGGCAAGGACGAATATCGCGACATGCCGATTATTGATGATATAAGATTGGTTGATCCCGACGGAAAAGCTCATATTAAAATCTTTCTTTTGGATCCGCCGAAAGACAGCACTTTGGTCGATTTGAATATCAGAATACGCAAAGCCACGGAAATCTCGGAAAAAGATTTTTTGGCCGGCTTAAAACCCGGTTTGAAACAAGTCATGCAATTCAATTACGCTGATTATAAATATACGGAAATTATTTATGATGGCGATAAAAAGATTAAAAAGGAAATCATCTTGGATCACGGACAATACATGCTGGCCGACATCATGAAAAACAGCAAAAGTTTTTTACACTTGGAAATGTTGATCTACGACCAAGCTGACATTCCTTTATACGAACAAATTTTTGACCAAATGATAAACAGCATAAGTATTTACGAATAAATGAAATCTTCGGATAAAAAAACTCATCAAGCGTTCGTCAAAAAATTGGCTACACTGAAAGTGAAAAACGCCAACCGCCTGAACAAAGCCAAACGACGCTTCGCCAACACGCAAAAGATCGGCATGATAAGCAATGCCGACCTTTTGTCTATATATCGCGATTTGCTAAAACAAAATAAGATCAAAGTCAACTCCGAACTGGAAAACCTTTTGCAAAAAAGGAAAATTCGCACCTTGTCGGGAGTGGCACCGGTGGCGGTTCTGACCAAACCTTTCCCCTGCCCCGGCAATTGTGCTTTTTGTCCCACGGAAAAAACCATGCCAAAAAGCTATCTTTCCAACGAACCCGCGGTCATGCGCGCCATTTTGACCAACTTTAATCCTGAAGCGCAAGTTAAAGCCAGATTAAAAGCGCTGACCGCCAACGGCCATGACACGGACAAAGTTGAACTGATTATCATGGGTGGCACTTGGTCGCATTTTCCCAGACAATATCAGAATTGGTTCGTTAAAAAATGCTTTGACGCTTGCAATGGTAAAACAGCTGATAAGCTGGAACAAGCTCACAAGTGGAACGAAAAATCAGCTCATCGCATCGTAGCCATGACCTTGGAAACGCGCCCCGATTGCATAGATGAAAAAGAGGTCGCCTATTGGCGCAAACTCGGCGCCACCAAGGTTGAACTGGGCATCCAAATCGCTGATGATGAAATTCTAAAGCTGAACAAACGCGGTCATGGTACCGCGGAAATCAAACAAGCCACGCGACTTTTCAAACAAGCCGGTTTTAAAATCGCTTATCACATCATGCCGAATCTACCCGGCGCCACACCGGCCAAAGATCTTGGACTGTACAAAAAATTGTTCCGCGATCCCGCTTATCAACCTGATTTCGTGAAAATTTATCCCACCGTGGTAACACAAAACTCTTTACTTTTCAAATGGTGGAAAAAAGGATTGTACAAACCATATTCACCGAAAAAGCTTTTTGATTTACTTTTAAAAATAAAACTTGCCACTCCCGAATATGTCAGAATCATTCGCTTGATCCGCGATATTCCCCGCGAAAGCATTGAAGCCGGGAACAACATCACCAACCTACGGCAAGATTTACAAGATTCATTACGCGAACAAGGTTTAATTTGCCAATGTATTCGTTGTCGTGAAGCGCGTGAAGAAATCAAAGATTTGAACAAAGCCAAATTTTCCATATTATCTTATCCGGCTTCCGAAGCCGTGGAATACTTCATGCAATACACTTCACCGAACAGAAAAAAGTTATACGCGTTTTTAAGATTACGCTTACCGCGAGCGAATGAACAAAATTTCATCCCGGAAATCCGTGGCACGGCCATGATCCGCGAAATTCACACTTACGGTCGTTTGGTGCCATTTAAAAAAACTCCAGTTAAATCCGTACAGCACGCCGGTTTCGGCAAAAAGCTGATGGAACAAGCCGAAAATTTAGCCAAAAAGCAAGGTTATGAAAAAATAGCGGTGATTTCCGGTGTGGGAGTGCGCGGTTTTTATCACAAATTGGGCTACAAGCAGGAAGGCACATATATGACAAAGAAATTAAAATAAGCTAAAATTGTTGTGATGGAAAAAATGTAACCCGTAAAATTGGAAATTATAAACTCTAAGTTTTAATTACAAATTATCAAACTCCATTCTCCACTTTCAAATATCTAAAATACACACTTTATGCCATCATATTATTCTTCTCGCCGTAGAAGATCCTACGGCTATTACAAAAAAAATCCTTTTTACAAATCCAACAAATTTTTGGCTCTCATGGTAGCCATTCTGCTGGTCATCGGTTTTATTTATTGGTCCGCCGGCAATGACCCCGAAGCCACTCCCGATGGTGATCCGAAATTAACTGACAATGGCGAGATCCCCATGCTATCCGCTGAAATCATTTACAGCACCGGAGAAGTGAAAATCCGCTCCGCGGAGGATTCATGGAGAGACGCGAAAAATGGAGACCAACTGAAATACGGTCATTATTTGCAAACGGGCGATGATTCACGAGCCATTTTACAACTGCCGGACGACAGTATCTTGCGCTTGAGTTCCAACGCTGAAATCAAAATCAGTGAATTAAGCATGGCCGATATTGCCATTGAACAAAAAGCCGGACATGTTTTTCATCGCGTTAACGGTGATTCCACCGCCATTTATCAAGTTATCAACGGCAATACTGAATTAACCGCTCTTGGTACAGCTTTTAATGTTTTGACCAGTTCCGAATTGACTTATCTAACCGTCACTGAAAGTAAAGTTAAAGTGAAAATTTACGATGGTGAAAACATCACCAATATGCGCACGATTACTTCAGGAGAAAAAGCCACCATCAACCCCACCCTACCACAAGATCAAACCATCGCGGTTAAAGAAACAGATTCAGAAGAATTGCTGGAAGACGAATGGTTTACTTGGAATTTGGAAAAAGATCGTGAAAAAGAATACTATTTGGGGATTTTTAAAGTCGCGGTGGAATTAACGCTTCTGGAACCGAAACTTGATGAAGATGATCCCCTGACCGTGGATGAAGATCATGTGCTAATCAAGGGTGAAACCGATCCGGAAGCGCAAATTTTCATTTCCGGCAAAGAATTGGACAATAATAACGGCGAATTTCAAATAGATTATCTTTTATCCGGAGGCGACAATGAAATTGAGATCGTGGTCAAAGTCGGCAAAAATCAAAATCGTAAAACTTTTATTGTCAAATCAACCAAAGAACAAACCGTACTTACTTTGAACGGCGAAGTAACGGAAGATAATGTAGTGGAATTGAATTGGGAAACGGAAAATTTGCCGGACAATTTTTCCGGCTTCAAAGTGGTTCGCTCCAATGCCGAAGATCCGACTTATCCGGACGCGCCTTATCACAGCATTGCGCAGAATCTGACTCAAGATGAATGGGAAGATTTGGACAATGGTAATCATTTTTTCCGTGTGTGCATGTTTACGGCCGAGAATAAATGTCTTAATTACAGCAATAATCTGGAACTGGAAATCACCGGTAATGAACCGGAACCTGATGGCACCATCAACTTGACTTATGATAAACTGGCGGATGAAACCGTAAATCTCAACTGGTCGCTCAGCAAAGATTTAAACGCCGTTGACGGATTCAAAGCATTGATTTCTCAACATGAAAATCCGGAATATCCGGGCAGTTCCTACCACTCCATTTCAGGGAATCAGCGTAGCGACACTTGGAAAAAACTCACACCGGGCGATTATCATTTCCGTATTTGTCTTTTACGCGACACCGAATGCGTGCTATACAGTAATGATATCGCGGTTACGGTGGAAGAAACCGTGGAAAAATCTCTGCTTTTATCAGGTGGCTCGCATTTCGGCAAAATAAATCTATTCTGGAGTCCGACCAATCTGGACGAAGCCAACGGCTGGCAAGTCATCATGTCGCAAACAGCGGGCGTGAGTTATCCGGGAGATGATTCACGAATAATTAATGATTTTGCCACTCAAGAGTTTTCTTGGGAAGGCTTGGAGGAAAACACCAATTATTATTTCAAAGTCTGCGAAAACACGACTGCGGGAGTTTGTAGCAATGAACTGGCTGTAAAATTATTGCCTTCCACCACGACGCAAGATGAAACAGACGAATAATCATTTAATCACATGAATGAACAACCATTGCAAAAATTTGACCCGCAAACCGCGGAAGCCATGTCTTTGGAAAAAAAACGCCAAAATGAATTCATTGAATTGATACCTTCTGAAAATTTTGTTTCACCCGCGGTACTGCAAGCTTTGGGCAGTGTTTTAACCAATAAATACGCTGAAGGCTTGCCCGGCAAACGCTATTACGGAGGATGTGAACATGTTGATCAAGTGGAAACTCTGGCTATTGAACGCGCCAAAGAATTATTCCAAGCCGAACACGCCAATGTGCAACCTTTGTCCGGAGCTCCCGCCAATCTTGCCGCTTATTTCGCGCTTTTGGAACCGAATGATACCGTACTGGGCATGGATTTAAGTCACGGCGGTCATCTAACGCACGGACACCCTGTAACCGCCATGGCCAAAATTTTTAATTTTATTCGCTACAAAACCGCGCCCGACGGCTTTCTTGATTATAATAATTTGAGAGAAATGGCGCTTGAATATAAACCAAAATTGATTTTAACCGGTTACTCGGCTTATTCCCGTGATATTGATTATGAAAAAGTTAAACGAATCGCCGATGAAATCGGCGCGCTGACCATGGCTGATATCGCGCACACCGCCGGCTTGATCGCCGCCGGACAAATGAACAATCCCGTACCGCTTTTTGATGTGGTAACCAGCACCACGCACAAAACTTTGCGTGGCCCTCGCGGAGGGTTGATACTTTGCAAAGAAAAATGGGCCACTAAAATTGATAAAGCCGTTTTCCCCGGCTTACAAGGCGGACCGCACATGAATAATATCGCGGGCAAAGCCGTAGCGTTTAAAGAAGCGATGGAACAGGAATTCAAGGAATATGGCGCGCAAATTATCGCCAACGCGAGATCCATGGCCGATAAATTCATTGCCTTGGGATATGAACCGGCTTTCGGTGGCACGGATAATCATTTATTGCTGATCAATTTGAATAATAAAAACATCAGTGGCAATCAAGCGCAAGAAATCTTGGACAAAGTGGGCATCACTTGCAACAAAAACATGGTGCCGGACGATCCTCGCAAAGCCATGGATCCTTCCGGTATTCGTCTGGGCACTCCCGCCATGACCACTCGTGGCTTTAAACAAACCGAATTCATTGAAACCGTCGGTTTGATTGATCGCACTCTGAACGCAGGGAATAATCAGGCGGAATTGAATGATATCAAGCAAGAAGTTTTAAAATTGACCGCTCGCTTCCCTCTTTATAAAGAATAATTGAAAAACATGGATAAAATACTTGATGGAAAAAAAATCAAACAAAAGCATTTGCAAGAAGTTAAAAAACAAGTCGCTGATATGTCTCGTAAACCCGGCTTGGCGATAATATTAATCGGCGACAATCCTTCTTCCGAGCTTTATGTTAAATTAAAAAAGAAAGCTTGCGATTATTGTGATATTGATTTTCACAGCTATATTTTCAAAGAAGATTTTCCGGAAAAGGAAATTATCAAAACCATAGAATTTTTAAATACTGATCCGGAAATTGACGGAATTTTGGTGCAATTGCCACTACCTGATAAATTTGATACGGAAAAAATAATTTCCACCATTGATTATCGCAAAGATATAGACGGATTCCACCCGAAAAATCGCAAAAACATGAAAGCTTGTCACTACAAAGTCATGCCTCCCCTGCCCGCCGGCATTATTGAATTGATAAACAGCTCGGGAGAAAAAATCGTCAACAAAAACATCACTGTGCTATGCAATCATAAAATTTTCGGCGATCCTTTTATTTGTCATTATGGCGGAAACAATACCGTGAGCGTAGTCAATACCGAAGATAAAAATTGGAAATCGCAAGTCGGTACAGCCGATGTTCTGATCGTTTCCGTGGGGCTACCACATTTGATTACCAAAGACATGATCAAGCAGGACACCATTGTCATTGATGTGGGGATCAATAAAGTTATGGATGATGAAATAATCGGTGATGTTCATTTCCATGATGTTTTACCGAAAGTAAAATTTATTACTCCCGTCCCCGGAGGGGTGGGACCGGCCACCATCGGCATGCTGTTAACCAATTTACTAAAATTAGCCAAATAAACTTTTAGCGTAAATTCCGAGCTTAACTCGGTTTTTAAATTTATCCCAAGCTTATCCCTGTTCAGATAATCGCTTATATAATAAAATAATCAATGCCCCGGCGCAGCCGGAACTTAACCTAAATCTCATGACGGATATAGCTTTGAACAAGTTACCACCGCAAAATCTTGAGGCCGAACAATCTTTTTTGGGCGCGCTTATGATTGACAAAGACGCTTTTGATAAAGTGGCGGATATGATTTTGCCACAAGATTTTTACAAAGATACGCACAACGCGGTATATTCGGCCATGCTGGAACTGTATGCCAAACACGAACCGATTGACTTGCTGACCGTTTCCAATGTTTTGGAAGAAAAAAAACTGATTGAAAAAGTCGGCGGTCGCAGTTATTTGGTGGAGCTATCCAATCGCGTCCCGACTTCCAGTCATGTTAAACAGTACGCTAAAATAATTAAGAAAAAATCAACTTTGCGTCGTCTGCAACAAGCGGCCTCGGAAATCTCCGCTTTATCGCATAATGAAGATCTTGAACTTTCCAGTTTGCTGGATCAAGCTGAACACAAACTTTTCGGTGTATCGCAAAATTCTTTAAAACAAAGTTTCGTGCCGATCAATCAAATCTTGGGCGCGACCTTTGATCGCATTGATGAATTGCATCGTGATGGCGGAAAGATCAAAGGATTGCCCACGGGGTTTAATGATCTTGACAATATTTTGGCCGGCTTGCAAAAATCAGATTTGGTAATCTTGGCGGCGCGCCCCTCTGTCGGGAAAACTTCTCTAACTCTGGATATGGCGCGCCAAATAGCGGTTAACAATAAAACTCCCGTCGGCATGTTCAGCTTGGAAATGTCCAAAGAGCAATTGGTGGATCGCTTGCTTTGCGCTCAAGCCAATGTTGACTTATGGAAAATGCGTACCGGCAATCTTTCCGCCAAAGCGGAAAACGATGATTTCAGCCGTATCGGTCACGCCATGGGCGTACTTTCCGAAGCGCCGATTTTTATTGATGATGAAGCCAATTTGAATATAATTGAAATCCGCACCAAAGCTCGTCGCATGAAAAGCGATCATGATATCGGTTTGATTATCATTGACTATTTGCAACTCATGGATTCTTCAAGCAATGCGGAAAGTCGCGTTCAAGCGGTAGCGGAAATTTCTCGCGCCTTGAAGGGCATTGCCCGCGAACTGAATATTCCGATCATCGCTTTGTCTCAGCTGTCTCGTGCCGTGGAAATGAACAAACCGGCTATTCCGAAACTATCGCATTTACGCGAGTCGGGCTCCATTGAGCAAGATGCCGATGTAGTAATGTTTATTTATCGTAAAGCCGCGGATCGCAACTATCGTTTGGAAGAATTATCCGCCGAAGAAAGACAAATCGCGGAAATCCATGTGGCGAAACACAGAAACGGCCCCACCGGTTCGGTAAAACTATTTTTTGATGAAACCCGCGCCAGCTTTAAAAACTTGGACACCAAATATCAAGCTCCGCCCATGTAAATTTCAAACTCTAAACAATTTCAAATGTTTAAAATAATAAAATCCCAACATTTCATTCCCCACCCCGGGGTCCGGGGTAATAACTGTTTGAGCCTGTCGCTAGATCCTCCGATATAAATCAACGCGCAAGCGAGTTTTATTGCCCCGCCTGTGGCGGGACGTGCCCCGCCTTCTGCGGGACAGGCCCCGGCGGTTTTTGGATACTTTTTGACGGCAAAAAGTATCTTGA
>CAZAKN010000009.1:0-26931 GCA_964486065.1 uncultured Gammaproteobacteria bacterium | reverse complement strand
AAGGCGCTACCAGTTCGGTTTTGACTTTTAAAATGAATAGTAATCTTACGGGAGCGGGAGGAGGGATTTATTTTAATGATTCAAGCGATAGCATGAAGGCCTCTATCGGGTATGGTATGGACACTGAGTATTTGATTTTTTACGCTTCAAATTTCGCATTTTATAATCCTGTGGATGTAGCAGGTGATGTGACAGTAAATAGTGGGGATGTGATAATTAATAGTAACAAGGCTTTAAAGTTGTCTGATTCCGGTAGCGAGTATATTTCATTAAAAGCTCCGAGTAGTGTTACAGCTGACTATGATTTGGTTTTCCCGGGGGCGGTAGGTTCCGCCGGACAAGTTCTAATGGCGACCGATGGAGCCGGAACTTTGGGCTGGCAAACCGTTTCCACTGCTTCGTTGGCTGTTGGTACTACCGAGAATAGTACTTTGCGTTGGGATGGTTCGGGTTGGGTGGAGAATAATAGTTTTTTGATAACCTCCACCGGTTCAGTCGGAGTTAATTTATTGCCGTCAGCCAATAACACCTATACTTTGGGTTCCAGCGATAATCGCTGGCAAGATCTATACTTAGCTTCCAGTAGTTTGCATATCGGAGTTGATGGAAGTAATGAAGCGATATTTAGCTATAATTATGCAAGTAGCAATTTTCTGATAAAAAATTCAGCTGATGGTGGAGCTTTTAGTTTTGTGGATAATAATGATAATCTTTTGCTTCATTTGACCAGTGATTCCAATTCTGTACGAATGGGAATTGGTGTGGAAGATCCTCAGAAATCCTTGGATATGCGTGTTTCCGGAATGGACGGAATAAATATGACGACATATTCCGCTTCGGGAGATGAAAATTCGCCGTGGATGATATTTAACTCTGCTTTGGGAACGCATGAGGCTCCAAGTTCAATTCAAGAAAATGATACTTTAGGCTGGTTGGTTTTTCAAGGATATAATGATGAAGATGAAATATTTGAACCGGGAGCTCAAATTATTGCTGAGGCGGAAGAAAATTTTTCTTCTGTTTCAGCCAAGACGGGTTTAAGTTTTAACACTGATAATGGAGGATCAATGGAAGAATCTTTGTATGTAAATAGTGAAGGAATCAATATTCCCGAAGATAATACATATAAAATAGATGATTTAACAGTGCTGGCCGTTTCGGATTCTAGTTTACGAGTTGGAGAATTTGCCGGAAAAAATCTTGGTGCCTCAAGTTCTGCTAATACACTAATAGGAAAAAGTGCGGGAAGCGGAAAACCTGGAGCTGGAAATGCTTTTGGAAATACTATAATGGGAGCATATTCGGGGCTAGATTTAAATGAAGGAAATTATAATACATTAATTGGGTATTTTTCAGGAGTTGAGTTAGCTAACGGTCAGAGGAATACTTTTTTGGGCACATATTCGGGATATAATTTTGAAATTGGCAATAATAATGTGTTTTTGGGATATGAATCAGGTTTTTCTAATGTAGCAGGCGATAATAATGTATTTCTAGGATATAGGTCGGGTTATGAGGATGAAAGCGGTTCCAATAAATTTTACTTGGATAATTATTATGATAGTGACGCTACTACGCCATTGTTGTATGGTGAATTTGATAATGACGCTTTGGCGATAGCCACTACTTCAATAAGCGCGGGATTGACTTTTGATGTGAACGGAAAAATCGGCGCGACAGAATACTGTGATGAGAACGGAGATAGCTGTTACGCCATTACTGATTTATTGTTACCTGATGGAGCCACCGAGGGCGAAACTTTGCGTTGGGATGGAAGCGATTGGGCGACATCGGCTACACAAATTGAAGCTGATGGAAGCGTGGATGTGGCTTCGGGCGGTGTCTATAAAATAGGAGATAGTACCGTGCTAAGAGCCAGAACAGGTGTGGTTCATTTGGGTTTTAGTGCGGGGAAAAATGATTTATTCGGAACAAATTATAATACTTTTATTGGATATGTGGCTGGTTATATTAATGATAATAATGGAATAAACAATACATATTTGGGAGCATTTTCAGGTTATAGTAATCAAACTGGCGATAATAATGTATTTCTAGGATATGGGTCGGGTCATGATGAAACTGGTTCCAATAAATTTTACTTGGATAATGCTTATGATGGTTACACTACGCCATTGTTATATGGTGAATTTGATAATGACGCTTTGGCGATAGCCACTACTTCAATAAGCGCGGGATTGACTTTTGATGTGAATGGGAAAATCGGCGCGACAGAATATTGCGATGAAGACGGAGAGAATTGTTTCTTTGCTTCAGGAATAGCTGATCCGATTTGGGAAGAATCAGGAGGGTTAGTTAGTTTGGTTACGGAGAGTTATTCGGTTGGGATAGGTACGGATACTCCAGCTTCTGTTTTACATTTGGAAACATCCAGTACCGGAAATGAGGTTACTTTATTGACTCTGAAAAATAATTCAAGTTTACATGGGACAGGTTCGGGGATTGAATTTGTGAATACTGCAGGGACATGGCCAAGTGCGGAAATAGTTGCCAGATCTTTGGAAGGGGGTAGTTCAACTATGTTGGGACAATTCTCTATTTATACTGGAGCATATGTTTCATCTACTGCTACAAAAGCTGAAATGGTAAGAATTGATTTAGATAATGGAGTAAGCGTGAAGAATGGTATTCGTTCAATTGATGATGAAAATGTAAATGTTCTTTTTGGCACGGAATTGGTTGGTATCAGTAATATTTTATATGTTGAGGCTACGGAGTCGGGACGAGTCTCTATTGGTCGTCAACCTACTTTGCCGGTTAATTTTGAAGTTTTGGGGAATAATAGATTTCATGAATTTGGAAATGAACCATTGGGAATTATGAGTTTAACTCGCGACGATTCAGAGACATTAATGGGGGAGACTCTCGGGGCGCTGTATTTTTCTTCAACAGATTCTGATTCTAATATTAATTTCGGAGCCGGAATTCAAGCATATACTGAGGATAATTGGGATGATTCTGTTGGCTTTGGTCAGCCGACAGCTTTAGCCTTTTATACTCAAAGTGCTTCAACGAGCAGTAATGGCTTACTTTATACTTCCCCTAGAATGGTTATTGATAATAATGGCAAAGTTGGTATCGGTATCGGTAGAGATACTCCGCAAAGTGAATTGGATGTAAGGGGAAATTTAACTTTGAGTTATGAGGAAAATGAAGAGGAAGTTCCTACTTCATATCTAAATTTTTATAACGCAACAGAAGAACAAACTAAATGGTTAATAGTAAATTATAATGATCACCATCCTACTGAGAATTTTAAAAACTCTTTTTCTATTTATCAAAATAAAGATAAAGCGGGTAACAATGTTAATAAACACAGATTATTAATAAATGACGAGGGGCAAGTAGGAATAGGGGCTTATCCTGAATTTGACGGGGTAAAATTGGATGTTGTCGCCAGTAGTAGTTTGGGTAGTGTTATGAGTTTGACGACTACTAAAGATGGAATTAATAGCGCTAATTTTTTGGGATCATTGTATTTTTCCGCGACGACTGAGTATTCGTCTTCCCCCTATGGCGCCAGTATAGCAAGTTACGCGGTTGGTGATTGGGATGATGATTCTTATTTTGATCAACCTTCGGCTTTGGCGTTTTACACCCAAGATGCTTCAAGTGAGAATGATCTTACATATCCGAAGATGGTGATAAACGCAGAGGGGCAGGTAATGATAGGGACAGCCGTGGGAGCGGAAGATCCATATTTTTCGGCTCCGGCACAATTATTGATTTCCGCTAATGAATTAAATTATAGTGACCAATCAGCAGCTCAAGCATACTTGGAAACTTTTTCATCATCGTCGAATCAAGGTAGTTCTTTGTTCTTAATAAGGAATAGAGGGACTAATCGTCTTCCTGTCACACCGGTTGAGGAAGGCGATTTGTTGGGACAAATATTCATGGGTTCAAATAGAGTTGCCTCATATGGCGAAGGTGATCCTTACTATATAAGATCGGGAATGACAATAAGCACCTATGCTACAAATAATTGGGCTTCAAGTGGCGTAGATGCCAGTTTACGGATTTATGGCCATATGGATAGTGACGGTTTGGAAGTTTTTTGGAATGGAGATGTTGAGGTTCATGAAAATCTTTTCATGAATGATGGTAATTTTTTGGGGATCAGTAGCAGTGCTCCCAGAGTAGTTTTTGACGATACTGATGATGAGTTTGAGATATTGGACGCGGATTTGGTTTTAGACGAAAATATTATAATGGATTATGGAAAATTTATTGGACCATCTTCTTCCTCACCTCGTATTGAGTTTGCATATAATGATCAAGTACAAGTAAAAGGAGGAGATTTAATACTTGAAGAAAACTTAATAATGGAGGATGAAGGTTACATTGGACTTTCTGGTATCAGTGCTAAATTTGAAGATAATCATGATAACATATTAATTAATGGTGGATTATCTGTTGGAAGACTTCCTTCTTATTCTAGCGATATACAAGGGAAATTAGAAGTATATAATGGAGAAATGTATTTATTTGACGATTCTTTTGGTGCACCTGAATTAGTGATACAAAATTCTTATGGTACAACAGATGATGGAGCATTAAATGATAATAATTTATTAGGGCAAATTGTTTTTAAAGGTGATTATGGAGCTAGTTTTGCTGTTGGAGCACATATTGATGCGGTAGCAACTGATGACTTTAGTCAGTACAATCACGATACAAAATTAGCTTTTTATACAGCTCAAAATAATTTTATCTCCAAAAGAATGGAAATAGACGATGATGGTTCAGTGCATATTGGTGATGGTGGAACTCGCAGTTATGCTGTTGGAGATGGGGAGTTATATGTGGAAAATGATTTGGAGGTGGATGGAGAAATATATTTTCGGGGAGCATATTTGGCAAATGTATCCGGTTCATCTTTGTATATAACTAGTAGTGGACATTTAGGGCGTCAATCTTCAGCTCTTAAATACAAACAAAATGTTGAAGATATGGAAAATATAGATTGGCTTTATGATTTAAGACCAGTTAATTTTGAATTCAAAGATAATCCCGGAGAAAAAGAATATGGATTAATAGCAGATGAAGTGGAATTAATTAATGATTATTTTGTTTTCTATAATGATGAGGGTGAAATAGAAGGTGTTCATTACGATAGATTAGCTTCTCCCATGTTGAAAGCTCTGCAAGATCAGAATAGCAGAATCAATGATTTGGAAAATAATCAAATTGATTTCATCGGCGGACAATCCGCTACAGAATCAAATCTGTTGACTTTGCAATCTGAATTTGATGATACCGGCACGGCTACCACTTTGCGTTTGATCAATAGTCAAGTAGCCACTGCTTCAGTCGGCGTGGCGGAATTAGCCGCTTTGCGTGACGATCGTGATAATATCGGAGATACTTCATTGATTTTCCGAGTCAGCAATGGTTCTGATCTGCGTGAAAGAATGCGACTTCTTGATAATGGTTACTTGGGCTTGGGTACGGACAGTCCGACCGCGCATTTAACCGTTGGAGATTCAAGTGGCGCCGGTTACGCGGACGGTCAAGGCGATGCTTATATTCAAAATGATTTGGAGATCGGAGGCAACGCCTATATGAATGTGATCGCCGGCGGTGTTTGGCAAGGTGATGCCATTGATATTTCCGATTATACCAATTTGACGGTTGGATCATATCTTGATCTTAGTGATGATACTTTGGCTATCGCCGATGTGTTTATGCTGAATTCCGGCGACACGGTCAGTGGGGATTTCGTGTTCAATTCCGGTTCGGTTACGGTTGAACAAATTTTACTTGATGAAAATAAAATTTCAGCCACGGGAACTTTGGCTTTGCAAGCCAGCGGTTCTTACGGTTTATATATAAAAGATTCCGGTTTAATCGGTATCAATGATTCCACTCCGAGTGCTACTCTGGAAGTGGCTTTGAATGGAGAAGATGGAAGTGTGTTTATGCTCAGCTCGGACAGCTCTTCGCAAGGGGATTTACTTAATGCCAAATACGCCAGTTCGGTTTTTTCACTGGAATTGGCCGGAGGTTCATATCTTAGTTGGGGTGATGATGCCAGTGGTAGTTATGGAATTCGTGATAATGCCGGCTTGATGGAATATCGTGATAAAAACGGGCAATGGAGAGCTTTTGATGATTTGATCAATGATGGTTATTTCACTTTGGATGGTTTGAATTTAACCACTGCCAGCTCGGCTTACAATTTGGTAATGGATGGCGCGGTATTCGCTTCCTCGGGTCTTGGTACTTTTATAAAAACAGGCGCGGTCAGTGACGCTGATTTCAGTAATCCTCGCAACGGAATGATCGCGGTTGATAATACCACGGACGCGGAAAAAGTCTGGTTCCGTGTGGGAGATAATAAATGGAAATATGTCAGCGCGACCGGTAGTTTCTTTGTGCCGGAGAATGAAAGAATTGATCCTTATGGTCAGCCTTTGAATCAAGGCTCCATGATGATCGGCATGGCTGACAAGGTGATTAGTAGCACCGGTGAATTGCACGCGGTATATGTTGATTTCCAATCCGCTTTGGAACGAGAATTACCCGCGGTTTTGAACGCTTTGGGCATTGAAGAAGATGAAGAAATTGATTTGCATGAATTGACCGGTAATTGGATCGTGGATGAAGAAAAAGGTTTGATTTTGAATGAAAAAGCCATCGGTATAATCGTTAAAACTTCCGAAGGCGATAAACAAATGTATGCCATGCATGGCGATAAAGCCGAAATCATGATTGCCGGAACTTCTCATCTGGTGGAAGGTAAGCAGTCTATCTTGTTTGACGAACATGATCCTATATTCAAAGAAATCATTTCCCATAAAATACCTTTCCGCGTGATTTTAACACCGACAGAAGAAACTAAAGGATTATTCGTGGAAGAAAAAATAAAAACCGATTTAATGGAGATAGCCACCGAGTCGCGCCATGTGGAATTCGCGTATCAAGGCTTCAAAGTGGCAGAATTGGATCAAGGAGATTCGGCTATAGCTTTTGATTGGATGGTCTTGGCCAGACGGGCCGGCTTTGAGACCGAAGAGGAAATAATTGCTTGGGAGTTGGAATATTGCGAAGCTGAGGAAGAAGATCTGACTGATGGACAATGCGATTTTGTCGCGGAAGTGCCAATGGAAGATGAAGAATCGGAACAAGAAGGAGCAAGCGCAAATGAAACTGAAAGCGCTGATTCAGGCAGTGAAGCAAGTGGAGAAACAAGTGGAGAGGAAAGCGCTGATTCTGGAAGTGAAGCAAGTGGCGAAACAAGTGGAGAGGAAAGTACTGATTCAGGTAGCGAAGCAAGTGGCGAAACAAGTGGAGAGGAAAGTGCTGATTCAGGTAGTGAAACCAGTGGCGAAACAAGTGGAGAGGAAAGTGCTGATTCAGGTAGCGAAACAAGTGGCGAAACAAGTGGAGAGGAAAGTGCTGATTCTGGAAGTGAAGCAAGTGGTGAAACAAGTGGAACAGAAAGCGCTGATTCAGGTAGTGAAGCAAGTGGTGAAACAAGTGGAGAGGAAAGCACTGATTCAGGTAGCGAAGCCGGTGGCGAAACAAGTGGAGAGGAAAGCGCTGATTCAGGTAGTGAAGCCGGTGGCGAAACAAGTGGAACAGAAAGTGCTGATTCAGGTAGTGAAGCCGGTGGCGAAACAAGTGGAACAGAAAGTGCTGATTCAGGCAGTGAAGCCGGTGGATCAACTGATAGTGGGACAAGCTCGGCTGATAGTGGTTCAAGTGGGGATTCAGGTGGAAGCGAAACTGCCGGTAGTGGAGATGGTGAATAATAATATCAATTATTGAAACTTTTTCGGCCGATCTGCGGCTGAGGGGGTATTAAATAATAGAAAACAAATCAATTTGAGAGACGAAAAAGCCGGGGAGCTCGTGAGAGCAGTTTCGGCTTTTTTCATTGACTCATATTTTAAACAAGTTCTAAGCTTTAAATTTTAAAAAAATCCAAAAGTTAAAACAATAAAATTTTATTTTTCACTTCCCGCCACAGGCGGGATGACACGCCTTGTTGGCGTGTTGATGAGAAGCAAGGAAGTAATGTCTCACTCACTGAGAAGTTCTTTGCAAAGGAACTCCAAGCAAAACACCTCTCTGTGTCATCCCGCACTTGATGCGGGAACTCCAAAACTCGTATCTTTGTAAGTAAATCATTTACAGTTTTGAAAAACCGAAGGTTGTTCAAGATACTTTTTGACGCTAGGTGGGGAATGAAGAATTGGTGTTATTTAAATAACCGCTTTGGAGATCCCCGCCTGTGGCGGGACATGCCCCGTAATAAATGCGGGATGACACGCCTGTTAGGGATGTTGATGAGAAGCAGGGAGTTAATGTATCACTCGCTGAGAAGTTCTTTGCAAAGGAATCCCAATTAAATACCTCTGTTCAATGCTCCCTGCTCCATGTTGAATGCTCTCTGTCCCATGCTCCATGCTCCCTGATTTTTTGGTAATTAAAAAACGCGCGGAAGTTTCCGCGCGCATTGGTGAAAGGGTCACTCGTCTTCTTCCTCGTACTCGTCGCAGTCGCAACAATCGGGGATATATCCGCACTCTTCAATGAAACTCATTAGGTGCTGGAAATAGTCGTAAATACAGATGTCTTCACAAGTTATTTTTGCTTCCGATTGATTGCAATTAATGTATAGCATTACTGTTATACCAGAATCTACGAAACAAGCCTCAAGTGAGCTTGCGGGTAGATCTTCATCTTCTTGGAAGTAGCAAGGTTCTAATGTGGATTCACCACAGGTTTCTCCTTGCCATCCTTCATCGCAGTCACAAGTCGCTGTGTCTTCATTGTAGACACTGTGTTCTGAGCATTGAAGCGCTCTATTATCCGATGAGCAGATTATGTCACCGTAACCAGGGTCGCATTCACATGCACCGGTTTCCGGATCACACAGCCCATTATCAGAGCAGTTGTGATGACATAAATCAATATCACCATCAGATGAGATTTCAATTTCACAAATAATCCCGGCCCATCCTTCTATACATGTACAGCTTCCGGTTTCGGGATTACATTCTCCATTATCGCTACAGTTGTGAGCACATAGCTCACTATCACCATCAACGGTGTGTTCATCTTCTTCTTCACTGTCGCCATCATTGAGTCCATCTCCGTCGGGAGGTGATTCGTTGTCTCCATCCGTAGGGTTTCCTTGATATACCTTAACGCAGAAATTATCAAGGCAGGATAGCCCTTCGTCGCAAGTGCCATTGCCATAGCACGGGCATCCTTGGCTTCCCTCGGAACAGGAATTTTCTCCGGTTATCAATGTGTCTTCATCGCAACCGGCCAAGACCAACAATGAAATTACCCAAACAATGCAAAAGTGTTTCATGACAAACCCTTTCTCTCTGTGAAGCACAGAGAAATGTTTTGAAAGATCTTGTTAATTATATTATAACAACTATTTTGTTATATGTTTAGAATTATATCACATTTTTTAAAAAATGTCAAATGCGAATATTGGTTTATACCTAAATTTAAATAAAAAAAGCCCATTTATGGGCTTTTATACATTATTATAATTCATTTATAGTGAATTCTAGAGGAGTTGAATCAACGCATCTACCACCATTGTTGCAAACAGTTACTTGTAATTCAAATGTTCCGAAACAATTAGGGGTAATATAGTCTAAAAACATCCTTCCATCCGGTTCTAAGCTACCGGATGGGTTTTCAAATCTACCATAGCAGGGACCGGAGATTTGGCTGGCAAAATAGGTAGTCGCATTACCATACCAAATATTGACTCCATAGTTAAAGTCGGGCAAACATTCCAATACACAATGAATATCTCTTAAATCTACCCAAGGTTCCGCTGTTTCGCAATGTGGACCGACCCAGCCTTCGTGACAGGAGCAGACACCGGTGTAGGTGTTACAGTCGCCATGTCCGTTGCAGGGATCAGGATCGCATTGGTTGCGATAGCATTCCGGGTAACTGAGATAGCCGTCGGCGCAGACTTCACAACTGTCGCCATCATAACCTTCTGCGCAGGTGCATGCACCTGTCACAGTGTTGCAGGATTCCGCGTGTCCGTTACACGGATCGGGATCGCAGAGATTATCTCGGCAGATCGGATAGTCAAGGTAGCCGGGAGCGCATTGGTTGCAGTTTGCTCCGCCATAATTGTCATCACAATCGCAGGAACCGTCTTGCAAAGAACATTCGCCATGATCATTGCAGGGATCGGGTTCACAGGGATTTTCATGACACAGCGGATAAGCGACATAATCGCCGGAGCATTGTTCACAATTGTCTCCCGCGTAATGGTCGTCACAATTACAGGATCCATCAGTAAGATCACATTGACCATGACCGTTGCAAGGATCGGGCGAACACGGATTGTTACGGCATTCCGGATAATCCATATACCCTTCGGCGCATTGCTCGCAGTTGTCGCCACCATAGTTGTCGGCGCATTCGCATACGGCGATAAAATCACCTTGCAAAAGATGATTGCATTCCACGGCATGCCCGTTGCAGGGATCGGGTTCACAGGGATCATCAGTGCAACCTCTTGGTGTCCTCGGATCAAGAATGTAGCCTTCAGGGCATTCATCGCAAACAGAACCTTCAGGACAAACGCAGTAACCCATAATCGGTGAACATTCGGCGTTGATCTCGCAGACAATGTCTTCACAGATGTCTTCAGCCGTCAGAACAATCGTATCCGAATCGGAGTTCACGCCGTCATCACAAGTCAGCGTTAAGTCCAGTGATTCTTTGCTGAACAGAATCAAGATGGAATCATGAGCTGTCTGTCCGGGGATCAAGCGATCAAAATCATCTTCATAAGTCATTTCCCAGAAACAGTCCAGACCTGCTTCACTTTCCGGAGCGATAATGAAATCACCGAGTATGATTTCCGTGTTGATCGGTAGTCCACCTTGGGATTCGGTCAGTTGAACCAACCATTCCGTTTCACTTTCAAAATGATCTTCATCGCCGTCAATTGGCGTTTCATCTTGATCGCCATCAATTTGTTCATCATCACCATCAATTGGCGGTTCATCTTGATCTCCGTCTTCGGGATCATCTCCGTCGGGTGAATCGTCATCACCGTCAAGGGGCGTTTCATCTTGATCGCCATCAATCGGTTCATCATCATCAAGATCACCGTCTTCGGGATCATCTCCGTCGGGAGGATTATCACCGTCAACTTGATCGTCTCCGTCATCGGTAATGTCGTCTTCGCCTTCTTGATCTCCATCCGCTTGATCGGTTTTCAAGCAAAGATTGTCCACGCATTCCAGACCTTCATCGCAGGTGCCGTTGCCGTAGCAGGGGCAACCTCGTTGTCCGGTAAGACAGTCTTCCGAACCTGTGAGATTTAATTCGCTTCCGCCACAGGCCGAAAGTAGCATAAGAATGCTTGAAAAAATGAAAACCTTCAATTGCCAATTCATTGTTTTCTCCTTGTTGAATGTAAGTAGATGTTTGTGTTGACAAAGAACAATCCATAGCTAAACTTACAAGAAAAATAAGTTTTTGTCAACAGCTGAAACAAAAAAGGCATTCTCGCGAATGTCTTTTCTGTTTGGTGCCTCGGGTCGGAGTCGAACCGACATGGGTTGCCCCACACGATTTTGAGTCGTGCGTGTCTACCAATTTCACCACCGAGGCGGATTGATTAAAAGCTAATTTTACAAAGAAGTGCTAATATTATAGTTAATAGATGTTTAATTGTCAAAGGGATAAATATTTTGTATAATTGTAACAGGTAAATTTATTAAAATTTACCATAATTAGCTTAATATTTAAGTTAAATTTAAATATGGCCAAGGTTATCGCGGTTGTTAATCAAAAAGGCGGAGTGGGGAAAACCACCACTACCATTAATTTGGGCGCGTATTTGGCGGAATTCGGGAAATATGTTTTGCTGGTGGACTTGGATCCACAAGCTAACGCTACCAGCGGTTTGGGTATTGATCATGCAAATTTACAAAAAGGCATTTATGAAAGCATTGCGGGTGAACATTTGGTGCGCGAGATTATTCATCCCACCGCGCATTTAGGTTATCGGGTGGCTCCGGCCACACAAGGTTTGGCGGGTGCCAATGTGGAATTGGTGGGTGTGGATAGGCGTGAATTTCGTTTGCATGACGCTTTGGATGAAGTACGCGGTGATTACGATGTTATATTGATAGATTGTCCGCCTTCTCTCGGGCTTCTAACCATCAACGGTTTGGTCGCATCGGATCAAGTTCTGATTCCCATCCAAGCTGAATATTACGCTTTGGAAGGTTTGAGTCAGCTGATCAGCACCATAGATTTGGTGAAAGAAAACATTAAACAAGAATTATCCATTTTGGGCGCGGTGATTACCATGTTTGATAAACGGACTAAGCTTTCCGACCAAGTCCGTCAAGAATTGTATAAATTTTTTCCCGATAAAATTTTCCGTTCCGTGATTCCTCGCAATGTGCGTTTGTCCGAAGCGCCGAGCCATGGTCAATCAATCTTTCATTATGATGCCGAGTCTCGTGGTGCCAAAGCTTATGAAAGATTGGCCAGAGAAATTTTAGAAATATTATAAGCAAAATAAAAACATAAATTATGGCAAAAGTTTCTGGATTGGGCAGGGGGCTAGGTTCGCTTATCCCCAATAAAAAAGTCGCCGAAGAGGCGGTTTCACCGCAAAATAAAGATATTTTGCCGGATTTTGATCAAGCAAAAATAATTAAAGCTCCACTTGACCGAATTGAAGTTAATCCTTTGCAACCTCGCCAGATTTTTGATCATGAAGATTTGGAAGAACTGATTGAATCTATAAAAGTTCACGGCATTATTCAGCCACTCATTGTTACTCGCAGAGGTGATAAATATCAGCTGATTGCAGGAGAGCGAAGATTTCGTTCCGCTAAAATTTTGGAATTGCCGACCGTGCCGGTAATCGTTCGTGAAGCGGATCAGCAGGAAAAATTGGAACTGGCCTTGATTGAAAATGTGCAACGCAAAAATTTGAATCCGGTGGAAACCGCGGTGGCTTATCAGCGATTTATTGATGAATTCAATTTAACTCAAGAGCAAATCGCTGAAAAAATGGGAAAAAGTCGTTCCTCGGTGGCCAATAATTTGCGTTTTTTAACGCTCCCGGAAGAAATCCAACGCGCCTTGGCTACGGGTAAAATTACCGAGGGGCACGCTAAAATCATCGCCGGTTTGGATACGGAAAAAAAACAACTGGATTTTTTAAAAAAAATATTGAATAAAAATTTGACGGTGCGAGACGCGGAACACAACAGTCGCGCTCTTAAAAAAACGATCACGCGACGAGTGACGGTTAAGGATCCGAGTTTGGATGAAAAAGAGGCTTTGATCCGTGCGGCCTTGAATACCAAAGTTTCCATTAAGAAAAACGGAAATAGAGGCAAGATTGAGATTGATTTTTATTCCGAAGAAGAAATGAACCAAATTATCAGTGATATTGTAAAATAGTAAAATAGATTTTCAGTATGTTAAAACGAATTTTTTTCGCGGGCGGATTACTTTTTTTAGCCATCATGCTTTCAGCCTGCGGTAATGGAGGGGAGACGATTAAGCAAGATTTTAATTATTCCGAACGAGAAGTGAAAAATTTTGTCAAAGGCTGGAAAATTTACACCAATCCGGCTTTTCGCTTTGAAATCCGTTATCCGGTTGATTGGCAAGTATCGGACAGCGGAGAAAACGGTTTACGCGTGGATTTTTCGCCACTTGATTCGGAAAATGAACAAGCGTATCTGACCATTAAAAGCCATATCAATTGGGACAACAATTATTCACTGGCTGAATTTTATGCCAATCAAGAAAATAATTTATGGAGAGATGAAGTCGCTCGTCAAGAAGTGGAAATAGGTGACAGTCCGGCCTATTGGTTCCTCGGAGCGGGGGATGAGGGTAAAGATATTTTGGCGATGGAAAAAGAGGATCGCATTATTGAATTTATTATAAAAGAAGACTTTGAAACCGCTCGCAAAATCATTAACAGTTTAAAATTCTATCCCGACAAAGTTATTCAACCGGAATAAATATTATCAAAAGAACCGTTCCCGAGCGGTTCTTTTATAATTAAAAAATCCCGCCTTGGAGAAGGCGGGATTAAAGCTGTTAGTCGCGAAGGATCAGCACTTCCACGCGATTTTCGCGCGGAGACTTAATCCTGATCAGCCCGTAAGTGGGCATCTCATAGATTTTCCTTCCGACAGTTTCCATCCACTTCTTGCTTTTGCCCAATCGCCAATAAACCTCGGTAGGTTTATGAGTCTGAAACAATACGCGATCTCCTTTTTTGACATAGAAGATTTCGTGAGTTTCATGTGGCTCAATCATCGCCAACGCATAGCTGGCGTGATAATTGTGCCGGACGACTCTTGGCTTGGGAGGTTCGGTTTTGCTCGGAGTTTTCGCAACCTGTTTGGGAGATTGCCGGACTCCTTTTGGCGTCGGGGGATTATAACCGGTATTCGGCAGAATCTCCCAAACGATTATCGCTACCAAAGCGATGATCGCCCATTTGATCAGCGATTTGATCGCCGAAGAGCTCTCTTCGTTTGGTGTGGGGATGAAGATGACACGGCGAGGTTTTTTATCCTCGCCATTCTCCTCCGCTTCGTCGGTTTTCGCTTTGGCCAAATCCACGGTTTTTTTGCGATTACCGTGGATTATTTGCCAGACCACGCTAATCACGAAAAGGGCGGCGGCGCCCATCAATTGCCAATCCAGATTTCCACCGAAAAGCCAGATGACGGGAAATGCGGACGCGCCAATGAAAATCCCGTGAGCAATTTTACTCATTTTCAACCTCCTTTTTTACCGATAGCCAGGCGTCCTAGCAGTCCTTGCAGGTCGTTGAGCCCAACAATCGTGTTGGTTCCTTGATGTTCTTTAAGCGCTTCAATCGCTTTGAACATCGCCCAGGCATTTTGCCTTTCCGCTCCATCGGCAGGAATCCCCAGTGCGTCAGCGACTCGGTTGATAACCATGGCCTCTGATTCACCCTCAGCTTGCGCCTTGATCAAAGCCACTTGCTTTTCCAGTTCCGCTTGAGCCGTATCGGCTTTCAAGCGTGCGGCGATGACCATCATTCTTGCTTCTTGCTCTTTCTCGTCTCGTTCCGCTTTGGCTTGCACCACCTTTTCATCCGCTTTTTGCAGGCGAGCTTCGGTTTCCTTCTTCTCAATCTCTGTCCGCCGTTGCATCATGGTGTTGGCCAAGCTTTCACGCTCACGGCGTAGGCCTTCATCGGTGATGACCATTGACTCATTGATCACCAATGATTTGACCTCAACCGGGATGCCTTCAAAATCCAGAAAAGCTTGAATGATTCTCTGGATTTGCAGGACTTTTTTTGTTTGAGAATCTAGCTCTTCAGCTTTGCTGATGTCCAGATGCTCAAACACATTTTTGATGATGCGCGTCAGCACATCACCAACTCCATCAGTCTTGATCTTGGTCAGATCCCAGGATCCTTCCTTTTCATCGTAGGCGGATAGTTCAAGGAATGCTCTGATTTTTTCCTTGGTAACATCCAGATCCTTTAAATCCGACGGGCCAATCGGACCGATGACTTCTTCCTTGGCATACATTGCCAACAGCTTGTCCAGCGTCCGATTCGTTATGAACCGGCCAACCGTGAGGGGGGCATTGTTGAGGTCCTCATTTTCGCACCTCATTGCTTGAAAATTCAAGCGCCAATTGACACTGATCAAGGGCATTTTTCCCGAGGCTTTGGCAATCCGTTTTTCGCTCTCGCTCTCGGTTTCGTTTTGATCATACACGGAGAAAGTTACCGTGATGTCCCTAAAGTTGCCGGTTTGCCAAGTGTTTATAATTTTTTCCCGTGGTTGGTAAAATGGCCAAGGGCAAAAGGCGAATCCGATATCTTGCATATCCACATAGGTGATCAACTTTTTTACCGCTCCCCCCAAAACGGTCATTACCAAGATTTCCTCGTCTTTGACGATATAGATGCTTTTATACATCCACGCGCCCAAGACCAAAACCGAAATGATGCTGTACACGATTGTTGCGTCCATTTCTTTCTCCTTTTTTTGTTATTGTGAAAAAACACTGATGACTTATTTTATCATATTTTAGCGGAAAAGTCAATAATAGCATCCATTCAAAAAACAACTTGTGAGCCACAAGCTGTTTTTTTATCTAAATTTAAGCGAAAATTAAGCTTTACCTATAGCGTATATAATAAAGTTGACAATTACATAAGAGCTGAAGATTACGCCCAGACCGATGGTCGCGTAAACCATGGTACTTTTTCCTTTGGTCACATATTCCTCTCTTCCTCCTGAAATAACCCAGAGAATTCCACCGTAAATAAACGCGCCCAAAGCCAAAGTTCCGGAGATGCCGATCAAATATTTAATAATACGACCGATAACCACGGTTGGATCACCGCCCGCGTTCAAAAAATCGGGCAATTGATATTGCGCATGAGCCGTGAGGAAAGGCATTACCAGAAAAATTAAGGTTGAAATAAATACAAGTTTGTTTTTGTTTTTCATAATATTATTTGCCGAATTTTGGCAGTATTTTTTTCCAAGATTTATTTTTAAAATTTTCAATGTGTTGACGAGCGGTACGGGTTTTAACTTTGGTCAACCATTCTGGGTTGGGGCCTTTGCGATTTTTATCGGTAATAATTTGCACCACATCTCCGCTTTTTAAAGTGTTGTTCAGTGGCACGATTTCATTATTAACCATGGCTTGAGAACATTTATTGCCGATTTCCGTGTGAATATGATAAGCGAAATCTACGGGTGTGGCACCTTCGGGCAGATCAATCACATCACCTTGCGGGGTGAATACGAAAATGCGATTTTGAAAAACATCAATTTTAGCGCCTTCCAAAAAGGCTTCATTATCTTTGATTTTTTTGATCCATTCGGCCAATTCGGAAACCCAGCGAATTTCTTTATCATTTTTGGCTTGACTCTTGTGTTCTTTATATCTCCAGTGTGAAGATATTCCGAATTCGGCTCGTTCATGCATTTCTTTGGTGCGAATTTGGATTTCAATGATTTCTTGATCGTCACCGAAAATCGCCGAGTGTAAAGATTGATATCCGTTGGGTTTCGGTTGCGCTATATAATCTTTGATCCGTCCGCGAATCGGAGTCCACATATTGTGTACTATGCCCAAGACCGCATAACAATCGGAAACCGAATCAACAATGATGCGAAGCGCCACCAAATCATAAATTTGTTTGACATCGCCATTGTATTTTTTATATTTTCTGTAAAAACTGTAGTAATGTTTGGTTCGGCCGTAGATATCATGATAATTAATGTTTTCAGTATCCAAGCGGTTGCGAACCTTGCGAACCATATTATTAAGAGTTTTCTTTTTTTGTGGGTAGTTTTGTTTGATCAAGGCTTCAATTTTCACATAATCTTCCGGATACGCGTATTTAAAGGCCGCGTCTTCCAAGCGAGCTTGCAGTTCTCCCATACCCAAACGGTTGGCGATGGGCGCGAATATTTCCAAAGTTTCTCGGGCGATTCTTTTTTGTTTATCCGCCGGCATGGCGTAGAGTGTTTGCAAGTTGTGCAGACGATCGGCGAATTTTATAATAATCACCCGAATATCTTCAGCCATGGCCACGAACATCTTTCGCAAATTTTCAATATAGCGATCAAGACCGCGATATTTCACTTTTCCCAATTTGGTAATGCCTTCCACCATGCCCGCCACATCAGCGCCAAATTCTTTTTTTACATCATCCAATGTTTTTTCCGTGTCTTCCGGCACATCATGCAATAGCCCGGCCACGATCATGGGAATCGGCAATTGCATTTCCGACAAGTTTTTCGCCGCTTGCAGGCTGTGTTCAATATAGGGGATGCCGGTACTTCTTTTTTGTCCTTTGTGAGCGTCATTGGCGTAATCATAAGCACGACGCACTAAATCCAGGTCCGCGTCAGGATCGTATTGTTGGATAATATCGGTCAATTGTCTGATGGTAGTCATAACTGTATATATTATACCGCAAAACGGTTGGCAAGTTAAGCGCCTTGGTTTTTAAGCAGGTAAGATTCAATTTTTCGTTTGGCTTTTTTGCTTTTGACAAATCCCAGCCATTCGGCTTTTGGTCCGGGTTGCTGGCGATCAACAATAACTTCCACCACATCATTGGTTTTCAGTTTATGGTTCAGAGGCACGGCCAATTCATTAACAATCGCGCCTTGGCACTTATCTCCGAGTTCGGTATGTATGGCGTAAGCGAAGTCCACCGGAGTGGCGTCTAATTCCAGAGAAATCACATCGCCTTTGGGTGAAAAAACGAAAATGCGATTATTTAAAATCGCGCTGGAAAAATGTGCCAAAAACTCTTCATCATCTTTAAATTGTTGTTGCTTGTCCAAAATTTCTTGAATCCATTTGGGATTGGGAGTGTTTTGATTTTTGTATTTCCAATGTGAAGCGATGCCGAATTTGGCTTCATGGTCCATTTCCTTCGTACGAATTTGAAATTCCGTCAATCGTCCGTTTAAGCCGAAAACGGTGGTGTGCAAACTGCGATAATTATTCGGCTTGGGAATGGCAATGTAATCCTTGATGCGTCCGGTTTTAGGTTTCCAGATATTATGGATTATACCCATAACGCGATAGCATTCATCCACTGATCTGACGATTATTCTCAAAGCGAAAACATCATGAACTTCATTGAAGCGTTTGTTTTTTCGTTGCATCTTATTGTAAATGCCGTAAAAATGTTTGAAACGACCGTTAATATGACCTTCCACGCCGGCTTCTTTCATGGCTTTTTCCACGATTTGCTTGGTTTTTTGAATGTATTTTTCACGATTTTTTTTCTCATCAACATTGAATCTGCGTGAAATTTTTTTATATTCTTCAGGCTCCAAAACACGAAAAGCCAAATCTTCCAATTGCCAGCGCAAACGCCACATGCCGAGTAAATCCGCGATGGGAGCCAAAACATCTCTTGATTCAATGGCCAAATTTTTAATTTGTTCATCTTCCAGATTCGGCAAATATTTCATGCGATCAATATTGGCGCACATTTTTATGGTGATCACTCTGAGATCTTGGCTCATGCTCAGTACCATTTCTTTCAAATGCTGCACATAGCGTTCTCCCACGGTTACGGTTAAGTTTTGAATACGATAATATTTTTCCAGCAAATCGGAAACATTGGAGCCGAAAGTTTTTTTAATATGTTTCAGTTCATAAGCGGTGTGGTGGGGGATTTGATGCAACATGCCGGCGACGATGGTGTCCGTGTCCACGCTTGATTCCGTCAGCAATAAAGCGGTGTGATAAGAATGATTTACGATCGGTTTGTGAATTTCATCGGCCAGTGCCGTTATCATGAAATCATGAGCGGTCACATATTTGGCGATATTTTCATTGGTTTGTCGGCGAAGTTGTTTGAGTAAGTTTTTCTCTTTATTTTTAATCGGAAAAAATAAAGCCGCGGTGATAAAATCAAGATCCGCGTTTTCTCTGGCCGCTTGGCAAGCCTTGTCAATCGCTTCATTAAGTAGATTATTTTTTTCTCGTCCGGAATAATTTTTCAATTGATTTTGTAGAATTTTATGACCGACTTCAATAAGTCCCAAGTCGGTCTTCGGACGAGTTGCTTTAATTATATTGAATATGGCGCTGAGTGACATATATTATATTGAAGCATTTTTGATTAAAAAAGCAAGGTTTTGTTCGTATTTAAGCGAAAAAACACTCTTGCTGAGTGTTTTTTCGCTTTATTTGAATTGTTTTTATTGTTTATTTGTTGGTTTCACAATCTTTGTTGGAACATTTTTCTCCGCCCTTTTTACCTTTCGTAACCATCAAGGCACCGCAGATTTTGCAATTATTGCCGGTAGGTTTAGCAAATAAAGTGAAGCGACATTTGGGATAATTGGAACAGCCGTAAAAAATACCTCTTTTGCCTTTGCGAGAAACAATATCTCCGCCACATTCCGGACAATTAACGCCGGTTTTTTGGCTGGCCGATTTAATATATTTACATTCGGGATAATTGGAACAGCCGTAAAATTTTCCGAAACGACCATGCTTAATCACGAGCGGAGCTCCGCATTTCTCACATTTTTCATCAATGGTTTCTTGTTCTTCTTGAGATTCTTCCGAACCGGGAACGGGTTTGGTGTTTTTGCATTCGGGATAATTGGAACAAGCCATGAATTTGCCGAAACGACCGATTTTAATGACCATGTTCGCGCCACATTTATCGCATTTTTCATCGGTTTTTTCTTCGGTCAAATCTTTTTTGGTCAGCTCTTTGTCTTTTTTATCAAGATTGGTTTTAAAAGGTTGCCAAAACGCGCGGATCACGGGTTGCCATTTTTTTTTGCCATGCGCGATACAATCAAGGTTTTCTTCCATTTCCGCGGTAAAATCATAGCCCACAATTTCCGGAAAATGTTCCACCAAAATATCGTTGACGGTAATACCGATATCCGTGGGTTTTAATTTTTTTTCTTCTTTAACCACATAGTTGCGATCTTGAATCGTGGAAATGGTCGGAGCGTAAGTGGACGGGCGACCGATGCCGTGTTCTTCCAATGCTTTGACCAGTGAAGCTTCGGTATAGCGGGCGGGAGGTTGAGTGAAATGTTGCTCACCACTTATTTTTTGTAAATCAGCCGGTTGTTTTTCTCGCATTTCCGGCAAGAGAGTTTCTTTGGTGTCGGTTTTGTAAACTTTTAAAAAGCCGGGGAAAGCTATGGTTTGTCCGGTGGCGCGAAATAAATATTCAGTATTTTGATCGGTGATATCCACGGCGGTGGAATTGATTTTCGCGTCCGACATTTGAGTGGCCAAACTTCTGGTCCAGATCAAATTGTAAAGTTTAAATTGATTGGCGTTCAGACAATTCTTAATTGATTCGGGAGAATGTTCCACATGCGTGGGGCGGATTGCTTCATGAGCTTCTTGAGCGCCTTTGCTTTTGGTTTTAAAAACTCGTCCTTTGGCGTAAGCGTATTTGTCGCCGAAATTTTTTTGAATGTAGTTGACCGCTTTTTTGCGGAAATCAACGGAAAGATTTAAAGAATCGGTTCTCATGTAAGTAATCAGGCCGACCGCTCCTTGACCGTTTTTTAAATCAATCCCTTCATAAAGTTGTTGCGCCAAGCGCATGGTTTGTTTGGCGGAAAAACCCAGTTTATGGTTGGCGTCTTGTTGCAGTGTGGAAGTGCTGTAAGGTGTCGGCGCTTTTTTGGTGGTTAATTTTTGCTTGATTTCCGCGATTTGATAATTTTGTTTTTCCGCTTTTTTGATTATTTCATCAGTCTTTTCCTTGTTGTTCAAAGCCATTTTTTTCAAAGCTTTGCCATCCAAGGCGTGAAGTTTGGCGGGAAAAGTTTCATTATTCGTGGTGAATTCAGCTTCCACTGTCCAATATTCTTCTTGATTAAAAGCTTGAATTTCTCTTTCTTTTTCCACGATCAATCTGACGGCCACGGATTGCACGCGTCCGGCGGAAAGACCTCGCGCCACTTTTTTCCATAAAAAAGGAGAAAGATGATAGCCGACTAGTCTGTCCAAGACGCGACGAGCTTGTTGCGCGTCAACTAAATTCATATCAAGCCCGCGCGGTGTTTTGAGCGCGTTTTCAATTGCTTTGGGAGTGATTTCATGAAAAGTGATTCTTTCAGGATTTTTTGATTTTAAAATGTGCGCCAAATGCCAAGCAATGGCTTCACCTTCACGATCTTCATCAGTGGCGAACAGTATTTGACCGCTTTTCTTGGCCAGAGATATTAATTTTTCAGCTTGTTTTTTGCCGGTTTCCGGCACAATGTATTTCGGTTCAAAATTGTGTTCCGGATCAATGCCCAGTTCTTTTTTCGGCAAATCACGAATATGGCCGAAAGAAGATTCAACCAAATAATTTTTGCCTAAAAATTTGCCGATGGTTTTGGCTTTGGTGGGGGATTCCACGATTACCAAAGTTTTCATATTGAAGCTTAGTCAATTGTAATATGAATAATATGACAGACAAGGCGAGAGATGTCAATTCGTGGCTTTATGGCACGCGGAAAACGGTACAGTGCTTTTTTATTCCAACGCGCAGAGTAGTCCGCCGTTGTTTTTTAATAAGCCGTTTATTTCCAATTGAATCACGGCAGCGTTTAATTCTCGGATTGGTAAGCCGGTGCGCGACGCCAGTTGGTTTATGTGCAGAGGTTCGGTTTTTAAAGCGGTCAAGATTTTTTGACTGAGGGGATCCGTGTTTGAAGACGCGGTTTTTTTAATTGAAGCCAAATCCGGAAGTTGATTGATGGCCAATTCTTCCAAAATATCTTCTGTGGAGCAGACCAATTTGGCACCTTGTTGAATAAGTTTATTGCACCCTTGTGAATTTTGATGATTGATATGTCCCGGCACGGCAAAGATTTCTCTGTTTTGTTCCAGTGCGTATTTTCCGGTGATGAGCGCGCCGGAGGATTCCGGCGCTTCAATTATCAAGACACCTAGAGAAAGACCGCTGATAATGCGATTGCGCAAAGGAAATTGATAGCTGATGGGTTTTGTTCCCGGCGGTTGTTCCGAGATAATGAGTCCGCCTTGATCAAGTATTTTTTGCGCCAGTTTTTTGTTCATGGCCGGGTAGATTGAATCATTGTCCACGCCACTGCCGAGTACTGCAATGGTTTTAGTATCATATTTTAAAGCCGCCATGTGAGCCAAAGTGTCCGTGCCGATTGCCAAGCCACTGATGATGGTGATTTTTTCCGTAGCCAAACCTTGAACGAATTTTTCCACGGCAGTTTTACCGTAACTTGAAACTTTGCGAGTCCCCACCACTCCCACGGCGTGATTTCTCAAACAAGATAAATCACCGCGATAATAAAGCACGGGCGGGGCATTATGGGTTTGCGCCAAAAGCTCCGGATAATCTTCATCTTTCCAAGTTAAGGCTTTGATTTGCTTGTTTAACAAATCTTTCAGCTCTTGTTCCGGCGAGATTTGACGGCGGGATAGATTGATTTTTTCAGCGTCAATTTTATTCAAGCCGGCTTGTTCAAGTTCTGAAATTCCGGCCTTCCAAGCTTGTTCCAAAGTATTGAAAAAATTAAGCAGTCGTTTTATTTTTACGCCACCCACATGAGGTAACCGACTGAAAGCCAGCCAGTAGGGAAGATCGGAATTTTGCGAATTATGTCTCATTTGTCTAAATTTAGCTATTGACAAATAAATAAAACCGTGTTAAATTGCTTGAATAAGTTGAAACCATCAGACTGGTCAATAAAATCATACTTGCCAGGCGAGTCCCGAACAGCATCCCCTCCTAGCTGTTCTCTCGTTCTTGGTAAGTGTGATTTTACGGACCAGTCTTTTTATTTGAAAATCCCGTTTGAGCGGGATTATTTTTTTATTGTTGATTTGTAATTTTCAATTTCGTTCTTGCTTTTTTCATTTATTGCGTAAAATTTGCTTTACCTGTTCCAAAATATGTTTTTTAACGGCTTTTAATTTATGTCGTTCCAGTAAATTGAAATCATTAAGCACGAATTTGGCGGTGTCGCCTTGTTTGTTTTTATCTTGTTTGGCCACGCCTACGCGAATACGATTGAAAGCTTGGCTACCGGTTTGCTGGATTATTGATTTAATGCCGTTATGTCCGGCACTGGATTTGTTAAATTGAATTTTATAAGTACCCAATTTCAAATCAAGGTCATCATGTACAAGGTAAATATTTTCCGGTTTTATTTTGTAATAGGATTTGACAGATTGCACGCTGTGTCCGGAGTTGTTCATGTAAGTTGTCGGTTTGCACAAAATCACTTTTTCAGTGTCAACGCGACCTCGTGAAATTTCAGCTTGCATTTTTTTGTCTTGACACCAGTCGGAAAAATCTTCGTTTTTCAACCATTGATCAAAAAAATAATCCAACATTTGAAAGCCGATATTATGGCGTGAATTGACATATTGTTTACCCGGATTGCCGAGACCGACGATTAAAAACATATTTATGTGGTATGTGATTTTTTCTTTGGCGTGATTACTCGGACATGAATACCGCAACCGAAAAGTTTAAAATAATCACGCAGATGATTTTTGATAAATCTAATGTAAGAAAAATGCAAAGTGTCGTTCGGCGCGGTGTGTACGGTGAAAGTCAAAGGATCATGATTAACTTGGCGGATTTTTCGCAAATACGGGCGCTTGGTTCCTTTGGCTTTGCGAGGCGGTTGTCGCTTTAAAATATATTTTAAAAATTCATCAAGTTCTTCATCACTGATAGGCTTATGTTGTTTTTCGTATATTTCCACGATTTCTTGCAAAAGACGATTGACTTTAAAGCCGGTCAAAGCGGAAGTGAAAATAATCGGCGCCCAAGTCAAGTAGGGGAATTGTCCGTGTAAATATTGAATATATTCTTTGTCCGAATGTTCATCTTTGTCTTCCACCAAGTCCCATTTGTTTACCACGATAATGAGAGAACGATTGCTGTCCAGTATTTCGCGAGTAATATTTTTATCTTGCGTGGTGATCGGCTCTCCCGCGTCAATCATGAAAATCACCAAATCGCTTTTTTGCAAACTGTTTAAACTTTGCTTGATGCTTTCGGTTTGCAGACCGGCTTGCATTTTTCTTTTTTTAATAATCCCCGCGGTATCAATAAAAGTCAGATTGTAATTTCCCCCTTTTTCTTCATATTCCAAAGTTATATCTTGGCTTTCTCTGGTGGTGTGGGGGACGGGAGAAACAATTGTTCTCGGTGCGCCGATCAATTTATTTACCAAAGAAGATTTGCCCACATTCGGTTTGCCTAAAATGGAGATTTTTATTTCATTGAGTTTGGTCAAATCGTCGGCCTTTTTGTCAGTTAAAGGTTTTTTGCCTAATTTTTTCAATTCATCGTAAACATAATCAAGCAAATCACCCGTGCCAACGCCCGATTTGGCGGAGATGGCGGACAGATCTTCAAAGCCCAGTGAGAAAAACTCCGCGATTTTATTGAGTTCGCTTTTTTTATCAACTTTATTGACCACTAAGATGGTCGGTTTTTTGTGTTTCTTGATAATTTTGGCGATTTCCTTATCTTGTGGCAAAATCCCATCTTTCACGCTGACCAAAAACAAAACAATGTCCGCTTCTTTAATGGCGATTTGAGCCTGCTTTTTTGATTCAAGATCAATTTCAGCTTGAGATTCCACATCCAATCCCGCGGTATCAATTATGGAAACATATTTACCTTGCCATAAACACAGACCGTGTCGCGTGTCGCGCGTGGTTCCCGGTTCATTGGAAACCAAAGCCGTGTTTTTTTCCGTTAAACGGTTAAACAAAGTGGATTTGCCGGCATTGGTTCGTCCGACCAAAGCGACTTTGGGGTAAGGGGAATTTATTTTAAGCATATATTATTTATTACTGTCACTGCCCAGAACAATGAAGAAATCCGTGTTCGGATCGGAGAAATCCTGTACCCAGATGGGAATATCATTGGTTATTATATCCGCTGAGTATTTATTTTGCAGGAATCCTGACTCTTGGTCAAGTTCGGTATTTTCATTTAATTTATAAATTACGGTTTTTTCATAATCTTGGATAGGCGCGTTGCCGATTTTTAATATTTTAAAGCCCATTTTTTTCAGATCTTCAGCATTGGTGGAAGCCAAACCGGGGATAGTGGTTCCGTTACGAACCTCCGCGCGAATAATTTTGCGTTGTTCCAATTTTTCTTCCGGCTTGAAAATATTATCCAGGAGATATTGTATTTGTGAAAAATCACCTCCTTTCGGTTGCAAAACATATGCTTCGTTGACGATACCGGCATAAAGCAATCCGTCCGGACTGTCGTCAATAACTTGGGTGATAATATTATCAGAATTTATTTTTTCCACCATTTTGCCGAGTTGGACCATTTCCCAAGGTTCAATATCCGTTCTGATATGCGCGGATAAAGTGTCTATCATTTTACTGATTTTGCGAGGCGATAAGAAAAAATTATAGGACAGCACGCGTTTTTTTACCGCTTCAATGACTTTTTGTTGGCGTTTGCTTCGCGCGAAATCGGAATTTTCTCCATTGGTGCCGTGGCGTGATCGCACGAATTTCAAAGCCGTGTCTCCGTCCATGGTTTGCCAGCCTTGTTCAAAAGATATCACTTGATATTTATGATCCTTGGTCGGATATTGGAAATCAGTGAATTCACGATCCACGAAGACTTTAATTCCGCCGATATCATCAATCAATTTTTCAAAACCCGCGAAATCTATACGCACGAAATAATGGATCGGAAAATTGAAATGTTTTTCAATAACTTGTTTGGTTAGTTCGGAGCCGTTGCCCGGATTTTGTTCTTCACCGAAAGCATTGGCATTATTGATTTTCCACCAGCCGTATTCGGGGATTTCCACCAGAAGATCGCGAGGCACTGAAATCATGGCAACTTGACCGGTGGAGGGTTTCAAGCTTGTCAACATAATCGTATCCGTCAAATACGGTCCATCGTGCCCGGCACCACCCATGCCCAACATCATGAAATTGATGCGATCGTCGGCTTCGCCTCTCAGTTGTGTTTCACCCGCAAAGTTTTGCAATTGTTTTAAAATGCTGATTTTGCCGGTAAAGATATCGGTCAAACTGTTTTCCGTAAATAAAACTTGATAAGAAAAAACAAAAAAAGAGATCAACAGAATCACGAAAAGATACAGAATAAAACGACTGATTTTAAAAACCGCTTTGCCACGCGGATATAAATCATCTTTCTTGCGTAGCAGATTGATTTTATTATCAATCATTTTTTTGATTCGTTTTTGTTTTTTAATCATAACAAAAGAAACACGCGCGGTGTTCTAATTTCAGTAAAAACTTCTCCAATTATACAATATTTAAATCCGCTCAACAAGTTGATAAATTGCAAAAAATGTACTGTTGCATAGTTAAAGTTACCTTTTGGGGATAACTAGATGACATATAGTG
>CAZAKN010000008.1:0-29496 GCA_964486065.1 uncultured Gammaproteobacteria bacterium | reverse complement strand
ATTAATGAATTCGGACTCGCTTTCACCCCAAAATTTATCTAAATATTTATCCAACATTCCATCAAGCACGCCGACTTCTTTTTTATATTTCGGATCAAAAGTTTGCAATCGTTTAATCATGTTGCGCGTTTTATCACCGATCGGATATTCTTGCAGATGAGCGTGCGCTTCATCAATTCTCCCCTGCTCATATAGCGCTTCCGCTTCCAAAGCGCGCGTTAATTCAATTTTTTGCTTTAATTTTTTTTTCTCAACTTCAATTTGCGCGGTTTTCAACGCCAACTCTTCCCCCCAGCGCTTCAAACGGTACATGGCGTCTCCGGGCAAAGGTTCGGCTTGCTTCAAGATGTCCGCTCTTTTGTCTTTCAATTTATCGGCGAATAATTCATCGGCTTCATTGTTTTCCTTGTACCAATCGGAAATCATGATTGAAGTTTTATCGATGATTCTAACCACTTCTTCCAAAGGCTCAACTTGCGGTACTTCTTCAATTTCGTTTGTTTCATTATCATCTTCTGTGTTTTCTTTTTTTTCAACCACAGGATCTCCTTGCACCATTTGCCAACCGCTACCTTCAAAAACACTGATAAAATTTTCTGGCTCTGCCCAACGAGCTATGGCTACCATATTTTCATAAACCGTTCCCGAGATAACATTGAAATTTTTTTTCACTTCAAAAGATGTGCCCATCGCTTTTACGGAATAATCATCCACGATTATGGAAATATATGATTCTTCATGCGCGAACCCCATGGTTCTGACCCAAATTCTGCCTTTTAATAATTCCAATCTTATCTGTTGTTTCAAATAATTACTTGCATCCAAATGCGCGCCACGAATATATAATTCGGTTTCCGAATCAAGTTCCACTTCCGTAGTATCCCACAAAATCAATTTGGCGCGAGAATCTTCGCCCGTACGCAAAGTATCGCCGGCACTGAGTTCCACTCCATAATAAGCTTCCTTGTATTCTTCGCCGGAAATTTTATATTCAGCTTTGCCGTGAGTCGCGTCAACAATAATCGCCGGATTCAATAAGTCCACCGGCTCGGCGTAAACAATTAAAGCATACCCTCCGCCTACGGCGATAATGGCCAAAGCCAACAAAAACATGAAAATTTGTTTAAATAAACGCATAAATGAATTTATATTAATATCTCAATTATTATAGCGGAATTTTGTTAATAAAAAAAGCCCATCCCGTAATTCAGCGAGACGGACTTTTAAAAAATAAAATTTTAAAACAATGCTCCTTTATCATAATCTTTACGACAAATCATGCTGTATAAAATCGGCACGAAAATCAAAGTCAAAACCGTAGCAAAAAGCAAACCGCCGATAACTCCCCACCCCAATCCTTTCCACATTTCATTGGCGAAAGTCAGTGGAAATATACCGGCAATTGTCGTAGCTGAAGTTAAAAAGATGGGTTGCATTCTGGCCACACCGGCTTCCACGATACCTTCAATGAAATCCATTTTTCTTTTCATGTTTTTGTTTATGCGATCAATCAGAACAATCGCGTCGTTAACCACGATCCCCGCCAAAGCAACAATGCCGATAAATGCCGGCAAACTAAAATTTAAGCGCATGATCACCAAAGCCATAATCGCTCCGATAATCGCCAAGGGCAAAGCAAACATTATAATGAAGGGCTGTTTAAAAGAATTAAACTGCAAAACCAATATCATCACGATCAAGAAAACCGCCACGATCATGGAAGTGAAAATTTCCGTAAATGATTGCGCGATATCCTCCATTTCACCGCCCATTTCAATTTTGTATCCTTCCGGCAAATTCAAACCAGCCACTTGTTCTTCAAATTGCTTGGTGGCGATACCGGCATTATAACCGGATTCCAAATTGGCGGTTACGGTCACTATTTTTTCACCGTTACGATGATCAATACCCTGCACTGACGGCTCAAAAGAAATATCCGCCACTTGTTTCATTAAGTATCTTTGCCCCATTGGATTATAAACTTCCAAATTTTTCAAATCATCCACATCTGACAAATCTTCATCCGAATATTTAACGGTAATATCAATATCATCTCCTGCTACCGTAATGTATGAAGCTTTAACGCCATACAAAGCATTTCGCAATGTGGAAGCGATTGTCATGGAATCCAAACCGTATTTTTTCGCTTCAACTCTTTTTATCGCGAAATTGATTTCACCGGTGAATTCGGTCAAACTGTCTTCCACATTGATAGTGCCGGGGATTTGTTCAATAATCATTCGCGTTTGCTCGGACAATTCAGCCAAAGTGTTTAAATCATAACCCGTAATTCTGGCTTCCAACGGCGCTCCCGTCGGTGGACCGGCTGTTAATTCTTGCACTCGGACTTCTCCGCCGGGCAAATTTTCCAATGCATCTCGCACACTGTCGGCGATTTGATAACTTTTCCGTTCTCGCCCATCTTCGGGTTTTTGCAAATTAACGATAATGCTAGCCACATGAGTTTCCGAGTCGGATCCCGTGCCGGGCATAAGATTAAACGAACTGCCAAGATTGGTTACATAATTATCCAATTCAAGAATTTGATTGATAATCTTTTCAGCTTGACGAGTAACTTCATCTGTTTTCTCCAATCCGCTACCGACCGGCAATTTTATGTTAACGGCAAAATAATCAAGATCAAAATCCGTAGGGAACATTTCCACTTTCAATAAACCGACCATAGGCATCAGTACAGCTAATATAAACAATAGAATAGCGACTCCCACGGCAGTCCAACGTCTTTTTCTTGAAGCCAATACTTGACGCATGTATATGACATAATGTTTACGCAAAGCATCCACCAAACGACCGATAAATCCCAAATGATGCTTTTTCTTTTTATTTTCTTCCACTCCGTTATTTTCAATATTTTGTTTTGGAACTATTTTTCCATTACGACGCACACAGAATCTGGTTACCAGAGCAGGAATAATCACCAAAGACACGAACAAAGAAGATACCAAGGTGGCGGTAACTGTTTTGGGGATTATCCCCATATATTCACCCATCATCCCGGAAACCAAAAGTTGCGGGAAAAACGCGGAAACTGTTGTCATGGTTCCGGCGATAATCGGCCATTTATAATTCCAGATTGATAAAATCGCCGCTTCAAACGGAGTTTTTCCAAATCGGTGCATGTATTCGGTAATGCCTTCCATAATAATAATTGAATTATCCACCATTAAACCAAGAGACAAAACAAGCGAAAACAAAACCATGCTGTTCAAAGTCATGCCTTGAACTTGAAGGACAATAAAGGCCATTAAAAACGCGATGGGCACTGAAAAACCGGTAATCAACGCTCCTCTGATACCTAAAACCGCGAACAGGAAGATAAAAATAAGCAACATGGTTTGTAAACCGCTGGTGCCCAAAGTGTTGATGTCATCCTTGATAAAAACCGCGTTATCATTGGTTTTTTTAATTTCCAAATTGGCGGGCAATCTGTCACCTTGATCCAATTCGGCGATTATATCTTCAGCTTCGTCAACAATTCGCAAAATATTGCCACCGGTTTTTTTTCTAATTTGTAAGGAAATGGCGTTTTGTGATTCTTGACCGTTCAAACTGATACGAGATAAAGATTCTTTTTCTTTAAAAGTGTCTTTCATTTCTCCCAAATCACTTAAATAAATCGGAGCTTCTCCTTGATAAGCCACGATTATGGAATTCAAATCTTCAAAATTTTCAAAACGACCGGTAGTTCGCACATTGTATTTATAATCATCTATTTCAATATTACCGGCCGGTAAATTCATGTTTTCCCGTTGAATTGCGCCGGCGATTTGCGACATGGATAATCCATGTTGAGCCAACTTGGCGGGATCGACCAAAATCAGAAATTCTCGTTCAGCGCCACCGATAATATCCACTTCGGAAACTCCGGCAATACTTTCCAATTCACTTTCCACGATTTCAGCGTATTCTTTTAATTCCGCGTCACTATATGATCCAAGTAAGCTGTAAGTAACAATCGGCATGTCATTAAAACTGACCTCCATAACAAAAGGATCTTCCGCTTCCGAAGGCAAATGCGGTTTGGCCGAATCAACCGCATCTTTCAAATCCGTAATACTTTTGTCCAAATCCGCTTCAGCGGAAAATTCCACATAGATTGAAGATATTCCGGTTTTAGAAGTTGAATTATAAACTTTCAAATCATCAACATTTTCAATTTTTTCTTCAATTTTATCGGTAACCAATTCTTCAACATCCGCGGGATTGGCGCCTTGATAAACGGTATTCACCAAAGCAAAAGGTATTTCAACTTCCGGTTCAGATTCTTTCGGCAAAGTAAATATGGCCAAAACGCCAAACACGAAAATCAAAGCCATGAGCAAGTATGTCAACCTGAATCTTTCAATAAAAAATCCGAACAAACCTTTTCTTTCTTTTTCAAAAACCTTTTGCAAATCTTGTTTTTGTTTTTCCAATTCTTGATTATTTAATAAATCATTCATATTTTAATAGAAAATTATTTGATTTCCACTTTATCTCCGTCATTAAGCAATTTGGCGCCTTCCACCAATAATTTTTCCCCCTCGTTCAAGCCGGAAACAATTTCCACTTTATTATCAAAAATTTCCCCGACTTCCACTTGTCTTTTTTTCGCGCGATTATCATCGGTCAAGACAAAAACAAAATTTTCCCGCGGTGACATGGTGATAGCCTTCAGGGGAATTTTTACGGTTGGGTCTTCCAATTTAATATCTTCGGGATTGATAACCACGGAAACCTTCACATTGGTTCCCACGATTAAATCACTGTTTCTATTGTCGTAAATAATGTCTGCTTTAACCTTGCCACTTTGCGCGTCCGCGACCGGTGAAACATTGGCCAAAACTCCGTTTAAGCTGTCGGCGATAAATACTGTTTGACCTTGCTTCAATTTGTAAGCGTCCTCTGTAGCCAAATCAATAGTGATTTTCACCAAACCGGTCTGCGCCACTTCGGCGAGGCGCTGTCCGGGATTGATCTCTTCGCCGACTTTCACATTGGCAAAAGTGATTTCTCCGCTGATGGGAGAAGTAATTGTTAAATTATCCATGGCCGTTCTCGCCAATGACATTTGAGTTTGAGCGGAATTCAATCCGTTTTCAGCGCCGATAATTTGCTGATCTTTGGATTTTTGCGCGTTATCCAAAGCGATTTGCGAATTTTCCAAACCGTTTTCTGCCAATTCCACTTGTTTTTCCGCTGAATCCAAAGCAGTTTTCAGCTGAGTATTTTCTTGCTTGTTGTAAAAATCCATATTGCTCAAAGAATCGGCAGTTGCTTTGACGATATTATAAGAAGCTGACAAAGAATTCTGTAATGAAGCAAACTCCATTTTCTGAGTCGCCAACATCGTCTCGGTAAATCTCGCCGTGGAAACCGTATTGTCCAAGACTTCATTCATGGCGTGAGTCGCTTGTTCTGTGTAATCAAGCAAAGTTACCATTTCATTCATATATTGTTCAACATTGTATTCATTGACTTCCACGCCGAACATGGAATTATATTTATGTTTTGCTTGCCAAAATTTTTGTCTGGCTTGATTGACCGTGGTGGAATTCAATACTCCCAAAACACTGCCCACGCCTTGCATTTGTTTATTTTCATCATCCGCTCCCAGAATATAATCAATCTTGTCCAAAGCAGAATCAACGGAACTTAAATGCCCGCGATAACCGACAACGGCGGTTTTAATCGTTGTTTCATTTTTTTTATTTTGTAATTCTTTGGCGGTTTGATAATTGCTTTGCGCGGCTTCATAGGCGATCTGAGCGGACGCTAAACTTGTTTGAGCGTTTTGCACGCCGATTTGCGCTTGTCTTATTCCTTCTTCCACCATACTTTTGGTGTTATTCAAACTGTTCAAAGAATTATTGTAAGCCGTCAAAGCACTGTTATAATTGGTTAAAGTCGCGCTATCGTATAAGACCGCCAACGGTTCACCGGCGTAAACCGTATCTCCCATGGCAAAATTAACTGCTTGCACAGTACCTTTGGCCAAAGAAGTTATTTGCACGGAATTTTCCGCTTCAACTTGTCCCACGGCCTTAACATAATAATCATCATTGCTTTCTCCCACCACCATTAAACTCGCGACTTTGACTTTTTCTTGACTCGGCTCATTTTCATTCCCCTCGTTTTGTCCGACAAAGATTGAACTCACCGCCAAGATTAAAAGTAAAGCCCCTGCGACGAGTAGCCAATACTTTCTTTTTTTAATAAAATTTTTAATCCCTCCCTGTTCTTGATTAATTGTCTGTTCCATATTTGTTATTAAATTTAGTTATCAAATTATTGATTTTCATGTCGGGCCATTTATAATCGCTGAGCATACCGTCCACCCAAATTTTAGCTACTAAATCCAAAAAACGCGGGAAATATTCAGGATCATCTTTTTCGTGTTTTAAAAGCATGACCAGAAAAGAATTAACGCGAATCAAATCTTCAATAGTCATATCTTTGCGTAATTTGGAAATATCACCTTTGCAAAAATTTTTATCGCTTTTCATTTTGCTAAATTCCTCAACTGTTAAAGTTCGGATATTAATCTTGTCCGAAGTATAATTCGGATTATCCGCCAAAAGTTCGCGCAGTATAACATTCTTTTTTAAAAAGTATAAGCTCCAAATGATATTTTCATAAAATTTGGTTCGTAAATCTTTTTCCGGATCATTCATGATGCGGATTTTGTTTTCGCATATTTGTTTTTGATAACAACGAAAAATCTGTTCGTAAAGCTGTTCCTTATTGCGATAATATAAATAAAAAGTACCCTTGGCCACTCCGGCCCGGTCCACTATTTCGTCAATACTGACTTTTTTCAGACCATATTTAGCGAATAATTCTTCCGCCGCCTGAAAGATTTTTTGTTTTTTGGATAATTTGTCAAGCATAAAAAATGACTAAATGAATAAAAGTGGTCATATTGTGTATTATGAAAATATTTTTGTCAAGCTAAAAAAGCGGTCTTATCAACCGCTTCTTTGTTTAAATTTAGTCAATTTTATTTAATTTCTATAGTTTTTAAAAAAGGTTTATGGCAAACCATCTCCAATTTATTATCCTTGATTTCATAATATTCGGTTTGCATCTCTTGCAATCTTTTATTAACCAAGGTTCCGGCGGGAAATTTACCTTGTTCATAATTTATAATAATCAATCGGCTATCCGGTCTGAATTGAATTCCGTAATAAGAAAACAAATTTTCCGTGATCAACTCCCCTGTTTTGGCGTTGACTATCGCATTTTTGCGACAGTTGTCTCCACAAGGCATACCCGCGATAATGTACTGTCCGGCGAAATTTATGCCGTTTGATTTGATTTGCTCCAATTCCTGTCGGTACATTTCCGGATGTTGAAATTGGTTATAATTAATATTTATGTTTCCTTGATAAATATCTTCGGTCCGGTAATATTTGAAATCATAATTTTTACAAGTTTCTTGTTCAGCCTTAATTTGTTCACGCACTTCCGGCAAAGCCACTTGTTTGATACTCAAACCGGAAACCCCCATGTCAATATGAAGCTCAATGAACTTTTCCGCTTCTTCGTAATTTGATGACACGAAAGTGTTATTATCCACCTTCACGAATCCTTCCAAATCGCGTGAAACCATTTTACCCTGCAAAGTTACTCTGACTCCGGCGTTGAGCGGTGTTTCAATATCAATGGTGCTGGCACCGGTTTTGATTTTATATTCCGCTCGTGCAACTTTGTCACCGAGAATCAAATCAAAGGTGGACGCTCCGGTTTCAATCTCCGCGTAAGTGATATGATAATTGGACAAATCCAAATTTAAATCTGATTGTTTACTTTGCAAGTATAACTCCATGGGTAAAGTATTATTCAAGGCCAAATCAACTTGATTTACTTTTTTACCGAATAGCGAAAACAAATCCGAGCTTAAATTCACCTCCGCTTTATGCGTCCCGTCCAGAACGCTATCGGAAACCGACAAATCACCGCCCGAACTTCTAACTTCACCGTTCAGCAGAGCGGCGGTTACACCTTCAATATCCAGTTCCACGGCGCCCAGATCCAAACGCACCTCTGTTTTATCCGCGTTCGGCGCCAAGGCTAAATTAATGTCGCGGTCAGCCACATCTTTCGTCAGATCGTAAGCTCCGGACCAAAAAATCAAAGCGATAATCGCCAGAATAATCAAAGTTACTATCGCTCCGGCACCGATATTGCTCCAATTCCTGCGTGATAATAAGGACAATCCGATGACCACTATTAAAATCGGCCATAATTGCCACAAATTTAAATTGATCCCAGCGGGCAATAAACCGAAATTTTTCAATAAATAAAAAGCTCCCAATAAAATCACCAAAACCCCCAGCAACACTTTGCCCCAATCGCGTTTATCCGTAGGAGGCAATAATTTATATTGGACTTGCTTGATTTTACCCGGAACTTTTTCTTGATTTGTTTTTTGATTTAGATTGTTTAGTTTTTCCATATTCTTTTTTTATATACAAATGAGAATTATTTTTCACAAATTGTCTTATTGATTTGTTGAAAACAAAAAAATTAATTCTTTTTTTCATCCAATAGTAAGCCAATAATGACACAACAAACGCTCCGAAGGCCGCGAAAATCAAATCCCACATGGTATCAACCAAACCGCTTTTCATCATATTCCACCCGAAAGTTTGATCCATAAAAAATTCAAAAAATTCCCAAAAAACCGCCGCCGTCATAGAAAAAGTAAAAGCGAAAAAAGCCACAAAACCGGCTTTCATGCGCAGATAAACATTTTTCTGTTCATTTAAAATATAGATCATGATAATACCGAAAATACCCAACAAAAATCCCGATTCCAAATGCAACCATAAATCCCACCAAGAAACCTTGTGATAATAATCATGCATTTCACCGAGAAACAAAGATAAGAAAACAAAAGTTACAATAAATATTTCAAATTCCAATGGTAAATAAACCCGATACCTTGATTCAATCAAGCTTGGCAAATAAGTAAATAAAAGTATCATCAGGAGCCAAAAAGCGGCCGCCCAATCATAGCGCAAAAGCGCAAAAATAAAACTGATCAATATAACCAAGCGAATTGAATAATAAAACGCCAATTCCAATTTTTTCAAAGTTTTTTCTTTCATATTGATTGATAAATAAATTATAACATAAAATAGCCCATCCGGGCTATTTTTTCAGATACTTTTGTCTTTTCGCTTCAGGAAATTTTTCTATAGCATAACGCAACAATGTCCGTGGCATGGAGCGATAATCATTGTTACGCAAAAATTCTTCTTCAGCCGCCAAATCTCGTTTCCCCACTTCTCTCAACATCCAACCCACCGCTTTATGCAATAAATCATGATCTTCATGCAACAACATTTTGGCTATTTTTAAAGTGTCTTTATAATCATTATTTTCAATGAAAGCGAATGTCGCCAAAATTGCCACTCGCTTTTCCCAAAGATTTTCACTTTTTGCCAAACGATACAAGATTTCGCGATCATGATTAATCAACCAATCACCCAAAATTTGCGGAGCGGACAAGTCCACCAAATCCCAATTATTAACCGCTTTCAAATTTTGCAAATAGAACTTAACATATTTCTCCGGTTTGTCCGCGGTTCTGTATTGCCTCGTCAAAATAAATAAAGCACTTAAACGATGTTCATGATATTCACTATTCAAAAGTTGTCGCAAATCCGGCAAAGACATATCATAAAAATCTTTTACCGTTTGGCGCAATACCGGAACCTTTATTCCAAGGAATTTATCGCCTTCCCCATATTCACCTTTACCGGTTTTGAAAAAACCTGACAAAATTTCCGCTTGCTTCGGATTCGCCGATTTTTTTAATTTATTTTTGATTCTTATGAGTTGCGACATAGTTTAATCCTGATTTATGGCGTTGGAAATGAATTTAGGTAATAATGACCAATCATCATCACGCGGTTTCAAAGTATAAGCCGGCACTTCCGCGCCAATATCCACCAGTTCTTGTTCCAAAACATTTTTCGTACTCATGACATGACCGGCATTGATTTTATAATCCTTGGTTTTTAAATATAAATCAAAAATTTGCAAAAAAGACATGTCAGTTTGAATTTTTTCCATGAAGCTCGGCAAATTTCTCAACAAAGTCATTTTCGCGCCACTTTGATTGATTTGTTCACGAATAGCTTGAAAGATTTCGTGCTGACGGCGACTTCTGGAAAAATCATTACTGGTGTGACGCGAACGAGCCACGCGCAAGGCTTGAATTCCGTTCAAATGATGTTCCCCTACGGAAAAATACAAGGTGCCTTCTTCTCCATCATCCACGGTACGATAAGTCGGATCAATCAGTGGCGCTGAAAAATAATAATCTAAGCCACCCAAAGCGTCCACCAATTCCGGAAAAATAAACATATCAACCATGGCGTAATGATCAATTTGACGACCGGTAATTTCCTCAATTTGCGTAAGAAAATAATCCATACCGAAAACATGATAAAGCAAATTTATGCGATAATCACCGAGCCAAATATCGCGCGGAATGGAGATCGTGGTGATTTTCTCTTGATCAAAATTAACATTAAGCAAAATCATGCTATCAACGCGAATTCCCGACAACCCCAACAATAAATAGTTAGCTTGTTCACCATAACTTTCCGCGGTATTCAATGATAATTCTTCGCGTTCCGCTTGCGCCAACAAGTAAGCTGAAGTTTTTACAATATAATCCCAATCAGCTAAATTCAAGGTTTTATCATTTTTCAAAAATTCACATAATATTGCTCCGTTTTCTCTGTCGTAAATAAAACGATTAACATCATCATCCCCTTGCGATAAAAGCAGGACATCATCTTGCGCGGTCAAACGCAAGTCATAATCAGCCAAATATTTATTGATATTTTCATGTTCCGTCAAATCTGCAAATTCAGACCAATCTTGCTCATTGATTGAATACTTGTTCTCTCGTGCAGGCAAAGCGAAAATGTAATCGTGCAAATCTTGATTATCCGTCGCGTTGATATAAAATATATCCGCAAAATCAAGTAAAACCGTTTGAGGGTTGAATTCCGCCGGTTCGGCAAATTCGTGAAAAATCTCGGCGCAATCGGGATGCGCGAAATCATTATCTCGGCAAAGTTCAAAAGACAGTTCGCGTAATCGTGAATTGGTCATCGCCAATTCATTTAAATCAGGTTGGTCAGACTCACTGAAATCGGACAGTATTAAAACTAAGATTGCTCCGATGATCAGCAATCCCGCTGGAATTAGAATCAATAATACTTTTTTGTTCATATTCAATTATTCAGCCGAGTAATCAGCAATAAACTCTTTGGTTCTTTTTTGTTCACGCAAAGCGACGCGCGCGGAATTTTCCGCGCTTCGCAAAAGTGAAGTCAATATTTGTTTGTTTTTTACCGTCTTAATCTCTGCCAAAGCTTTTTTCGCTTCTTCAACATTATACATCATTTGCCGACAAACTTCACTAATGTAATGACACCAATAATATTCTTGAAACCATGGCCAATCTTGTTTGAAATTAATTTTATTTGTTTTTTTAACGCGTCGCCATTCACTCAAGAGCGCCACGCCGATCGGCGTAAGCCTGCCGGCACGCAAATCATCTTCCCAATCATGAGCATCATCATTAAGCTGACGCGCGATAATGTAATGTTTAAAAAATCGCATGAGCAATTCGCTTTGCCCTCCGGAAAAAACTCGGTACATAATAATAAGCGGTCCCAAAGCGTGTCCCAATGAACGATCCGCCAAGCGCGATAAATCTCCATAATCGGGCAATTGATCCGGAATCTGCATAATATTGTTTTCCACTCGCGCTCGGCAATACCGAACTTCCCAAGTGTTGGCGTCTTCCAATTTATTCATGATGGATTTGAACCGCTGATCAATTTTATTTTTGCTTGAAAACCATTTCCGCCAATCATCGGTCGCTTTCACATACAATAAAGTCATTTCTTTCAAACAATAATTGGCGGTCGGCAAATTTTCAACGCGGGCTTCATTATCTAAAAAATCATCATAAATTTTGTAAGCCAGCCAGCCGAGTAAATTCATTTCCGCCAAATCATCAAGTTTTCTTCCGCCGACGAGCCACCCTCGCCAAGTGGGCAAAGTCTGTTTGAAAAGTTCGGGTAAAACAATGATTTGACGATAACTTCGCGATTGCTTCATGTCTTGCCAAGCCGAAGAAAAACGAGCGGACAATTCCACGGGTAATTGATTGATTCTTTGCTCCATGCGTTCGCCAATCCGTTGTTCAATTTTCGGATAATCAATAATGTGTTCTTCACTTGAAACTGCTTCACCCCATTCAGATTTTTTATAACTTTCCAGCGCCACCAAAACAAATGCCGTGGTAAGCTCCGGCGTGCCGGCATAATATTCCTTGCCGTCTTTTTTCAAATCAAGATGAAAACCACACGCCGACCAAGCGCCATCCCTCTGTGCGTTTATAAGTTCTTCAATTTCATTTCGCAAGTCGCCGATATCAAAACCCAAATTTCTCAAACTTAAAATCAAAAGCGCTTTTTCCAGCACATCCAAATCATTTCTCGGCAACCCCATCAAATATTCCGCCAACTTGCTTTTCTTCTCCCCGTTGTAAAAACGCGAGATAAAATAAATCACCGACAAAGATTTGGGATAATACGGCGAATAAAAATCCGCTTTTTCAATCGCTCGCTCAGCCATATTTCGCAAATTATCCAATTCCACATCTTGTTTTTTAAGGAAATTGGCAATATTGGAATTAACCGCCAAATCCACATCTTTCCAAACCTGTTCCGCTGACGCGGGGTCAACCACCCAAGTGGTATATGGTCCGCCTTCCGCGCTTTCCAGCGCGGTCAAAATTGAAATGGCTCGCGATAAAACCCGACCATTGATTATCTTCGGATCATAATCATGCAATGCCTCCAAACTGACAAAAGTATCGTCTAAATCATCCGGATAAGGTCTTTCCTCGGTCATGGACGAATCGCGACGCCAATAATTAAAAGTCCAAAACTTTGATTTCTGAGTTAAAAGAAATTTCACCAATTTGGTTTTGATTTCTTCACAATCGTCATAATCTTTCAATTCATTCAAACAACTCAAAATCAAAGCGGGGATAAAAACCGTGGTGGCTTTACGGTATTGATCAAAATTTTGATCCGAGGCGAGCCAAGTATCAAAAAAACCGTCCGGAGCTTGCGCCTCGGACAAATATTGCAAACCTCGTCTTATTGCTTGTTCAATTTTTATTTTTTGATCGGACATATAATGGTGAATTCCGTGCCACGACCGATTTGGCTGGAAAGTTCAATCTCGCCACCGAATTCTTGCTCCACTATTTCCTTAATACTGTATAAACCGATTCCACTGCCACCGGCTTGTTTCTTTTCAGTGAAAAATGGATCAAAAACTTTTTTCTGTTTGGCCGGTTCTATGCCTTTAGCATAATCTTTTATGGTAAAAATGAAGTTGTCATCATCTCTTCGCAAACCGATTTCCACAAGTCGTTTTTTCATGTCAGTATCATAAGCTTCCAAAGCATTACTCAGCAAATTGGCCACCACTTGATGCCAACACAAAGGATTTCCCATGGTTTCAATGTTTTCATCCGCTTGGAATATAACTTCAACTTTGGCTTGGCGACTTTTATGATTCAATATTTCCAAGGCTTCCTCTATTTCACTATTTAAAGAAAATTTTTGCGTCACTTCTTCATGAGTCATTTGCTTTTTAATTAAAGAAACAAAGTTTTCCATTTTCTTGCTGACGCGAAAAGCGTTTTGCAATTCTTCTGAAACTTTGGTCGCTTCTGAAACTTCGCTTTGTTGCAGTTTGCGAATATTCAAAGACAAGGCGGTCAAAGGACTCATCAGATCATGGAAAAATCCCGAAGACAGTTTGCCGAACTCGGCGAATCGTGACATTTGCGCCAATTTTTCCACTTGCGCTTTTTTCAAATCACGAGTTCTTTCTTCCACTCTGATTTCCAACAGATCTTTTTCCTTTTTCAATTCTTTTTCCGAAAGACGCGCGCGACGCAAAGCTTTTTCCATTTCCCTATTGGACAGCCATGAAACCAAGGCAATCACTCCCATAGTCACCACTATCACGATCATATCCGACATGTAGGCTGATTTATCCTGCGTCCAATACAAATCAGGTTGTAAAATTTCATTATATTGCAAATAAGTTAACGATATTAAACAAGCGCCGATCAAAAAAGTTACCATAAAAGCGAACCGGCTGTTCACCAAAATGCCCGCCATCACGATAATCAAAGCAAAAACCAATAATCCTTGAGGTAAATCAACTCCCCACAAATATGCGGTTTGCAGTGGCGGAATTAGAATAAAAAAAATCAAAATATATGCCGACACTTTGGCATAGCCTCTTCGCGACAACACCATTAAAAATATCAGTGTAAAAACCAAAACTCCAATCGGAATAATGGTCATTGTTTCATTAAAACCCAAAGTCAGCAAATCATAAATAACATTCAACAATGCAATTAAACTCAAAACTCCAAAACCACTTAATAAAACATTTAAAATAAATTCCCTTCTTTTGGCGTCTTCCTGTCGCGCTTTCGGCGCGATGAAAGTTTGATATAACTTGTTTAGCATATTTGGCAAAATAAAACCGGGCGAAACCGCCCGGCTTATTTCCTAGCTCCAAGGTTTGGCATTGCCTCCCAAAGCCAGCATAAAAGCGCTGACAGCGGTAAGCTTTCTGCAAGCCTTGTTGGTTAGGATTTTCTTCATTAGCTTATTCATACTTGCGTACTCCCAACCTCAACTGAAAGTTGAGTTATTAAATGGGGTCTTCCGACCCAAAGACCCTCCTATTATATCAAATTTACGCTAAAAATCCAGTTATCTGCTCCTATTTACCGTAAAACGAATAAGTTGCTTAATTTGTTGTTTTCTCGGCGAGGAACAATCCTCGGTGGAGTTGTCAAAATTCATCAAAGCTTTTTCCGCGTATTGTTTGGCCAAATCGGCAATCTCGTCAATCACTTGGTAATTATTCATTAAATCCAGAATTGTTTGTTGATCTCGCAAAGTTTTTTCACTTCTATTTTTCAAATAGATCTTTTCAATCTCTCGCCGTTCCACCTCTGAACATTTTTGCAATAACCGAATCAATATCAAAGTACGCTTACCTTCCAAAATATCACCGGCGGTCTCTTTGCCTTGTTCCACGGAATCAGCTCGTAAATTCATTACATCATCCCAAAGTTGGAAAGCGTAACCGAAAAGCTCGCTCCACGCTTTGACTTTTCGTAATCGTTCCTCGGAAAGTCCGGCCAAGATTCCCGCCAGCACGCACGGACCGATAGTAGTGTAATAACAAGTTTTCTCTTTAACCATTTTTAAATAATCTTGTTCCTCAACTTGTAAAACACGATTTTTTATCCAAAATAATTCGCGTGCTTGACCTTCCGTGGCTTTTATCAATATCCGCGCCATATAATCATGAATGTTCGCGTACCTTTCACTTGGCAATCTTTCAATCAATTCACCGAGTTTTCTCCACATTAAAATGTGCAACGAGTCACCGGCGTTAACCGCCAATTCATTTCCATGAAGTTTATGCAAAGTCGGTTTTTTCCGTTCCACCGTGGATCTTCTCTCTTCGGATTGATCTTCAAAGTCGTCATGAATCAAAAGCCAATCTTCCGCTAGCTGAAGCACGGCGGACAATTTGTAAGCCGACCGCAGGTCTTCTCCCCCATACAGTAAATAATTCAACATTAACAAAGTGGCGCGAAAATATTTACCTTGCCGTTCCGGATAATCGCGTACCATCCGATAATGAAATTCCGGCTCTTTAACACTTAAAAAGCCATCTATCTCTTGCCAGATAAACGGCTTATGCTCTTGCAAAACTTGTTTAATTTCTTGTTCCGGTTTCATGATTTAATTATAACTTGAAAAATATGAAATATTTATAAAGATTTATTAAAAAAGTCCCGCTATATCGGGGACTTTTGCTATCGGTGATTATCAAGTTTATACCCTCTGCCGGAAATGGTGTGGATTATTTTCGGCCACTCTTCTTTGTCAATCTTCCGTCGCAAGCTACGAATATGCGCTTCGATGGTATTGGAAAAAGGATCCGCGTTCATATCCCAAACATGTTCCAAAATCATGGCTCGCGACAAAACCTCTCCTTGGTTTTTTAAAAAATATTCTAAAAGCATGAATTCTTTTTTGGTTAAATATATTTCCTGCCCCGCGCGTTTAACCGAATGTTTTTTAACATCCATTTCCAAATCAGCGAATTTCAAAGCCGGATCTTCGGTTTTCCTCGGCCGTCTAAGCAAAGCTCTCACGCGAGCTAAAAGCTCTTCAAACAAAAACGGCTTGGTCATGTAATCATCAGCGCCCATTTCCAAAAGTTCAACCTTAGTGGGAATTTCCGAAACTACGGATAGCATTAAAATCGGCATATTTTTTTCCGCTCTCCTAATCTCACGACAAACATCCTTACCGTCTTTTCCGGGTAACATCAAATCCAAAATAATCAAATCATACTCATTGGTTCGCGCCTGAAAAGAGCCCTCTGTTCCGTTTTGAGCGGTATCAACCACAAAACAAGCGTCTTGCAATCCCCTTTTCAGGGAATTGGAAATTTGTTTGTCGTCTTCAATAACTAAAATTCTCATATTTTTTTCTTTATCTAATTTTACACTAAATAATTATGTATTTCAATAATCTCAGTTTTTTTTTAATTTTTTTTCACTTTACTTATCTTATGCTTGAAAATATGGAAAAAGTCGTTTTCATCAAAAATTCTCAAGATACATTTAATGTGGATATTGATCCTGAACTTTTGAATGTAACCTATTTTTTTGCGGATTGTGAAAACTCTGACAATTTGTGCGAACAAATTGAAAAACAAACATATTCAACCGCTGTATTGATTTTTTCAATTACGGATCCATGTTTAGAAAAAGGCATTCAATGTTTGCGAGAAAAATTTGATGTGCCGATTATTGCGATTACTCGCGAAGAACAATCTGATAAAAACGCAAATCTATTCAATCTGGGAGCAGATTATGTAATCAATGGCATCAAAGATAATCGCGAACTGCTGGCTAAATTGGATTGTTTAAAAAAAAGATCTCAAAAAATGTTGTTTAAAACTCATATTTACCAAATCGGTTCTTTGCAAATCAATTTACATAATCATACTTTTCAATACAAAGGCAAAAAAATTTCTTTCACTCCGTCCGAAGCCAAAATACTGGAAATGATTTGCTTTAATCAGCAAAGACCGATCAGCAAACAAGATCTGCAAATATTGAGTTCCAAAAGCAAAAAACTTGAGTCTAGTAATATTATCAATTCACATTTATGCAATATCCGGAAAAAATTACCTCCGGAAATCAAATTACAAACCATCAACAATCTTGGTTTTAAAATATCATGACAAATGCCCGCGACCGACAAGGCGGTCGCGGAAACGAAAGCAAAGTTTTAAATCATGACATCGCGTTCTTCGCATCTAAATCCGCAAATCCTGTCCTCTTGAGTCAATTTGCCAATCGGATTTTTGGAACGGTAAGTGCAATTCAATTCCGGTTTTTGGCAAATCCCCGCATTGCCGGTTTCCGACAGTCTTCGTTCATGCTCGCAAATTTCCGGATGATCACCACTCAAACTTCTGAAACACAGATAACATTTTCGCAACATAATGGCTCCTTTCGCCAAGATTGATGACATTATGATTGTAATACAAGCATAACCGTAACAAGATAAAATTTTTCTAAAATATTTATTAATTCCCATACTGTCCTTTGATCAAACCAAGGAGAATATTGATGAAAACTGTTGATAACTGTCCCTGTGAAAAAGTAGAGATTTGCACGGAGTGTGGCAAAGCATTGTGTTACAAAAATAGTATAGAAAATTGCGCAAATCTGGGGAGATACAATATGGAAAAAGGATCTGTCTGTGTTTCATGTCAAGAAAAAGCGGATATGATAAAACCCGACGAAGAAAGGATGATAGAAATTCAAACACAGGTCTATGCTTTTTCCCGTAAAATTTCCAAAGCCTGCTAATCGGTTTTTCAGTCCATCAAAAAGTCCTTCACGCATTCATGAAGGACTTTTTTAATATTTTTGATTTATTTTTCCAACTTTTGTTTCATGCGCCAATATCCGTAACCGAAAAACACACCTAAACCCGTGGCCATTAAAATAATCAAACCGAGATATATAATTGAGCCGGTGTAAACTCCCAAGATTTTTCTTTCAACCGTAAAATCAAAACTTGATTCCGCCGGATGTTCGCGACCGGGATAATCAATTTGGACCAACATCCGATATTGTCCTGGACTCAAATTTCCGCCAATCGGCACTTGGCTGATAAATTGGGCCGTAGTTTCCAAAGCCACTGTTTCCACATAAGCGCCACGAGAAATATCTTGCTGATCAAAAATTTCATATTTCAATAAAACATCCACTCTGTCACCCCCTCCGAAATTTTTTAAATCCAAGACTACCGGCAGATAGTCTCCGGGCGCTGTTTTATTGTAAAACGGCGTCGCTTCACCGCTGAATTCAGTAGCTTGGGCGGAATTTAAAAAAAACGCGACACACGCGATCACGGTCAATAATATTGTAATTGTATTCTTTTTAATCATCATCTTGAAAATGTTCTCTGATATGCGCGAAAAAATGTTGTGAAGCCAAATAAAATGTTTGCAAATATTCGCGGAAAAAATACGCTCCCGCTCCGCATAAAACGAAAATTCCCGCCATTATCATGGCTGTTTGCCAAGACAAAAACCCGCCTCCGTCACCCGCCGGTTTGGCGGAAACATCCAAAAGCGCTTTATCTTCCTTCTTTTCCTCAGAGGATTTTGTTGTTGCATTTTTATTTGATCCGCCCGGTTTTTTGCCGGAGCGCAATTGCTGTTCCAAGCGTTCCAATTCTTGCTTTTTAAACAATTCTTCCGGCGATAAATTCTCGTCTTCATTAGCGGAGCTCGCCGAACTTCCTGAACCGCTTGAACTTCGGGAAAAAGAATTCGCCAATTTGGGCAGGCCGGTTGCGTTATTGTTTATGTTGCCGTCATCCACCGGCTCTTCATTTTGATTTTCCGGCTGTTGCTCGGGGTCATCTTCCGGCAATGATTGATCTTCATTATCTTCTTGCTCATCTTGCAAATCTTCATCCTCTTGTTCATCTTCTTCTTGAGCTTCATTTTCATCTTCATCAAGCACACATTCTCCATCAAGAAGCACTGTACCCACACCACAAGTTATATCATCGTCATCATCATTTTGATAAATATAGCGAATAATCGTGCTAACATCATCGTCATCATCAATCGGCACGCATTCATTTTGATCATTTAAAATTGTACCCGCCCCGCATTCAATCGGATCATCATCCTGTCCATCATCGTCTTGCCCGTCATCATCTTGCCCATCATCATCCTGTCCATCATCATCCTGTCCATCATCGTCTTGCCCATCATCGTCTTGCCCATCATCGTCCTGCCCATCATCGTCCTGCCCGTCGTCATCTTGCCCATCATCGTCCTGTCCGTCATCATCTTGCCCATCATCATCTTGGTTCTGATTTTTATCAAACCAAAGCATATATATCCCGGAACCGGGCTCTCCGAATTCTTTATTGTAAACATAGCTATAATCGGAATTATTTACCAAATTTTCATCAATCACATTGGACAAAACAATACAATCAAAAGACGGATACAAGACCAAAGACACCAATGAAGTCTTTTCACCGGAAACATCATTGCTCACGACTATCGGCACACTTGCGCCCATGTCCGAGCCGGAACCGTTAACCGCCGCTACCTTGTATTCATAACGAGCAATCTGTTGCGGGACAGTATCCGTATATTTGCTGCCATTGATCAAAGCCACGGGTTGGCCATCGCGATAAACACGATATTGACTTACGCTCGGAATCGTCTGCCAACCCAACTCAATGGTGTTGGCGTTGTGAACATTGGCAACCACGATCGGTGGAAAATCATAATAACTGATGGCGGCTTCCGCTTTTTCAATTGAAAAATTCGCGGTCAGCAGAAGTGCCACGCAAATTAAAATGAAAGCAGATTTAATTTTCTGTGAAAGGCTTTTCACCATAATTTCCTATATCATACCATTTTCAGCAAAAATAGCCCAATTATATCTGTGGAAAAATGCTTATTTGTTGATATTTTTACTTGATTTTCTTTATTTTTCATGTATAATTGTTTAACGCGTGATGCAGAATATGTGCGTGATTAACGATCCGTCTCATCTGTAAACATTTTTCCGCGGTAGCTCAGTGGTAGAGCAGTTGGCTGTTAACCAATTGGTCGCCGGTTCAAGTCCGGCCCGCGGAGCCATAAACTACTCATTTCCTTACCGAAGTGAGTAGTTTTGTTTTTACTCGCTCAAATCCATACGCAAAAAACAACGCCAAAAGCGTTGTTTTTTGTTATAATGAAATTAATCATAAATAAATATAAATCACATGAACTACAAACGACTTATCATCTCCTTGGCTTTGCCTCAACTGGCGGGTATCATCGGTTCTTTTTTTACCGCGCCGGCGATATCAACTTGGTATGCTACTTTGCAAAAGCCGAGCTTCAATCCGCCAAATTGGCTTTTTGCTCCGGCTTGGACAGCTATATATATTTTAATGGGGATCAGCTTGTATCTTGTTTGGCAAAAAATTGATAAGGACAAAAGAACCAAAACCGAATTATGGATTTTCTGGATTCATTTGTTTTTTAACGCCATTTGGTCACTCGTTTTTTTCGGTTTGCAAAATCTCGGTTTGGCATTTTTCAACTTGCTTATTATCTGGATTATGATTATTATTTTAATGATCAGATTTTGGAAATTCAACCGGTGGGCAACCTATCTCTTAATCCCCTATCTGCTTTGGGTGAGTTTTGCCGGCTTTTTAAACGGATTTCTCTGGTATTTAAATTAAAAACTAAAAACTCGGCGCTTGCCGAGTTTTTTTATTTCATTTTTAATCAAGGATAAACAGCTTTTCAATTTTGGTTCGCAAAGCCTTGGCAATATCATTGGCCAACTTAAGCGAAGGATTATATTTATTTTGTTCCAAAAATAAGTGCTAATTTCCCAAATTCACGGAAAATGCCACGGAAAAACTCAAAATAATAATGATTGCCAAACGGCAATAAACAAATTGTTTTTTAGTCATAAAATGTTAATTATTTCTACATATAATAGTGTTATATAATTCTAACAAAACTATCAAGTGGCTAAATATATTTAAACTAAAAATCCCTTCTACAAAACGAAGGGATTTTTGAATATTTCAATTAATTCTAATAATCTCTTAATTTTTCAATACCGGGGAACTGCTGGATCTTTTCCAGTGCTTTCGCTTCAATCTGTCTAATGCGTTCACGAGTAACATCAAATTCCTGCCCCACTTCTTCCAAAGTGTGCGACACGCCGTCAACCAAGCCAAAACGCATTTCTAAAATTTTCTGTTCGCGCGGAGACAAATCGCGAATTATTTGTTTCACATAATCCTTCAGCAATTGCAAAGCGGCCGTGCGATCAGGGCTAACATTTTTAACATCTTCAATAAAGTCTTCCAAAGTACTGTCTTCGTCATCGTCTCCCACCGAAGTTTCCAAAGAAATGGTTTCCTGAGAAATTTTCATGATATAGCGAACTTTGTCCAATTCCTCGCCCATTTCAGCGGAGATTTCTTCCGCCATTGGTTCGCGACCCAAATCCTGTATCAAACGCCGTTCAATCTGATGAAATTTATTGATGGTTTCCACCATATGCACGGGAATACGGATGGTTCTGGATTGATCGGCCAACGCGCGAGTAATGGCTTGACGGATCCACCAAGTGGCGTAAGTGGAAAATTTATAACCTTTACGATATTCAAATTTTTCCACCGCACGGAAAAGTCCGATATTGCCCTCCTGGATTAAATCCAACAAGGACAGACTTTTGCCCACGAATTTTTTAGCAATAGACACGACAAGTCTTAAATTTGATTCTATAAGTTTTTGCTCTGCTTCCTTGTCCCCTCTTTCTTTTCGTTTGGCCAGAGACAACTCCTCTTCCTGCTTGAGCAAAGGCGTTTTACCGATTTCTCGCAGATATAACTGAATGGAATCAGAGGATAATTCAGGGAGACTGAAACCGCCTTTTTGTTCACTGGTGCCGGTAACGGTACTGATCAGTTTGCGTCGTTCTTCTTTTTTCCCAAGCAAGCCTCCTTTGGTTTCAACTATTTGAATACCCAAATTATCCAATTCATCCAAAAATTCTTCATAAGCATCCAAATAATCTTCCACTTCCGGGAATAAAATAAAAACCTCGTGTTCGGTAATAAATGAACGAGATTTTCCTTTGACGATCAAAGCTCTCATTTGTTCCTCGGTGGGAGGTTGAGCTTTTACTCGCCGAGTTCTCGGTTTTTCTTTGGTCGCGGTTTTTTTCTTGGCGACCTTTCTTTTGGAAGTTGATTTTTGGGTTGTTTGGGCCTTGCTCAAGGCCTTTTTTGAGACCGACTTATTGGCGGCTCTTGAGGATTTTGTTGTCACGGTTTTCTTGGCCGTGGTTTTTTTCTTGCCGCCCGTGGCGACTTTTTTGGTTGTGGACTTTTTGGTCCTCGGCATAATATCTATTGATCTTTTTGATTTTGCAAAATGGCGATTTGTTCCAATATTTGTTTTATTTTTTCACTCTCTCCGGCGGCTTCGGCCTGTTTCATCTTTTTCATTTGTTCGGAAATTTTTCTCGTGGTGTATTCCTTTTTATAAACTCTTATCAAATCTACCAAAGTTTTTTTAATTTCTTCTGAAGTAAAATCACAATAAAATTTATCAACGAAAACAAATAAGCTATTAAGATAGCTTTTCTCAATTACTTCATTTGCTTGCTCAATTTTTTCTTCAAGTTCGGAGCGAGTTATTTCTCTGTTGTCATTATAATATAAAATAACGCTTTTGTAAAAGTCCCGTAACGCACCTTCTGGCACCAGTTCCGCGGGCAAGTAATCCACAGCATAACTTATAAGTTCGGGTTTGGTCAAGATAATGGCCAAAATAGCTTTTATGGTTTTTTCGGTCTTATCGTTCTCCCCTGTTAAAGCCTCCGTGGCAGCGGTTTTATTTTCTTGCTTATTGCTACGCTGATTCAATTTACCGCCATGATTTTTTACAAAAGATTCGCGCAAAATCGCTTCATCAACTTCCACTCGCGCAGCCAATTTTTTCAACCAATGATCTTGTTCAATCATGTTTTGCAATTTGGCAAGCTGAGCCAGCGCCGATTCAACGGCTTTTTTCTTTTTATGAATATCAGCCATCGCTTCATCGGTCAGAAAACGGTCAAAATAATATTGCATGACCGGTTTGGCCTTTTTCAGAGATTCGCGCCAATCATCAAGACTGTTTTTTAAACATTCATCAGGATCTTTGCCGGACAGCAAAGAAATTATCTTCACATTTATCTCATTTTTCAGAAGTAAATCAATACTGCGCAGAGCCGCGTTTTGGCCGGCTTCATCTTGGTCAAAGCTGAGCATGACATTATCGGAAAAGCGTTTGATTAACTTAATCTGTTCTTCAGTTAAAGCGGTTCCCGAACAAGCGGCCACATTTTTAAAACCGGCACCATGACAAGCGATAACATCCATATTTCCCTCTACAATGATAGCGTAATCTTGCTCGCGAATAAATTGCTTGGCTTTGTCCAACCCGTAAAGAATTGAACCTTTGTGATAAAGCGGACTTTCCGGAGTATTGATGTATTTGGCTCCGGATTCATCGTTCAAAGCTCGGGCGGTAAACCCCACCACTCGGCCATGAATGTTTTGGATGGGAAAAATCACTCGGTCACGAAAACGATCGTAATATCCCGTGCTTTTATCTTTTTTAACGGTTAAACCGGAATCAAAAATTTCCGATTCGGTATATTCTTTTTTTAATAAATATTGCATGGTCTTGTCCCATGAATCCGGCGCATAACCGATTTTAAAAGCCTCGGCGGTCGCTGCATCAATTCCCCGTTTATTTACATATTGCAATGCTATCTTGCCCTCCGGTTCACGCAATAATTCACGCCAATACACGGCCGTGTCTTGCAGTAAATCCATTAATCTGCTTTTCCGAGTATTGGCTTCGGCATTATACTTTTGCAATTTCACACCCGCGCAATCCGCTAAAATTTTCAGCGCCTCGGGGAATTCCACGCCTTCGGTTTTCTGCACAAAAGTAAAAATATCCCCGCTGGCTTGGCAACCGAAGCAATAATAAAAGCCACGATCCGGATGCACAAAGAATGACGGCGTTTTTTCCTTATGAAAAGGACAACAACCGCGGAAACTGGTTCCAGCCCGTTTTAATTTCACTTGCTCGCCGATCAATCCGACGATATCCACGCGATTTTTAATTTCTTCCACTTGATCCATATCAAATATTGTAAATATCGGCTATCACTTTGGTAATACGCACGGCTTCGTTCTCAACTTGCGGACCTTCGTATTCTCCCGCGTGCGCGGAGCTTCCGCCATAAGATTCTTGCTTTTGATCCAAATGAAGATCCACTTCAAAATAATTATCATACTCGTTCAGATAAACATGAAATCTCGGATAATTGCCCGAACCCAATTTGCGAGTATAACTGATCGTATTGAATTTTTTATCATGCCATTCTCCATAACCGGCTCGGCGGATAAGATCCCGTGGCTTCATGTCTTTGTAAGGAAATTTAAACTTCATATTAAAACAATTTTGATCTTTTTAAAATATATATTATTCCCGAAGCATACAAAGCGATAGTTAAAACAAAATATTCATGCACCGCAAAATTGGGCAAAACCTGAACCAATTTGTAAACATCACCTCTCGCCACGAACAATTTTAAATAATTATAAACCGAATTCACCAGCGGCGAAACCATACCGATAATCAATATATTGACATAAAGCGAGTGAGGTTTGATCAAAAATTTCGCGCAAATAAAATAAAAAAACGCGAAAGTCACCAAGTCGCACAAATAAGGTGCAGCTGTTACCAACCAATTGACTTCCCCATGCCAAACCACCATGCCAAAATTAAATCCCTGACTCCAAGTCGGCCAGAATACGAATTTTTGAATCGTGGCTCCTTGTAACAAAGCCATCACCGCATGAGCCACTTCATGACGAAAAGTGCCGATCAAAATATAGACCGGCAAAGCCAAAATCCACCACCAATCTTTTTTATTTAAATCATTTAGCATAATTTCATTTAATCAACGATAAATATAGCGCGTCACAAAAATTCCAAACATGGAAAAAATTTACTTTTTGTTCAAAACCAAAACCGCTTGATCCGGTAATTTACTTTCTTGCTCGGACAAATACTCTTTCCAATCACCGAAATACGCTTCAAAACCGAACTTTTCCGCCAACCTCAAAATCTTTTCTCGTGAATGATAATGTTTCACGGTCTGGCCTCCTTCCAAATATCCTGATTTCGGATCTCCGGAAACTTTGAAAAATTTCACGGTGAAACTATCACCATCTTGCAAAGTTTTGGTTTCATCTTCCGGAAATTCTTCACCATTGTATTCAAATCGCGCGTTGGTGGAAATACTTTTCAATTCAGGATCCAAATTGCCGATCGTGGCGACCAATGAACCTTGTTTTCGCAATTTATCGGCGAGCAACCCGAATAATTCTTCCAAATCAACAATGTGATCAATGGTGTATTTCATAATCGCCAAAGATAATTCTTCAGCGGGTAAATTTTTCAAATATGACAAGATATCTTGTTGCTCGAATTTAATGATTCGCTCTCTGCCATCATCGGTTTGCATTAAGTATTTTTCCGCCAATTCCAACATTTGCGGTGAAACATCCACCCAATCCACTCGGCTGTCCGGCATATTTAACAATTTACCAAAAAACTCATGATAACGGTCAGGATGAGCGCCACCTCCCAATTCCGCGACATGAATCGGTGGCTGAACTTTTTCCAGTTGGTTTAACAAGAGCTTATCAACTATTTCGGCGACTTGGAAATTTTTCTCGTTTTGTTCCAATTCCGCGAATTTGGTCGCAACTTCGGGAGAAAAATACATGGATAATTCATTATTTTCTTTAAAATTAGCTATTTTTTCATTATTCATACACTTAAATATTTAATTGTTATCTTTATTATTTATAATACTATTGATTAAGTTAAGCAAAATTGACAAAAACAGCAATATTTGTTATGGTAAATTATCTGGTTTTTCACAATCAAACCCTTTCATTGGGAGCATTAACATGGCCAAGATCAAACAGTATTTAATGCCCATGCCGAGAGAAGATATTATTTTTCGCTCGGATAAAATCCGCGCGATACTTCGCGCTTCGGATGAAAAACTTTATTACATCAGATACACGGATTTGGAGTCGCCTTTCACCTACTGGAAAGCCAATATGCGTGAACCGGCTGAAGGTATTTCGGCTTTTAAAGATTTCAATACTTTCCACAGGATCAACTTATTGACCAATGAATGCTTCCCCACTTTGGCGGAGGTTTTATCTCAAATTCCGCGTAGCTTGATTGACCAAGTCTTGGCCTTTGAGCTTCTACCGGAAAACAAAACCAAGGCTACCCTGAAAGAAGAGGATGAAGCCGTTAATAACGGCTATCAAGTCCGAACGGTTCGGCTTTATCGTCGCGAACATTGAGGGAAAAAACTGAATAACATATTACCCCGTGAACCAGCGGGGTTTTTTATTACCTTTTTATAAGGCCGGCTACCCTTTTATCAGCAAAAAAATAGTCACACAAAAATAATAGCTTCATCAGTTGAATTATATCATTTATCAAAGCAATAAAAAAACCCGCACTAACACTAAGCGCGGATAATCCGAATTTTCTTAAAGCAAATCCTGAAGGATTTGTATAAAGGAATTTTGCCCAAATTTACGTGTATGAGAACTTTCGCCGACCTCCTTTTTTAAAATTATAGAGGAGGCGAAATTTGGGTGAAAGAAAAAGTGCAACCACTAAAAATTATTAACGCACTTATTCTTGAACCTCATACACGCTGTTATCGGATGTAATTAAATTTTTATCTCCTTGTTGTTCTTTTTAGGATTATTTTTACGGTTTTATATTTTTAAACTTTTTAACCATTTTAATTCCCTCCAAAATGTAATCATCAAAGCTTTTTCTATCGATAAAAACTTTTTTGAGTCGATTTTGCAGAGAAACAATTTGTGGGTAATTATGATTAGTAGAATAACCGGAAAAATCCCAAGGCCAAAATTTTTTCACAGTTTCGGTTAGTGAAGTTAGAGCAAATGCTGCGATTTCCGCTAATGCCCACACTTGATTATCGGACAGATCATGTTCAGAATAATGATGTCTATAAATTTCGAAGTAATGAGATACAATCAGCTCGTGGGCGGTAATGCGTCGTTGGCTGTAAGGATTTTCTTTCCAGCCTCGAATAATTATTGGCGCATAACCCCAGTTAGAAATACCTTGATTCGCGACTGAAACGACGCATTTATATTCAGGATAAAACCAGCCATAACCTGTCTCCTTTGCGATGTAGTGAAAAAATTTTTGGCCGATTTCATTCCACGCAGATTGATATGCCTCTTTAGTATATTTCAAGTAAGGAAGGCTTTTTTTATAAATATCATCAAAATTATCACGAACGATTTTATTGCTCATGCCCACAAATTGTTTGTCGTATTTTTTATCGATTACGTATTTAAGTTTCATAAAAATAATCCTAAAAAATTATATAGATAAAATAAAAATTTAATTATTTCACTTAACGTGCCGCGACTAATCCGAAGTGTCCGCAGACAGATCTGAAAGATTGAACTGCGGGCATTTTGGATAGTCGCTGTTATACGAAGTCACGACCGAAAGGAGTGCGAGTAGAACAGCGACGCTAGTCGCGGCACATTATTCAAAATACACGACCGGAGGGAGTGATTTTGAATAACGTTCCTGCGTATCTGATGTTTGCCGTAGCGTAGCGGAGGCAAATATGGGTGGAGGCTTTTGTATAAAAGCCGTAACCAGATATGCCGTGTTATATGATGTAATAAAAAATTCTTAATTCGCCGATAGGCGAATTTTAATCAGGGCAAATTTAAAAAATATTATCAACTTGCATTTTTCCTCTTGGCGTTTCTATCGTAAAGGGTCCACCTTTTTTTCCAGCAATAACTCTACCCTCAACATCTCCTCCTGATGTTCTCCAAATACCGCTCGCCCCAATCTGTGGCAATCTCCCCTCAGGTTTTTCCTCTTTTTTTCTCGGAGGAAGCTTATAGCTTTCTCTAACTGCTTTTGAAAAATCGACTCCAGTCTTTTCACTAAGTTCTCTAATAGATCGCACATCGATCCCATCTCCAGAATCCATGCGTGTAGCAAGCTCTCTAGCTAGACTTTCAATTAATATTTGTTTTGCCTCTCTTCGAGAAGAATAATCTGGAACTTCAGACTTGCCGGTTTTCCTCACAGGCTCTGTAAAAATTTCATAATCATCTATTAATCTTTTTGCTTCGTCAATTAATTCTTCGTCCGTTCCTTCTTTGGAGAAACCCAATTCTTCCGCTTCTTTGGCGATTCCAACAGCCCTATTAAGTTTTGTCTTTTCCAACCCTTTATTAAAGGCCTCGTTGTCTGAAATAAATACATCTCTTAAATTCACCCCGAGGCGGTCAGCAATTTCATTTGAAAGGCTTTTTATCAACAGTTTTTTTGCTTCCGCTCTCGTGGAATAATCAGGGACTTCTGATTTGCCAGTTCTTCTAACTGGTTCTGTAAAAGTATCGTAGTCTTGAATTAATTTTTCCGCTAAATCGGTCAAGTCTTTAACATCTCCTTCTTTGGAAAAACCCAATTCTTCCGCTTCTTTAGCTATCCCACATGCTCTCCGAAGCATAACAACCTCTCGGCCATTATTAAATATTTCATTGTCTGTGACAAACACATCTCTTAGGTTCACCCCAAGTTTATCAGACAACTCCGCTGATTGATTAATCATCTTTTCTTCCATAGATTCTCTTTTGCTGGAATATTCTGGATCACTCGATTTTCCAGTTCTGCGAACTTCCTCGGTTAATTCTTTGTAATCAGAGATTAAGGTATCTGCGTTTGCAACTGTTTTTTGAAATTGCGAGTCATTTTTTTCGGAGTTTTCAACACCCAAAGAAGCTCTGATTTCTGCTATTTTATCTTGGTCTTTCTTTGTTTGTTGTTCTTTTAAAAGATCACTCATTTTATTTTGTGGCGAGGGGTTTTCTTCTTTTAGATCTGGCTGTTTGATCATGTTTTCATCTTCATTTTTTGGAGTTTCTTGAGGAGGTACTCCGGTCCCCATTGATTCAAATTTGTTCATATGCATGTTGATTAAATATTAAATATTTTTTAAATTTGCCCTGATTAATTTGCCCGATAGGGCAAAAAGAATTTTTTATTATTTCACATAATGTGCCGCGACTAATCCGAAGTGTCCGCAGACAAATCTGAAAG
>CAZAKN010000007.1:0-32113 GCA_964486065.1 uncultured Gammaproteobacteria bacterium | reverse complement strand
TCTTACATAATACCTCTTCTTTTACTCCAAAAGGTAACCCTAATTGCTGCAATTGTAACAATAAATTGCAAAAAACAAAATCAAAGATTGAATATCTTATAAAAAAATGACCGAATAAAACCGTTTGACAAATAATCGGCAATCTGCATTCGTGACAAAATATTTATTAACAGTCCGAAGGCTTTGTTTAAATTTACATATTAATCAGCGTTGAAGCAAAGTTGTCCGCTTGATATAATGAAAAGCGTTAAAAATAAATATTTATTATGAATTCAAAACAAGAATTTGCCGATGAGCAAACCGCTTGGCAAAAAATCCTGTATTTTATTTGGGATTTGTTTAAAGTGGTTTGCATCTCTTTGGCGGTCATTATTCCGGTGCGCTATTTTTTAATTCAGCCTTTTTATGTTAAAGGCGCGTCTATGGAACCGAGTTTTTATGACCATGAATATTTGATTATCAATGAAATTTCTTATCGTTTCTCCAGTCCGGAAAGGGGAGATATCGTGGTTTTCAAATATCCCAAAGATCCTTCGCAATATTTTATCAAAAGAGTGGTCGGTTTGCCCGGAGAAAAAATTGAGATAAAAGATAAAAGAGTTTATGTGTATTCCGAAGATGGAAAGAAATTTATGTTGGACGAGACCGATTATGTGGTGGAGGATATGATTGACACGGGTGATAAATCATGGGAGTTGGGACCTGAAGAATATTATGTCATGGGCGACAATCGCAATCATAGTTTGGATTCACGGAGTTTCGGTCCGGTTCATGATGAGTTGATCGTGGGGAAGGTTTGGTTTAGGGGGTGGCCGGTTTGGCGCGCCAAATTTTTCAACGAAGTGGAATATGATTTACCGCAAAACTAATTTTTAAAATAAAAACAAAATATGCCAAGAAGAAAAAAAGATGAACAACCTCAAGAGGAAATCAAAGTTATAAAAACTCCGCCTTTGGTCAAAGGCATGAAGGATATTTTGCCGGCTGACGGTAAATATTGGGATTTCGTGGAAGCCGAAGTTTTGCGTACTATCCGTGATAGCAGTTACAACAGAATGGTAACGCCGGTTTTGGAAAAATACGAACTTTTCAATCACACTTTATTTAAACAAAGTAATAAATTGGATAATGAAGTTTTCAGTTTTGTGGATCGTGGTGAAAAATTGGCCATGCGTCCCGAAGTTACGGCTTCCATCGCGCGTGCTTTCATTGATCACAATATGGTCAATCAGCCGATGCCACAGAAAATATATTACTGGGGACCGGTTTTCAGGCAAGGGAAAATTGAACCTCACAAATTGCGCCAATTCACGCAAGTCGGTTTTGAAATTATTGGTGATCCGGCACCGGCCATTGACGCGGAATTGGTTATTACCGCTCATTACTTGTTCAAAAATCTCGGTTTAAATATTCAAGTTAAACTTAACAGCATGGGATGTCCGTCTTGTCGTCCCAATTACATGAATGTGCTTACACAGTTTTTAAAATCAAAACGCTCGGCCATTCCGGCGGATTTGCGTAAAATGATCAGCAAAGATCCCATGCGTGTTTTGCGTTGCAATACCAATCGTTGCGAGCGAGTTTTTGAAGACGCTCCGCTTATCTTGGATTATTTGTGCGATGATTGTCGTCAGCATTTGTTTCGCGTTTTGGAATATCTTGATGAATTGAAAATCGCTTATGAATTGGATCCTCGTTTTACCAGAACTTATGATTATTATATTAAAACAATTTTTGAAATTCGTGTTCAAAATGATAATCCCGAAGAGGAAAAATTGCCCTTGGCGGGCGGTGGTCGCTATGACACCATGATGGAAATGTTGGGCGGTGAACCGACATCCGCGGCCGGTTTTGCTTTTGGTTTGGAACGAGCGATCAATGAAATGAAAAATCAAAAAGTGGAAATTCCACCGGCACAGAGTCCTGATGTTTATGTTACGCAGATCGGAGAATTGGCCAGACAAAAAGCTTTTGCTTTTTTTGAAAAATTACGCAAACAAGGATTTAATGTCAGAGGTAATTTTTCCAAGGCCAGCCTAAAAGCTCAGCTGGATGTGGCTAAAAAGTTGGACTCCAAATTGATTTTGATTCTGGGGCAAAAAGAAGTTACCGAAGGCACGGTTTTGTTACGAGACATGGAAAGTGGAAATCAAGAAGTGGTGAATATTGATAAAACTTTGGAAGAAATCAAAAAAAGATTGGCTGATAAAAAATCATAAGCGTTCTAAGAAGAAGCAGATTCAAGTGAAGCGAGATTCGCGCGCTGATTGTTCGCGAAGCTTGACATTCAAGTGGTTTTTATGTAAAATATCAGTCAAATAACTAATTCCATGAAGGAGTGGAAAAATTATGCCTATAGAAAACAAGCGGAAAAAAGGAGAAACTTTTGAATCTTTTTTGCGAAAATTCAATAAGAAAATCATGCAAAGCGGAGTTTTATTGCAATATAAAAAAGTTCGCTATTATGAAAATCCGAAAAGTCGTAATATGCAAAAAGTTTCCGCGGTGGAAAGAAAAAAGAAAAAAGAAAAAAAGGAGTACTTGAAGAAGACGGGTAAATTACCGGAAGAGCAAAATTACCGCAGAAGAAAGTTCTAAAATATACACAGGCTCAAAAAAGAAGCGCTTTATAAGACGCTTCTTTTTTGGTATAATATAATTGTGAAAAACACTTAATATAAGGCAAAAATTTTTGTCCGATTATTTTATATGGAAATTATCAAGCAGTTGGAAAAAGATTTGGTGGAGGCCATGAAAGCTAAACGCGAAACAGAACTTTCAGTTTTACGGATGCTCAAGACAGCTTTAAAAAACAAGGCAATTGAATTGAAAAAAGATCTGACCGCGGATGAGGCTTTGGCGGTATTGAAAAGTGAAGCAAAAAAAAGACGCGATTCCATTGAAGCGTTCAAAGACGGTGGCAGAGAAGATTTGGCGGAAAAAGAAACTTCGGAATTAGTGATTTTGGAAAAATATTTGCCCGAACAAATGAGCGAAGATCAGGTTAGAGAAGAAGCAAAAAAAATCATTGACGAATTGACGGAAGAACAAAAAAATAATTTTGGCGCGGTTATGGGGCAAGTGATGGCCAAACTGAAAGGCAAAGCCGATGGAGGCTTGGTGGGGAAAATCGTCAAAGAATTAGTTTCTTAAATAAAATAACGGCCGATTTGATCGGCTTCAGGCAAATGAGGGGACAGTTCAAACAAAATTCATTTTTTTCAACAATTCTAACTGGTTTGGTGATTTTAATATTGGCCGGTTTTTTATTTATTCCGCGAGTTGACGCGCAAGTGCCCGGAGCGACTTCTCAATTGCAAAGAGAAATTTCCGGCAATATGCAACCCGTGGCCGAACAAACCGGATTAAGTTCCGAAGATCCGCGCAGTATTGCCGGCCGAATCATCAATATATTTCTCAGCATTTTGGGAGTGGTGGCGCTCGGGATAGTATTATATGCTGGTTTTTTGTATATGACCTCCGGCGGTGAGCCGGAAAAAGTCGGCAAAGCCAAAAAATATTTAATCAACGGATTTATCGGGTTGGCGATAATTCTATCGGCTTACGGTATAACCAGATTTTTGTTCAGCATGTTTGAGCAAGAACCGACAGGTGGTTTGGAAATTACCGGTTTGCCCCCCGGTTATAATTTGTCCGGCGGAGCTTTTGGTAGTATTATCCAAAGTCATTTTCCCAACCCCGAGCAACGAGGCGTGCCACGCAATACCATGATTATGGTAACTTTTAAAATGCCGGTTGACCCCGCTTCAATTCTTGATCCCGATAGCGAGGAATATTCTTGTCCCGAAGGAACACATGAAGGCATGGGAGCCGGGCAAAAAGCTTGTGGCGGTTTGATTTTAACCGAAGAAAATATGCCCATTAAAGTTTTCCGTTGTGATTCCATGCCGGTTTTGGAAGGCGAAGAAGGTGTTTGGCCGGCGGAAAACGAACCGGATGAATGTGTTTCCGTGCAGATTGACGATCCCGAGTTCGGCGGGACGGATGTGATGGGACGCGCTTCTTTGGTTCCCGGATACGCCATGATGACCGCGGATCATAAAACCATTATTTTCAATCCATACGGAGATACTGATGAACACTTGGGTACAGCGGAAGAAAATGTCAGCTACATTGTTCATCTTACGCCCGAGATTATGCGTGAAGATGGCACAGGTAGTGTGTTTGATTTTGCCAATTCCGAGTATTATTGGCGTTTTACTACGGGAACTTTCATTGATTTAACTCCTCCACGAGTTTCGTCAGTTATCCCGAAAGCGCAAGTTTATCCCAATGAAGAGGATCGCAGGTTGGATGAGAACGGAGAAGTTTATTTAAATCAAATCGTGGTGGTCAATTTTAATGAGCCGATTATTCCGCCACTGGGACAAGCTCAGTTTTGCACGGCGGGCGACGCGGATAATGAAATACAATTGGAAAATGACGAGAAGATCAGGGTTTGCCGTGATGCGGCAGGCAATATTTGCAATCAAGGAGAAGATGATTGTACTTGCGATCCGCTTTGCGACACCAACCATGTGCCCGGCAATTGGCAAGTCGGTTTAAACGGTTATAAAACTGTTCAGTTTACCAGCGCGGTTAAATGTGAAGGCGTGGATAGGAATTCTTGTGGAGAGCCGGCTTATTGTTTGCCGAGTGAATCAGTTTTAACCGCAAAGGTGATCGCGGCGGAATTGCTCGGTGGAGGACCCGCCGGAGTGATCGGTAGCGGTATTACGGATTCCGCGGGAAATTCTTTGGACGGGAACGCGAATGAAGAAGCGGAAGGACCGGGAGAGAAAAATTTCGATGTTTCGGGTTTGACTTTGCCGACTTACCCTTTGCGAGAGAATTTATCCGACGAAGATAAAACTCTTTTTGATAATCACATTCAAGATAATTATTTGTGGAATTTTAAAACCGGTGATGAACTGGATTTGATTCCGCCTTATATTGTGTCAGTTTCACCGGATAATGATGGAAGCGCTAACGCGGGAGTTTCGCCCAATATTTTAATTGAAATTGAGTTTAGCGAAGACATGGCTCCGGCATCCATTGATAATGAAATAAAAATTTACGGTGCTGATTTCAGGGGTTGGTGGGATCCCAATGTAGGGGAATTCTCAATTCCAAAAACCGAAGGGGGAAATTCTGTTTACGATGAAGAGGGTAATCCCGTGTATGAGAAACAAAGTGACTTTACCAAAGCGGTAATCACGCACGGTCCTTTTACCGAATATAAACCGATGAATGATATTGATAATGCTTGCGCCAATAATTTTGATGATGACGGAGATGGTTTGACCGATATGGAGGATCCCGGTTGTGACAATGAAGAAGATATCAATGAAACCGATCCCGCGCCGATTTACACGCCGGTGGTCAGACATCTGGTTAAAGATTTGAGACAAAATTGTTTTACGCCGAGCAAGGATGAAAGGGTAGCCAATTCAGATTGCTCGAATATTGATGATTTTCCCGGCGGAGCCGGAATATCCTGTTGTCCGGATTTGAATGGTTCATATAAGTTATCGTCCAGCGAAGCGGCCAGATGCGGAGTGCCCGGTGATCCGACACCGGCTTGTTCGGATGGTTTGGATAATGATGGAGACGGCAAAGTTGATTTTCCCAATGATCCCGGTTGTTTTAACGAAGACGATCCTGACGAAATTAACCCTGAAGAATTGCCGGAATGTAGCGACGACATTGATAATGACGGAGATGAATTTACTGATTATCCCGATGATCCGGAATGCGAAAGCGCCGCTGACCCCAGAGAATAAAAAAGTTCATATAGTTTAAAAGTGAATGATTGAGTTCAAGAAAATAAAATTTTTATTTATCGCGATCGCGATGATTTGTTTCATGGTTGGTTTTTTTAATTCGGGCGTGGAAATGGTTTTCGCGCAAAGTGAAGGTTTGGGCGATCTGGGTGTTTCTCAGGTGGGTGAACAAACCGGTCTGAGCGCCACGGATCCGAGGATTATCGTCGGTCGGATTATTAATGCATTCCTCGGTATTTTAGGCGTAATATTTTTAGGTTTGATCTTGTACGCCGGGTTTTTATACATGACTTCCGGTGGTGAGCAGGAAAAAGTGGCCAAAGCCAAAAAATATATTATCAGCGCGATTGTGGGGTTGGTGATAATTTTATCGGCATACGCGATCACTTCTTTTATTATCAGTAGATTAACCGACGCGACCACGGGAGGAAGCATTGTTGGCGGAGACGATGGTGACGGCGGATGTATCGGTAGTTTTTGTTTGTCCGGTCAGAAGAATTTTGTGGCGACTTCCATTTCACCGGCGGGTAAGCAAAAAATTTATAATGTAAAAGTCAGAATCGTGTTTAACCGGCCGGTGCTGGAATCCACCGCGGACGCGGACACGATTAAAATTCAAAAAGTCATAACTCTGGAAGCGGAAACCGAAGAAGATTGTCTGGCCGTAAACGGCAATTGGACAAGTGGTTTTTGTTTGGCGGGTCAAGCGGATTGTAGCGCGGAATGGAGCTCGGCGGACGCGCGTTGTTATGAGGCGGTGGACGGAACTTTGACTTTTGAAAATGATGCTCGGAAAATAGTTTTTGAGCCGACTAAGGTTTGCGAAGAAAACGAAGAGGATCGTTGTTTTGACAAGGATTCTTTGTATCGTGTTTCTTTGCTTGCCGGTGCTTTAAAATCCACGGAAACCGATACGACGGGAAATAATTTATCTTTAACTTGTCCGGTTGGCGCCAAATGCGCGCAAGATTTTGCCACGGGCAATATTTATGATAATTCAGCGCCTCGTGTTTCTTTCGTGCCACCCGGTTTGACCAATTATGACAGTGTTTGTCGTAATTCTCAGGCGGATGTGATTTTGCGTGCCAGAGATAATATCGGTGTCAGTAATATTGCTTTGTATCATAATGAAACGCTGATTGGTTTGGAGGGTTCAGGTGAAGAAGAAACGCCTGAACAAATGGAAGCGTCTTTCGTCTGGACGATTGATGAAGATGTGGCGACCGGTTCCGCGGAATTAATGGCGCAAGCTGAGGATTTGGACGGTAATGAAGGCGAGAGAAGTATCCGCGTTAAAGTTTGGCCGGAAGATTGTTGTACGGGGGAAGAAATGCTTTGCGGAGTTCCCGGATGCCCGAATTGCGGAGGAGATGCTTGTTTGGATGACGCGGAATGCGAATTTGAATGTTTTATCCCCGAGGGAGAAACGGTTGGATTTTGCGTGGATTGGCCGACTATTCAGGATATAGCTCCCAGCGCGGCCGCGCCCGGCAGTTTAATTACCGTAGCGGGACGAGATTTCGGCGAATTTAATGAACAAATAAGTAAAATATATTTTACCGAAAGTTATGACGAGTCGGGCAATCCTGTATTCGTGGAAGCTGATTTCGGCTGTAATGCCAATTTGTCTTGGCGCGATTACGCGACTGTGGCGCAAGTGCCGGACACCGCCATCAACGGTCCGATTAAAATTGAAGGTGAATTCGGTTATGACGATACTTTGAACGATCGCGGTTGGCAGGGCAATTTCATTTTGGATGAAGATTTGTTCGCGCCCGGATTGTGTAGTGTTTTTGAAGAAGAATGTTTTACCTCCTGTGGTGATGATCAGGATTGTTTGAAAAAATGTATGAAAGGCGAAGCCTTGGATGACACGGTCAGATTGCAAGGAATTTATTTTGGTGAAGATAAAGATGTTCAAGATAATATATTTTTCGCGCAAATGTCATCACTTATCGGCGCGGGAGGAGATTGGGACAATGAAACCATTACCGGCGCGCAAGTGCCGGCCATGGACGGACAGATGGTAAATGTGGTGGTGCAAAAAGGAGAAATTTGTCGCACACCGCTTAATTGTTCAACGGAGACGGTTTGTCAAACTTCCGAAGGTGAAGAATGTGAACAAGGAACTGAAGATTGCTCTTGTAAAGAGGGGCAAGTTTGTGATCAAGGAGAATTGGGTTGCTTTTGCCAAGGCGGAGACTTATGTGATCCGGAAACCGAGGAAGATTGTTATTGCAGAAATTTATACAGTAATCCGGTGGGATTCAGAGTTCAAACCATTCAGACCGTGCCGACAATTGATGAAATTTCACCTTCACCGGCGCCGGCCGGACAATTGATCACTATCCAAGGTTCGGCTTTTGGTAATAATGTGGGAACAGTGGAATTTGTGGGAGGACAAGGAACTTTGCAAGGAGAATTAACTTGCGGTGAAGGATCTTGGACCAATTCGCGAATTTTAATTAATATTCCCGACAAAGTTGCTTCGGAAACTTTCCAAGTAAAAGTCATCAATTCCGCGGGCGTGGAATCCGATCCTGTTGCTTTAAATATAAATAATGAATTGCCGGCACCTGGTATTTGTTCAATAAATCCCGACAATGGGCCGGAACAGACGATTTTCGGGTTAACCGGATTTAATTTTGGTGAATACGGAGTGTATGACGCTTCGCCGTGGGAAATAGTTTTCGCCGGACAGTCGGGAACGGATGATGATCAGGCCGTGGAGAGTTTTAATGCCAATTATTCTTGGCAAGAAGAATCCATTGCCGGCGCCAGAGTGCCGGCCGGAGCGCAAACCGGCGCTGTTTATTTACAACAAAAACTTTGTCAAATATCAGAGGGACAAAATCTTTATTGTCCGCAAGAAAATATCTGTTGTCAGCCGAGTGGTCAATGTTTGTCCGTGCCTCAAGGCATGAGCAAAGAAGATGACGCGGATGTTATTTGCGCCGGAGCGGATCAATTGCCGTTTAAGCGGAGTAACGGAATTTTGTTCTCTGTGGGATCTTGCGGAGAAGATGAAGATTGCGGAGATGGGCGCGTCTGTTGCGGTAATGGAGTTTGCCGAGCTTTGGATCCGGCTTCGGGACAAACCAAAGAGGAGGTTTGTTTTGATCGCGCCATGAGTTATGAATCTGAATTTGCTTGGGCTCTAAGCACCGGACCTTTGCCGATCGTGCCACGGGTGGTGGAAAGATATTGTATTCCGGAGCTGAATATCACACAGTCGGTTTCACCGCGAAAAAATGAAATCAACGCTTGTCCGAACGGAATTATTTCCGCGACTTTTAATACATTGATGGATGAAGCAAGTTTTAACAATAATGTAATAGTTAAAAAATGTAATACTACCGTTACGGATGATGAGATTCAAGAAAATCGTCAACCACCTTGTGATTTGGATGAATGCGGTGCCGGTTGTGAAATTGTGTTTTCCGGAGTGATTGATTCAAATTCAAATGATGTCACTGAAAACAATGCGGTTGATTGTCGCTATGAAGACGGCACTTCTTGCAGTGAAAGACAACACGGACAAGGCGGTTGCGAATGTGAAGTATTGGAGCAAGCCACCGCCATATTTTTAAATGAAACATGGAATGATTTATCAGCCGAAAGCTGGTACCAAGTTGAATTGTTGTCTGATCGTTTTGACGAGGCTGGAAATCTGATCCCTGGGATACAAAGTCAAGGAAATGAAGATGGAGTGGCATCGCAACCTTTGACTTCTGATTACAAATGGCGCTTTCGTACCAAAGCGGATGATTGTTCACCGACTTCTTTGTTAATAACGCCGGCCAGAGGTTTGATTGACACACCCGAAGGTGAACAGGCTTACACGGTCATGGGACTAGCGGAATGCGAAATGATTTCCATGGCTGATAAAGATTGGAATTGGACCGTGGCGAGACACGAAGACAAGCTTGAATTCAAAAGCTTTTTTTCAGCAGACAGAAAAGATATCGGAATATTTGGTTTGCTGTCTTATTCGGAAACCGCGCCCAATGATCCTGCCATAATTCAAGCGGGAGCCACTATTGATGGAATAGATGTGTCGCAAAGAGCTAAACTGGATATAAATTTCGTGGATCCGCGAGTGGTCGGTTATTTTCCCGATTGTCGTGAAGCATGTATAAACGCCGCGGTGGGAGCTAATTTTAATACACAAATGGATGGAGATACATTGATTTCGGATAATGTGAAATTATTTTCTTGTCAATCCGTTGATTGTAATGTGTTGGATGAAGTTGTAATTAATGATTACAATAGTTATGACGGGGGTAGTCCGCTGAGCAGTAAATTATTGATTTCTCCGGCTGAAAATTTATTGCCCAATAAATTTTACCGAGTAGTTATAACTGAAGAGGCGCGAAGTTTTGGTGGTGATAAATTAACCGGTTTGAATTATGTTCACGGTTCCGGCAATAATGGGGATTGCGCTGACGGTTTGGATAATAATTTTGATAATCAAATAGATTTAACCGGCGGATATGGAGAAGCTGAACCGAACAACGAAGGCTACAAAGCATTGGATTATGTGTGTGGTTGTTACGACACGGAAGCGGGCGCGTTCGCGAGTTACGGAGCTGAACCCGGAACATTAAACTGCCAAGATCCGGAAACTTTCCGATGTTATAATTTTGCTTTTGGTGCGGAGTACGCAGATGATACTTATATTTTTGAATGTATAAATGAAAAGCTGTGTTATTTGCTTGCTGACGCGGATAATTTTAATGTTGACGATCCGAGCACTTATCAAAGCTTTTTTGATATATCTGATATATCTGATTTTGCAGACAAGGTTTATTATTCGGACAACGGCATTTGCGGTGTGGCGGAAGATTATGAAGCCGGTGCGCAAGGTCGGTTCAATGCTTTCAGCTGGATATTTAAAACCAGAAATGATGACACCGAATGTCGCATCAATAGGTTGGAGATTTTGCCTGATGATTATGTAACACAAGAATATGATGAAAAAATCGCTTATTCGGCTTTGCCATACAGCGAACCTGATGAATGCCGTGCCAGCGGACAAGCTTTAAATCCGTTTGATGAAGATTATACTTGGGGTTGGTCTATAACCGATGAAGATGATATTTTAAAAGATTTTACTGCGGTTACCGTGGAGCAAGAAAATCCTGATTGGTGCACGGATAATTGTTTAAATAAAGGTTCTTTGCCCCCCGGAGCGGTTTGCGGTAATGGTGAAATAGAAGACGGTGAAGAGTGCGATGATGATGATTTAGATAATGGCGACGGTTGCAGTGATATTTGTTTGAAAGAACCGTTTGCCAATTGTGAAGATTTGAAAAATGGTGTGAATTGTTGCGGTAATGGTATTAAAGAAGATTATGATGAGGATGGAGTTGAAGATGAAGAATGTGATTTCGGTTGTGTTTGGCTTGATAGTAATGGTGATGAATGTCAACCTTCAGCTGATAATGCCAAATGCGTTTGTCGTGGCTTGAACAGCGCTTGTACCGGGCAATGTTTGAACGCCGGAACAACGGAGGGATATAAATGCGGAAACGGTGTTCTTGAGCCGGGGGAAGATGCTGATGTTTTGACTTCCGAGGGGAATAGAGTGGCTTGGCTAGACTCTAAATGTTTGAACAAAGGCGCGGTTTATAAAGTTGACGCGGTAGGTGAAGCGCCGAGTATTTGCGGTAATGGCGAAATTGAAGCCGGTGAAGAATGTGAAGCCATTTGCGTAAAATACAGCGAAGATGAGAATTGCGGTCCGGAACAATCGGATTGTCAGGTCAGAACCGACGCGAGCGGAGCTTTGGCTTGGCATAGAGTTGAAAAGTGTAACCCCGACGGAGACGAGACTTGTCTTGATGATGAATATCAATGCGCGATTGAAAATAATCCCTATTGTTCGGATAAATGTTTATGGCAAGGATTTCCAAGTTGCGACGGAACGGATGGCGCGTGTTGCGGTAATGGTTTTAAAGAAGATTATGATTGGGATGGAGAAGAAGATGAAGAATGTGAATATGTTAATTGCGTGAAACAAGTGGCTTGCAAGCCGATAGATGAAGGCTGTGAGGATGGTTTACGCGTGATGCCATGCGATGATCCGGTAAATGAAGACGGTTGTGTTTGCGAGTTGCCGGAATATTGCACGGATACTTGTTTGAACAAAGGTTCTTCCGGTTTATACGGTTCGGTTTGCGGAGATAGAGATTTGGATCAAGGTGAAGACGAGGGCTGTGAATCGGGAGGCGTTCCGTTTGGCGAGGGATGGGTCAGTCCTTATCAAACATTTGAAATAAAAAGTTTGGCGGATATTATATGGAGTGAATTGGACTGGAACGCGGTTACCCGATTTTCGGAAAAAAGCGATCAAATCAATTTGGAAGTTACGGAAAGTTTGGAACCTAACGAAGTAAACGAAGTTGACACCAATACTCCCGTTACTTTGCGCAGTGAACAATGTTTTATTGACAATGTCGGAATCAATGAAAACGCTACCAAACCGAATCAAGGCGATGAAAATGTTTGTCGTAATTCTTTGGTAAAAGTAACTTTTGATAAAGCGGTAAACAAAGAGTCCATAACTCAAGATAATATCGGCTTATATCGCCAATTGGCGGAAGGAGAACAATGTTTGGCTGATTATTTGCCGCGACCTTTTATTGCTTGGAAGTTTGATGAGCAAGCGGGAGCGGTGCAAGCGCGTGATTTGTATATTGATGAAGGTGGAAATGAAATGGGTAATAATTTAACCGGCAAAATAGTCAGCGCCACTCAGGAACCCGGCAAATCCGGCAATGCTTTGAAGTTTACCGGCAAAGGTTTCGTCAGTTTGCAAAACTTTAATTTCGCGCCTGAAGCAATGACTGTTTCCATGTTGATTAAATTGGATGATGAAAAAATTAATAATATACAAAATCTTTTTGTCTTACAAAATTCAGCTAATGAATATCCGCGAATGTTGGTTTCCGTTTACGGTTCAACTGTCGGCAATAATTCGCTCAATTTTGTTTTCGCTTATGAATCAAGTGCCTCAGATTCATTCTCCATTGAAAGAGCAAAACCAAGTATTGATTTTGATACATGGCATAACGCGGTTTTGAGTTTGGATTTAACTGATGAAGCTGAGCCGGTTAAATTTTATTTAAATGGTGAAAAAATAAGAAGATTGGGAAGCGAAAATTTCCAAATACCTTATGCTGATTATGACACCTTGTCCGTGGGTGCTGATGTTCGGGATGGGCAAATATTGGATATTGGTACTTTTAATTACATGAAGCCTTACAACGGGCTGATAGATGAATTCATGATTTATAATCAAAAGTTATCGGAAAAAGAAATTTTAACGCTTTATTCTCGTTACGATGATCAGGTAAGTTGGTTGGGAGATTTGTGGCAAAAAACCGTGGCTTTCGTGAAAAAATTGCTTTTCAAAATCGGTTTGGCTGCCGATGAAAACGAATGGTGTGAAGTTTCCACGAGGCTTAATTTGAGTGAAAATGAGTTAGGTCAAAGCGTTTTAAGAATTGTTCCATTGGAAGCTTTGCAAGGTAAAAAAGTGCATTTGGTGGAACTTAATGATATTGAAAATCTGTGCGCTGATGAAGAGCATAGAGTCAATTTGTCGCGGCAATTCACCACCGGAGCGGATATTTGCAAAATAAACGAAATAAAAGTTGATCCATCGGATAATTTCGTGATAGATAGAAATCATGAAGAAGCATACTCAGCCGTAGCTTATGCTCGCAATGGTGATGAACTGATTTCCATTGCCAATGTTTATGATTGGCAATGGCATTGGGACACGAATGACACGACCATCGTAACAAATATTGGGGAAGATGAAGATTCGGGTTCGGGATTCGGCGGACGAGGCTTGGCCGAGATCACTACCGGCGACAAGGACGGAATCGCTTTGGTTTTCGCCAATGCCGTGATTACCGCGGATAATGCCTCCATCGGCGGAGAACAAACCGGAAGCACGGTTGGCAAGCGACATGAAGGAAGCGGACAAGTTGAAGTGATGATTTGTGATAATCCTTGGTTTGAATATAATTCCGCTGATGGCGAATGGGATGGTGCTATAGCGCAAGACTACAGATACACGCCGGGAGGAGATAATAAAAATAAATTTATCATGAGAGATATTACCACCAATCAAGGGGAAGAACAGCCGACTTATTTGCGGGAAATGGAATACAATATCGGTTTGTTCTATTGTCGTGATTTTGGTGATAATTTGATTGAAACTTGTTATGACAGGGAAACGATTTGTAATTCTGAAATTCATAATAATGGAAGCGCGCCCGCGGACAATTCGCCTTGCGATGGTATTGGCGATGGTTTGTGCCGACCGGTTTATGTTTGCCAAGACGGCGTCACGCTGTGTGATCCGAGTACAGATTATGATTTATATAATAAGCCGAAGGAAGATTCTCCCTGCTTGGGAATCGGTAATGAGATGTGTGCGCCTTACGGTTTGCATGATGATTTGCCGAAACTGGCTTTGAAGAGCGCGAGTTTTTACGAACTGGAAGGGGGAACCAGAAGTGGTATATATTTTGATAAGAATTTTGATTATGTAAAAATACCGGACTTGGCAAATTTTGACATGGGTAGCCAAGGATGGAGTTTGGATGCTTGGGTTTTGAATGTAAACACGCCGGAAGATCGCTATGCCAGATTGTTTTATAAAAATTTCCCGGGAGGAAATGTGCAAATTGCTTTACGAAAAGCCGGAAACTCCAATGAGGCCATTGTAGTAGTTGGCATGAAAAGAGGTGATGAAGAAAAAGTCTTCCACTCGGATGGGCATCGTTTGGGAAAAATACCATTTGGTTTTAATCGTATAAAGGTAACATACTACCCTGAGGGATTTGAAGGTGACCCAAATTATCTATTTGAGGTAACAATAAATAGTAGATCATTTAGAATGAATCCGCTGGTAACAAATTTATATGATTGGAGCGGTGATAATGCTTATTATATCGGAGGCATGGGACAAACCAATATTCCTAATACTTCATTGAACGGTTATGTTGATGAATTAATTTTACGAAAACATGTAAGTGGTACAAATACATATCGACAATTTTTCAAGGTAAATTTTGATAATAATTATAATGTTTCCGGTATCAGTGAGCCAGCGGTAACTCATTGTACCGCGGAGGATAGTAATTCTAGTTGCGACAATATCCGTGGAACGGAAAATAATACTCCGGTGGGAGATTTTGAGTTCGTTGATTTGGGTACTTTGGCGGAGGCATTGGGCTTAAGTGAAGAAGCGACCGCCACGAGCGGTCAAGACAGGGCCAATCAATGTAATGATGGCGAAGATAATGATTTTAACGGATTGATTGATTTGGATGATCCGAAATGCAAAGAAATCGGTGATCCTTGGGAAGAACCCGCGCTTTTGGCTCAATATTTTTTCACTCGCGATGATGAATATTCTCGCGCTTCAGCCAGACAAAATGATGAAGCTTTGGACGCGGTTTCTTTGCGCGTTTATGAGAATCCGGAATTTTTGCCACCTGAAGTTTGGTATTCTCGTTATGCTCCGAATGTTTCCGGTTCGCCAAGCTCTTTTGAAGCGGATTGTTTGGAAGATCGTTATGGTCGCTATTGTTATCAAGGTATTCAGGATGGGACTTCCACCTATATAGCGGCTACCAATCTTTATTCCGATGGCGAGGTTAATAATGTTTACAATAATATTTATTTGCTGGGTTATTCTCAAGATGGTAATTCAGCTACCGGCAATATTGTTTCTCAGCTGGTACAATTCATGAAATTCAATTTGAATCTCAGCGATGGTGATAATGAAATCATTAAAAAAGATAAATTGATCCGCAATACGCAAAGAGTTTCAGATATGGTGATGCTCCGTTATTATCTTGATTTATACAAAAAATCGCATAATGATGAAGTGCCACTTTTGCAAGGCGGAACCTACAGTCGCGGAGATACCTTCAGTATTTGGCCCAGCTGGCAAAATGAATTGGGTTCAGCGCTTGGCACGCTTTTGCCTTTGGATCCGTATAATCATCTGCAATGGAATAGTCCCGGACTTGACGGTCCCGATTCTGCTTACGCGGGGGAATTGTGCGGTCAAGATCAAGACGGGCAAACTTTGCGTTGTTCGGTCGGAAATCAATGCGTGGTTCCCGGACATGAATGCGTGGCTTGTAGCCGACCATTTGATAAAAGCACTTGTTATGACGCTGGTTTTTATAATCGTGATGAAACGGAAAGAGAAGATAAGCCGTTCGCGCCGATATATAATCATCCGGAAGAAAATTATGTTTATTACTATACTTCCAATGTTACCGACAGTTACCGGCTGGGATATCGTTTGAGCGCGAAATTTGAACCGCCGACAGATGAAATAGAAGAAGAAGTTGATTATCAAGTTTTCCCCAATTTGGATAATGTTTTGTCAGAAGCCATAGTTTATGACAGCACGCCGGCGTTTGAAAACGGGTTACCGATTTGTATGAATGGAGTTGATGATGATAATGACGGACAGATTGATTATCCGAAAGATCCGGGTTGCAGTAATTCTTATGATAATACTGAAGGAGATAATTTTATTAATTTATCAGAACCGACTTTATTTGCGTTTTTCTTGGATTTGTCCGGCAGTATGGGGCCGGGTAATAGTGATAAATTTAATAATGATTTAAATAATTTCCAAAAAACATTCATAGAGGAGATTGCCGAGAAAGCAGATGAGATTATTGATAATAACAATACTTTTTTCAGTGTTTACGGAGGGACTAGTGATCCTATAAAGGATTCTCCAGTTAATAATGCGTATTACACCAAGCCAACAAAATTTTTTGATGATGCTACGGAAGTGAAAGAATTATTAGATAGTTTATATAGTTTGCCAGATAATAGATGGTATCGTGGAGGCGGTCCCATGCCGAAATGGATAAATGAATATTTCTTTCAAGTCGCTGAAGAAATAAATGATTATCAGAATATAATCTATATTATTGTTACGGATGCCGCGGACAATCCGAATGATGATGATGGTGAAGGTTGGGAATATCAAAATAGTGATATGGAAAAGGTTGCCCTTCAACTTGAAGCCGGGAAAAAAGCCAGAGTTAATTTGATATTTATCAACAAATCAGGCACAAATCCATATCAAAATTTTTATCAGGCATATACCACCGATTATTCTGATAACGAGGATTTCCATGGTATATATCAGCAAGGCAGTGCTGATACCTTGGAAGAATTAATGCCACAATTGGTTAATGCTATTTTAGGCAATGTAATTGAAGGATATTAATATGGAAAATGATTTTCTACACAATCAAGAATATAATTATCAACCGCAAAAGGAAAGCGCGCATAAGAAGTTTTTTTTGGTGGGTGGCGGTTTGATTGTGGTTTTGTTTTTCATTATCGCTATGGTGGCTTTGAGCAGATTTGGGACAACGCCGGCTCAAGATAATGTATTGCCGGACGAACAAGTAGCGATAGAAGAAGATCAAGAACCTATGGAGCCGGAAGTGATTGAATCAGAGGAAGAAGGGAAAGGAGATGTCGCGACAAAAGATTCGGATCATGACGGCGTAACCGATGCCGAAGAAATAAAAAACAGAACCAACCCGGAAAAATTTGATACGGATAATGACGGTTTGTCGGATGGTGATGAGAAAAGATTCGGCACCGATCCTTTGCGAGCGGATACGGACGGAGACGGATATTTGGATGGAGAAGAATTGTTGTCCGGTTACAATCCGAAAGGTCCGGGCAGGCTTTTGAATTTTGATGTTGAAAATTAGGAATTGGAAATTTGCAATTGTTTAGAGCTTAAATTGTATGCGGGGTCTCCAAAGATAGACATCTTTGTAAAGATATCTCAGTAGAGGTGCGGGTTTACGGTTTCGTATTCCGTATTCATATCTTTGCGTTCCTAGATTAAATATTTAAATATAAAAAATATGTTTGACAGTGTAAAAGATAATAAACCTGAAGAAAACAAAAAACCAATGCCTGATAAAAAACCGGAAAATCAAGAAGCAAAACCGGCAAAGGATCGGCAGGTTGACCAATCCGCCCAACCGAAAGAAGAGATTCATACTATGCCCATGGATTATTATTTGGGAGAACAAACCAAAGAAGCGGCCAAGGCCACTTCCGTCCCCGGTAATGAAAAAATCAAAAAAGTGGCTGAGCAAGTTAAAACCGCTAAAGCAAATAAAAGTGGTAATAAAAAGTTTTTTTTGCTTTTCGTGACTGTGACCGGCTTGGCCATTATCACCGTGGCGGTTTGGTTGTTTTGGCAGGTTTATATCGCTCCACCGGCGGAAAATGTCAGACAAGCCGAAGAAACGCAAGTAGCACGGCAAAATCAAACCGATCAAACACAATTGGGACAGGAGCAAAATCAAGAGGAACAAGATGAAGAAGAATTTACTCCGCCCGCGCAAGAAGAGCCGGCTGAGGAAGAGGAGCCTGAAGAAATTGAAGTAGCGGAACTGGAAGAATTTGATCCGACCGATATTAAAGAGTTTTCCATTGATTTATTGAAAAATACGGATCGGGACAATGACGGTTTAACCGATATGGAGGAAGATTTGCTTGGTACCAATCAGCTGTTGATTGATTCTGATAAAGACGGTTATCAAGATCATGAAGAAATAGAAAATTATTATTCACCTTTGCAAGCCGGAACCGGTCGTTTGTGGGAAGCGCCATTTATGACCGAATATGAAAACGGAGTTTACGGCTATAGCTTTATTTATCCGGAAGCATGGAGAGTGGAAGCGATGAATGACGAAGATCCGCGGGAATTGGTGATTACTTTAAGTCCTGAGGAATTTATCAATGTGATTGTTTATGAAAAACAGCCCAGTGTCAGCACCACGCAGTGGTATTCCAGTTTGGCTCCCGGAGTGGATGTTGATGAATTGAGTAAATATGAAAATTATCGCGGTTTGGATGTTTTGGAAAGTCCGGACGGTTTCACCGTGTATATCGGCAAGGGTGATAGAGTTTACACCATTAATTATAATATCGGGTTAAAAGATAAAGCTGATTATCCGGCTTTGTTCGCTTTAATCGTGGATAGTTTTGAACTTGATTATTTGCGACAAGATGGCAATATTGAGACGCCGAGCGTGGGGCTTTAAGTTATGGTTAAACTTGAATACAATAATCAAACCGAGAATCGCGCACCGAAAAGAAAATTGGAAGCAATATTGAACACTGCTCAAAAAAAGTTAAAGAGAAAAGGGAGGGAAGTTATTTCCTTGGCTTTGGTGAAAGAAAATGAAATGCGTAAATTAAACAAAACTTACAGAGGAAAGAATAAAGTTACCGATGTATTGTCTTTTGAAGCGGGTGAATATAGACAGCCGCGCGAAGCTTCGGGCGAGATAATTATTTGTCCGTCGCAAGCGAGAAAACAAGCCGAGCAATACGGCAACAGTTATACGCGGGAAATGATGAAACTGGTTTTACATGGTTATTTGCATATTCTGGGTTATGATCATGAACGGGAAAGTGAAGCAGAAAAAATGGAAGATTTGGAACAAAAAATATTGGATTCAATATAAGTTATGATTAATTTCAAAAGATTATTAAAAAGTTTCAAGTACGCTTTTAAAGGGCTGGGGTCTTTGATTCATAAAGAGCAAAATTTTCGCGTGCATGTGATCGCGGGTATTATAGCCATATTTTTCAGTGTTTATTTTTCCATTACCGCTTATGAATGGATTATTGTAATTTTTCTGATCACCATGGTTATGATGCTGGAAATGCTGAACACAGTTTTTGAACGGATGGCGGATGTTTTGAAACCGAGAGTTCATGATTACATTAAAGAAATCAAGGATATTATGTCAGCTATGGTATTTTTAGCGACTTTGGTCAGTTTGATTGTTGGCGCGATAATATTTTGGCCTTACATTTTTTCCTGATTACTTGAACTAAAAATGTGTACAAAATTTCCTGAAAACCCCTAGAATAAGGGGTTTTTGTAGTACTGTTGGCAAATAAAATATATTTGTATTATAATAAAGGTATTAAAGATGAAATTTATTTTTAAATTCATATGGCTTCAGACAAAATTATCACCGGTTTGGATATCGGTTCATCAGTCATCCGCATGGTGGTGGGGCAGGTAGCCAAAACCGGAGAAAACGGAGAGCAAAACCTGAACATTATAGGCGCGGTGGAGGTGCCTGCGCAAGGAGTGAACAAAGGCACGGTGGCGGGAATAGAAGACGCGGTTTCCAGTATTTCCGCGTGTTTGGAAAAAGCGGAACGAATGATCGGAATGCCGATTGAAACTGTCTGGGTCGGAATAGGCGGGACGCATATTCAATCACAGGAAACCAACGGAGTTATCGCCATTGCCCGAACCAACGGAGAAATTCAGGAAAGTGATGTGGAACGAGTTGTTGAAGCGGCCAGAGCGGTGGCCGCGCCGGTCAATTACGAAGTGTTGCATGTTATTCCCAAAACATTTTCAGTTGATTCTCAAAGCGGAGTTAATGATCCCGTCGGCATGAGCGGAATTCGCTTGGAAGTAACCACGCAAGTGGTCCGAGGTTTGTCCGCGCAAGTTAAAAATTTAACTAAAAGTATTTATCGCACGGGTTTGGATATTAATGATTTGGTTTTGTCCGTTTTGGCGGCGGGAGAATCATGTTTATCACTTCGTCAGCGCGAATTGGGCGTGGCTTTGGTAGACATGGGAGCTTCCACCACGAAGCTGATTGTTTTTGAAGAAGGAAATATGGTGCATTTGTCGGTTTTACCTGTCGGCGCCGATCATATTACCGCGGATTTGGCTATCGGCTTGCAGACTTCTTTGGATGTGGCGGAAAAAGTTAAATTGGAAGTCGGCGACGCGGTGCCGGAAAATTTTGAAAGATCTGATGAAATAAATCTTAAAGATTTCGGAGGAGATGATCAGACTTTTTCTAAAAAATATGTGGCTGATATTATTGAAGCCAGAGTGGAAGAAATTTTTGAAAAAGTTGATGAACAATTACAAAGCATTAATCGTAGCGGATTATTGCCGGCCGGGTTGGTTCTGATCGGTGGAGGAGCCAAATTGTCGGGAGTACCGGAAGTGGCAAAAAAGAAAACCATGCTACCGGCTTCTCTCGGTGTTGGTAAAAAATATAATTCAGCGGCGGAAAAAGCCGGAGAATTGGAGTACACGGTAGCTGTCGGTTTGGTGCAATGGGGTTATAACGCTATGAGTGAAAAAGGCTTTGGTAATTTCACGGGACGCGTGGGTTCAACGGTAAAAGAAACCGCCGACAAAGTTAAAGATTGGCTTAAAAATTTGGTTTCATAATAAATTTAAATATATTAGCAATTGAAAAAATATTTATATGCCAGAAGTCAAACCAGAAATTCAAACTTTTGCCAAGATCAAAGTGATTGGTGTTGGCGGAGGAGGGGGATCAGCTATCAACAGAATGGCTCAATCCGATATTAAAGGGATTGAGTTTATTGCCGTAAATACGGATTTGCAAGCCTTGCAATCGTCAATGGCCGATGAAAAAGTCCATATTGGCAAAAGCACAACTCGCGGCTTGGGTTCGGGTATGAATCCGGAAATGGGAAAAAAGTCCGCGGAAGAATCGCAAAATGAATTGCGCGAAGTTTTAAAAGGCGCGGATATGGTGTTTATCACTTGCGGTTTGGGAGGTGGAACCGGCTCGGGGGCCGGGCCGAAAGTCGCTGAGATCGCCAAAGAATTGGGAGCTCTGACCATTGCCGTGGTAACCAAACCTTTCAGTTTTGAAGGAGTGCCGAGAAAAAAGATCGCCGGAGATGCCATGAAAGAGTTTAAAGGTAAGGTTGATACTTTGATTACCATTCCCAATGACAGAATCTGGCAAATCATTGATAAGAAAACGCCCTTGGCCGAGGCTTTCGGTGTGGTGGATGAAGTTTTACGCCAAGGCGTGCAAGGTATTGCCGAGTTAATTACTTTGCCGGGTCTAATCAATGTTGATTTCGCGGATGTTAAAACCATTATGTCGGATAGTGGCGCCGCACTTATGGGGATAGGTGAATCAAGCGGAGATAATCGGGCCATTGAAGCGGCCAAAGCGGCGATTGCCAGTCCGCTTCTTGAATTGTCCATGGAAGGAGCCAAAGGCTTGCTTTTCACCATTACCGGTGGACCTGATTTGGCTATGTATGAAGTCAGTGAAGCGGCCAAGACCATTACGGAAGCGGTGGATGATGACGCTAAGATTATTTTCGGTGCGGTAATTGATGAAAATATGCAAGACAGCATTAAAATAACCGTGGTGGCTACCGGTTTTGAAGAAGACTTTACCACCAGTCCGGTTTTAACCGCTCCCAAATCATCAATACCCAAAAGCGCGCCGAATTATTTTGCCGCCAAACCTATAAATCCGCTGGATGAAGAGGAAGAAAAAGAGGATAAAAAAGAAGCCACTCAAAAAGAAGAATCATCGGAAACTGAAGACAAGACAAAAGATAAAGACGATTTCAGTGCGCCGGAAAAAGCTCAGACAGAACAGCCATCTCAAGATCCTGCTTTGGAAGATAATAAAGAAGATAAAAATGATTATAAAAAAGAAGATGATTTGGAAATCCCGGCCTTTATTCGCAGGAAGATGATGTAATTCAAATATAATGTAAATATTATAAAAACACGCGCTTAATTAAGCGCGTGTTTTTATTCGTAAACAAGAAAAATTGATTTTTTTGTGAATTTGCGTTAAAGTTCTTATCCGATAGAGTTAATTTCGGCATTGAATAAAAAATTTATGCACAAACAAGGTATTTTATTCATTAATTTGGATGAATGCTTATTGCCTGGCAATTTGCAGGGCTTAATGTGCGATGCTTTGGTTGAAAAAGGAGTTTGGCCGAAATTGGCCTTATTTGATTATAAACAAGCCGAAGAAGCTTGGCGGAAAAAACAACTTGATTACGAGGATTATATTTCAGCTGTTCAAAAAGCTCATGATGAATTTTTGGCGGGAACAAAGATAAAGCATTACGAAAAAGTGGCTCAAATCACCATTTTGAAAAATCATGATCGCAAATATTTTTACACGGATAATTTACTCAAAGAAAAATCAGCTCAAGATTGGCAGATTATCGGATTATCCGTTTTGCCCGGAGCTATTGCCGAAAAAGTAGCGCGTCAGTTTAACATTCAAGAAGTGATCAGCGCTGATTATGAAATCATTGACGGTATATTCACCTCTTTGATTCCCGAAGCAATTAATTCCGGAGCAACCTTAATGAGCATTATGCGTCGTCCCGAATTCGGACATATTATAAAAGATAATGTATGGGCGATAGGTTCTTTAAATAAGGATATGCACTATTTGGATTTGGCCGGCAAGGCGATTTGTTTCAATCCGAAACAATCATTATTGCTCACGGCTCGGAAGAACGGTTGGCAAGTGGTGGTGGAAAAAGACGGAGTGGAATATGAATTTACGCGTTAAGCGTAAAATGGCAGGTAAGGTTAAAATTCCAAGCTCCGGATTATAAATAAGCTCAAAGTTTCAAATATTAAAAAAATAATAAGCTCTAAACATATTTCATGGAACACGGAGCGTGAATCATGTTCCGTGTCCCATGATTAATGTTTAATACTTTTCACCCGGCAAGGAGTTTTATCATGGCAAAGGCAAAAGGGATCGTGTTTTCGGATATTGACGGAACTTTCGTGCGTTGGTCGTTGTTTCTTTATATGTGCGACAAATTGGTTGAATTGGGGGTTTTTCCCAAGGTCTTTAATGTTCGTTATCATAAGCTGAAAAAAGATTGGCAACATCGTAACGGTCATTATAATGATTATATGATGGAAATAGTCCATTTGTATGAAGAATATTTGGACGGAGTCAATCAGGCCGAGTATGAGACCGTGATGCGCGAAGTGGTGCAAGAACATGGTAAAAAGGTTTATCGCTTCACTCGCGAAATTATTATCAATAAATTGGCACAAGGCTGGCGCGTGATTTTCCTGAGCACTTCCCAGCATGATGTGGTGGGAGAATTTGCTGAATTATGGAAAGTGGACGAGTATTACGGCACCAAAGCGTTGGTTAATGAAGACAAGTATCACAATAATCGCCGTTGTTTCACCGGAGTGAGAGAAATGTTCCATGGTGAATCAAAAGCCGACAAGGTCAGAGAAATCTTGGATTCGGAAGAAGCGCGTGACGTTCCCATGGAAAATGTTTGGGGGATTGGCGACACTTACTCGGATTCATATTTTTTGGAGCAAGTAAGTTTGCCGATTTGTTTTCAGCCCGAGATGGAGTTGTGGAAAGTTGCTCATCAGCGAGGTTGGCCCATTGTGACGGAAAGAAAAGATGTGATTGCCTTTGGCGGTTATCAATACATGAATCCGCCGGAAGTGCTGAAACCGTTTCTTTCTTCACTGGAAGACTAAATTCATTTCATATTTTATCGTCCCGTATCTCGGCGGGGCGATTTTTTTATGAACTTTTATCCACAGAAAAATAATGAAAATTTGGCGACACTTAATTTTGCCTAAACTTTGGGAATTATACTGGGTTTGGTTGACCATTGCTGGGTTGGTCAAATTTTTATATAATTATAGAGGAGAAAACAAGTGTGGTGAAGCATTTTACAAGGGCTATTTTTTTATCTCTCTAAAAATCAGTTCTTCGCTAAAATTAGCTTCAAAAATCATTTGTAACAAAGAGAAATAACCTTTATTGGCAACATTACTATGAGTGCATATTCGGGGAATAAAATCATTCAAATCAGAAAGAGGGACGACCGCATTGTTGACTTTGATCCGGACAAGATTGAACTGGCTATTTTTAATTCCATGAGAGCCGTTGGCAAGCCGGACAAGCAAAAATCAGAAGAATTGTCGGATAGAGTAATTGAAAGATTAAATGCCAAATTTCATGAAAGATCCATACCCGCGGTAGAAGAAATTCAGGATATTGTTGAAGAAATCTTGATTGAATCAAAATTGATCAAAGTGGCCAAAGCCTACATTATTTATCGTGATCAACGCGCCAAGATGAGAGAAGTGGAGCAAATGATCAATTCCGATGAACTCATGGAAAAATATTTGCAACAGTTGGATTGGAAAGTAAAAGAAAACAGTAACATGGATTATTCTTTGCAAGGGCTGAACAATTATGTCTCTTCCACTATCAGTTCGCATTATTGGCTTAATAAAATTTATCCGCAAAATATCAGAGACGCTCATGTAAACGGTGATTTGCATATTCATGATTTGCAATTATTGTCAGCTTATTGTTGCGGTTGGGATTTGAAAGATTTGCTTTTGCGCGGGTTTGGCGGAGTTCGTGGCAAGGTTTCCAGTTCGCCGGCCAAACATTTGCGCGTGGCTTTGGGACAGTTGACCAATTTTTTCTATACTTTACAAGGAGAATCAGCCGGCGCGCAAGCGGTTTCCAGTTTAGATACTTATTTGGCGCCTTTTATCCGTTTTGACAAATTGAGTTATGATGAAGTCAAACAAACTATTCAAGAGTTTGTTTTTAATATGAATGTGCCGACAAGGGTCGGTTTTCAAACTCCGTTTACCAATATAACTTTGGATCTTTTCGTGCCGAGTAATATCGCCAATGAAGCGGTGGTTATCGGTGGTCAACCGCAAAAAGAAACTTATGGAGAATTTCAAGAAGAAATGGATTTGTTCAATAAAGCGTTTGTGGAAGTTATGCTGGAAGGGGACAGAAGCGGTCGCGTGTTCGGTTTCCCCATCCCCACTTACAATGTAACGGCTGATTGGGATTGGGACGCTGAAATTATCAATAAAATCATGGAAATGACCGCCAAATACGGCATTCCGTATTTTTCCAATTTCATCAATAGCGATATGAGTCCGGAAGACGCTCGTAGCATGTGTTGCCGTTTGCGCTTGGATAATCGTGAATTACGCAAACGCGGTGGCGGTTTGTTCGGCGCCAATCCTTTGACCGGTTCCATCGGCGTGGTAACCATCAATATGCCTCGTTTGGGTTATGTCTCAAAAGATAAAGAAGAGTTTTTTGAAAGATTAGCCGAGCTGATGGATATTGCCAAACAAAGTTTAAAAATCAAAAGAGATATTTTGGAAAAATTCACTGAAGGCGGACTTTATCCTTATTCCAAATATTATTTGATTTCCATAAAAGAAAGATTCGGTGAATATTGGAAAAATCATTTTAATACTATCGGTTTGAACGGTTTGAATGAAGCTTGTATCAATCTGGTCGGGCATGATATTACCACCGTGGAAGGCCATAAATTCGCCCGACAAGCACTTGATTTTATGCGTGAACGCATGATGGATTATCAAAATCAAACCAATGAATTGTTTAATTTGGAAGCCACCCCGGCCGAGGGGACTTCTTACAGATTCGCCAAGTTGGACAAAGAAAGCTATCCGGCTATTGTTTGCGCCAATGAAGAAGCATATCGCAATACTAAAGCTGATCCTTACTATACCAATTCTTCTCAATTGCCGGTTGGTTATACTGATGATATTTTTGAAGCTTTGAAATTACAAGACGATTTGCAAACCAGATATACGGGAGGGACCGTATTGCATGGTTTTATCGGAGAACGAATGCCCAGCGCTGATAGTACCAAATCTTTGGTCAAGAAAATCGCGGAAAATTTCAAATTACCGTATTTTACCATAACTCCGACTTTTAGCATTTGTCCCAAGCATGGTTATATCGCCGGAGAGCATGAATATTGTCCTCAATGTGATGAAGAAATGGGGTATATGGACAATGCGGAAAAAAATATTATGGAAAAAGCGACGCAAAAGTAAAATGTGATTTTACGGATTATGAAGTAGTCAAGGTTTCGTGTTCAGTGCGTTGTGAGCAGTGTGGCGCGTTGTGGGCAGTGTGGCGCGTTGTGAGTAGTGTGGTGCGTTGTGAGCAGTGTGGCGCGTTGTGGGCAGTGTGGTGCGTTGTGAGCAGTGTGGTGCGTTGTGGTCAATGTGGTGCGTTGTGAACAGTGTGGCGCGTTGTGAGCAGTGTGGCGCGTTGTGAGCAGTGTGGCGCGTTGTGAGCAGTGTGGTGCGTTGTGAGCAGTGTGGTGCGTTGTGGGCAGTGTTGTCGTCCCGTTCCGCGTGTTATGTTCCGCGTTCCGAGGTTAGCGTTTCACCAGATTGTTCGTAATTACAATTTTTAAATCGTTGATATAAAATAAAAATAATAAAATAAAAAAATAGTCTATGACCTCTCAAAAGCTAGAAAGACAAAAATGTGAAATTTACTCACGCGTAGTCGGTTATCTGAGCCCGGTTTCTCGTTGGAACAACGGGAAAAAAGCCGAATGGACGGATCGCAAGGAGTTTAACCAAGCTGTTAATGAAAACTAGTTTACTCTTTCCCATTGGTTTTTGTTAATAGAATTAATGACGAAACTCTGAAAGCGATTTCAGAGTTTCTTTAATGGCAAGCAAAAATATTCTTATATGAAAATAGGCGGTTATCAAAAAACCACATTGATTGATTATTCCGGCAAAGTGGCGGCCACGATTTTTACGGTGGGCTGTAATTTTCGCTGTTCGTTTTGTCATAATCCGGATTTGGTTTGGGGTGGGGATGGTGAGTTTGAAGTTGAAAAGATATTGCAAGACATTGAAAATAGAAAAGATTTGTTGGATGGGATTTGTTTAACCGGTGGTGAACCGACCATGCAAGCGGATTTGCCGGAGTTTATCGCCGAGCTTAAAAAATTGGGCATGGCGGTCAAATTGGACACCAATGGAACCAACTATGCAATGTTGAAAAAATTGATTGATGAAAAATTGATTGATTATACGGCCATGGATATCAAGGCGCCTTGGGTAAAATATGAACAAGTGACGCAAATGCCCGTTAATATTGAAAATGTAAAAAAAAGCGCCACTCTTTTAATTGCACAAGGAGATAAAGCGGAATTCCGTTCCACTATTTTGCCGGCGCTGCACTCAGCTGAAGATATTGTTGAAATGGCGCGTCAAATAAAAGGAGCGGAAAAATACTATTTGCAACAATTTAAACCGGCGGAAAAATTGGTTAATCAAAAATTTACTGAAGAAAGACCTTTTACGCAAGCGGAAATAAAAGCCATTTACGAACAAATCAAGCCTTGGTTTAAAAAAAGCAGAATCAGATAAGAATGAAATAAACGGCTCGTGCGGGGCTGTTTTTTGGTTTAATGTGCCTTGATTTTGTGTTATACTGGCTAAGTGAGGATTTTATTAAATAAAAACAAAATTTATGGAAGAATTAAAAAAACTATTGATAAAAAACATTGATTATTCAAAAATGATTTTGGAATCAACGGAAAAAACCCGTAAGTATATCATGTGGTTGGAAATTATTAATATGGCCAAAATTATTTTGATTATTGTGCCGATTATTCTGGGAATAATTTACGGTATTCCGTTTTTTCAAGATGTTTTTGATAAATACGGTAGTTTGATGAGAGAGATAGATAAAGTGAAAAGTATTGGAGGACTTTAGAAATTGGAATAAGCATGGGGTAATACTGAAAACTTTGCATTCCAAACTCCAAATAATTTCAAAATAATAATGAAAAACATATGCAGATCAAAAACACATCATTAATTATTCTTTTAGTGGTTTGTTTGCTTGGCGGGCTTCTGGGAGGAGCGATCAGCTCGGCTTTTTTGGTTCCTTACTTGGAAAATTACGATTGGGCCAAAAATTTTTGGTCAAAAAATGTTTATGAAAAAGTGGTGGAACGAGAAAAAATTTTGGAATTGGAAGAAGGCTCGGCTACCATTGAACTTGTGAAAAATGTTTCACCATCCGTGGTTAGTATTGTTGTCAGCAAAGAGCTTTCTTCTTATGATATGACCGGACCGGATGTGTTTAATTTTTGGGGTTTTGAATTTGTTTTGCCACGGCAAGATGAGAGTTCCGGTGGAGAGACGGTCAAGCAGCAGATCGGTGGCGGAACCGGTTTTGTAATTGCAACCGATGGAATTATTTTGACCAATAAGCATGTGGTGGAAGACGAGTCCGCGGATTATTCAGTGGTGTTTAATGACGGGACGGCTTATGAAGCGGAGATTTTGGGGCGTGATTTGGTTAATGATATCGCGGTTTTGAAAATAGAAGCGCAAGATTTGCCGGTAATTGAAGTCGGTGATTCTTCGGCTTTGCAAGTGGGGCAGACCGTGGTGGCTATCGGTAACGCCTTGACCGAATATGAAAATACGGTTACGCGAGGCGTGGTGAGCGGATTAAATCGGAAAATTGAAGCTTATGATGAGAACGGTCGGCTTTTATCCCTGGACGGTATTATTCAAACCGACGCGGCGATCAATCCCGGCAATTCGGGTGGACCATTATTGAATTTGTCCGGCGAAGTTATCGGTATCAATACCGCTATGAATGTGCAAGGACGAGCGATCGGGTTCGCTATTCCCATCAATCAAGCTAAAAATGTGATTCAAAGCGTGCGCGAGCATGGTCGGATCGTGCGACCGTGGCTCGGAGTGCGTTATATCCAAATCAATCCGCGTTTGGCGGAACTCAATGATTTGCCTTATGATTACGGCGCCTTGATAGTCGGTGGCGGACCGGAAAATCCCATCGCCGTGGTACCCGGAAGTCCGGCTGACGAAGCGGGGTTGACGGAAAATGATATTATTTTGGAGATCAACGGTCGGAAATTAACCGAAGATCATTCCATTGTTCATGAAATCGCCGAGTATTTGCCTGGTGATGAAATTGAAATGAAAGTATTTCAAAAAGGTGAAGAGAAAATCATTAATTTAACTTTAGCGGAGCGAGAATAATTATGAACGATATTTTGCAAAAAGTACAAGAGTTGCGTGAGCGATTTGAAAAATCTTTCGCTTTGGTTGATACCGCGGAAAAAAAACAGGAATTGGAAGCCCTGCGGGCGGCTATGAATAAACCCGGCTTTTGGGATGATCAAGCCAAAGCAAGTAAAATTTCAGCTGAAGCCTCGGAATTGGAAAAAGAATTTACCGATTGGCGAGAGTTGGGAAAAAGGCTGGAAGATTTGCGAGAAATAGTGGAGTTGGATAAAAATGATCAAAGCGTGAATTTGCGCGAAGACGCTGAAAAAGAAATTGTTAAATTGGAAAAACGCTTGCGTGAATTGGAAACCGCGCTTTTGTTCCAAGACAAATACGATAAATATGACGCGGTTTTGGCCATCCATGCCGGCGCGGGAGGTACGGATGCTCAAGATTGGGCGGAAATGCTGTTGCGCATGCTCATGCGATTCGCCGAGCAAAGAGGCTGGAAAACGCAAATTATCAATTTGTCGGCCGGCCAAGAAGCGGGCTTGAAAAGCGTATTGTTTGAAATCAAAGGACGCAATGCTTATGGCTGGTTGAAATCCGAAGCAGGTGTGCATCGTTTGGTCAGGATTTCTCCGTTTGACGCGGAAAAAATGCGTCATACTTCATTCGCGTTGGTGGAAATTCTGCCATTGATTGATGAATCGGACAAGGTTGATATCAAATCAGATGATTTGCGCGTGGATACTTTTCGCGCCGGAGGACATGGCGGGCAAGGAGTCAATACCACCGATTCGGCGGTGCGTATTACGCATTTACCGACCGGTATTACTGTCAGCTGTCAAAATGAAAGATCTCAAATTCAAAATAAACAAAAAGCCATGAGTATTTTGATCGCCAAATTGCAAAAATATTATGAATCCGAGCAAGAGGAAGAAAAACAAAGATTGCGCGGTGAATTTACCGAAGCGGCTTGGGGGAATCAAGCTCGGTCTTATGTTTTGCATCCATATAAAATGGTGAAAGATCATCGCACCGGCGTTGAAACCAACGAAGTTGATAAAGTTTTGGATGGCGATTTAACCGAGTTCGTGGAAGCGTATTTGCGAAGTTAGCGATTTTTCCGTGTTCCTTGGATTAGCATATTTTATGACAAGAAAATATTTAATTATAATTACGGCATTGTTTTTCGCGGTGGCTTCCGCGGGATTGTTTTTTCAATACGCCAATTATCTTTTGCGGGATTTGCAGGTGGAACAAATGCAGGCGCAATATACTTGGAATAGAGTGCAAGATGCCAACACGGAAGCGACTGAAGATTTGCCGATTGAGCAAGATAATAGTCAAGTTTCCTTGCTTCTGGCTGGAGATATTATGTTGTCGCGCACGGTCGGGCAAAAAATGCTTAAAAACGGGTATGATTATCCGTTTCAGGAAATGCGACAATACATTGAATCCGCGGATATCGCTTTCGCGAATTTGGAAGCGCCGTTTCTGGACGGAGAAGCTGTCCTCACGGGTTCGTTTACTTTTCGCGCGGATGAACAAGTGGCGCCGGCTCTGGCTTCAGCCGGATTTGATGTTGTTTCATTGGCCAATAATCATATTTTAAATAAAGGACAAGTGGGACTTGATAAAACTTTTGAACTTTTGCAAGAAAATAATATGCAAGGCTGTGGCGCTTTTGAAAACTCTTCCGGCGCGGATGAAATAAAGATTATTGAAAAAAACAATATTAAATTCGCTTTCTTGTGCTATGCTTACGGACCGGATTATTACAAATATACTGATTTGAAAGGTGGTATGAATTTAATGGAACAAGAAAAATTGCTTAAGGATTTACAAGTCGCTGAAACAATGGCGGATTGGGTGATCGTGTCCATGCATGATGGAATTGAATATGAACATCACAGCTCTGAGCATCAACAAGGTTTTGCTCGTTTGGCGATTGATAATGGAGCGGACATGGTGGTGGGACATCATCCTCATGTGGTTCAAGAAGTGGAAATTTACAAAGATAAATATATTTTTTACAGTTTAGGGAATTTTATTTTTGATCAAATGTGGTCGGAAGCAACGCGTCAAGGGGTGGCGGTTATGTTGAGAATTGATAAAGAAAAAGTTTTGGAAGTGGAATATTTGCCGGTCATAATTGAAGATTACGCTCAGCCACGACCGGCTGAAGGTTCGGATAAAGATGAGATTTTGGAGTTGATAGGTATAAACAAATCCTAAGCTTTAAGTTCTAAATCCAAAAATGCGAGTTCATATTAGTAATTTATAAAAATTGAATCTCTACTGAAAGACCTTTAAAAATATCTTATTTACAGTTTTGAATAACCGAAGGTTCTTCAAGATACTTTTTTCCCGAGGTGGGGAATGAAGCAGTGGTGTTATTTAAATAACTGTTCTGGAGGTCTCGTTTCGGAGAACGGGATGACATCCCTGTTAGGGATGTTGATAAGAAGCAGAGATTTGATGTAGCACTCACAGAGAAGACTTAGCAAAGGAATCTCAAGTAAAACACTTCTATGTGTCATCCCGCACTTGATGCGGGAACTCCAAAACCCGTATC
>CAZAKN010000006.1:0-62684 GCA_964486065.1 uncultured Gammaproteobacteria bacterium | reverse complement strand
GGAGCCAGGTGCCGTCCGGTACCTGGCTCCCCCTACCAGTCGGTGTTTGATAAATCAAGCATCAGTCAGTTTATGGTAAACCATATTTGCAAAAAAAATTATATTGTATTATGCTGTTTTTTGCGTTCATTTTAAAAACTTTTAGTCAAAAGGAGTCGGGCATGAATAATGGATTTCAAGCATTTTCCAGACAATCTCAAAAAGGCAAAAGTGACAAATGTCCGTATTGCGGTCAGGAGAACATGGATCGTTGGCAAGAAACCAAAAGGCTTAATAATGTCCGAGTTTCTATGCCGGGAAATACGCTTTGCTTTACTATTTGTCATTGTAGTCTTTGCGACAAAGAATGGGGGATTTACAGCCCGCAATTGAAAAATTTACCTCCAAATTCATTTCAAAAGATGATGCATCCGCAAGCGGGGGCGCATCATTTGCGAGGAAAAACCTACGCTGAAATGAATGGACAAAGTTTGTTTTTTTTCTCGGATGGAAAAAGATTTTTAGCGGTTTAAAACAAGAGGCTTTCTTCACATTTGAAGAAGGCCTTTTTTATTACAAAAGCCCCATCACGCGATGGGGCTTGGTTTAATTTGAGGCGGATTATTCACCGCGTGGCGGATTGAAAGGTTCTGCCTGTCGTTTGAGGATTCTCTTGGCGGGAAAATCCAATTGTTCGAGAGTTGGCGGATTGCGAGGATCTTCGGGGTGAACATCATGGAAGCGGACATGATAAGTTTTGCCGTGTGCTTTCACCGTTGATTCGTGGCAAAAACCTTTTCCCTCTCGGACATGTTTCAGGTTTTCGTTCTTCCTTTTGAAACTCATTGACGCCTCCTTGTTTGGATTGAAAAATGTAAAGACATTATTGCCAATTATTATCAAAAAGTCAATGCTTTTCGGTTTTGTTTATGCAAGAAATCGGGGTATAATGCGTATTACTTGGCAGGTGACGCGGAACTTAATGATTATTAAACATTGATTGAATATGCGATCAAAAACAGATGCTGAACTGGTTCGGCTGGCTTTACATAGCCAGGCTGATTTCAGGTATTTGATTGAAAAATATGAAAAACCGTTATTCAGATACATTCGTCGCATTTCCAATTTTTCCGTGGAGGACGCGGAAGACATATTGCAAGAAGTTTTTATCAAGGTTTATCGCAATTTAAATGATTTTGATATGGATCTGAAATTTTCCTCGTGGATTTATCGCATCACGCGCAATCAAGTTATCAGCGAGTATCGTAAAAAGAAAGCGCGACCGCAAACATATGAATCGGAAATCAGCGAAGAGATTTTGGAGAAAATGCGTGGTGATTTTGACGCTGAAAAAGAAATTGAAATAAATTTGAATAATGATTTTATAAATAAAGTATTGTCGCAAATGGATTTGAAATATCGTGAAGTTTTAATCTTGCGATATTTTGAAGAAATGGAATATCGGGAAATTTCCGATGTTTTAAAAAAGCCGGAAGGCACGGTCGGGGCTTTGTTGAATCGCGCCAAAAAGAATTTTTTTGAACAATGTAAAAAATATGAGCAAATTACAAGATAAAGTTTTTCAAAAATTGGAACAAGAAAAAATCACGCCAAAAAGCAGATGGCAATTTCTTTTAAAAGATTATGTAATGTGGTTTTTTTTCGCGGTGTCCGTGGTCGTGGGAAGTTTGGCTTTCGCGGTAATGATTCTCATGTTACGCACGAATTTTCTTTTGAAATCGGGTTGGTTTTACATCCCATACTTTTGGCTGACGGTTCTGGCCTTATTTATCGTTTTGGCTTATTACAATTTCAAACACACCAAATCCGGATATCGTTTAAATCCATATTTGCTTATCGTGATCAGTATCGGCATCAGTATGATCGCCGGCACTTTGATTTTCGTGGCGGGTTGGAGCGACAAGATAGAAAAAAAAGCTTTTGATCATTTCCCCATATACAAACAAATGATGGAAAAAAGAATGCGCCTTTGGGCAAGTCCGGAACAAGGGATGATCATGGGCAAAGTTATTCAGATTTCACCGGATAATTTTGTCTTGATGAGAAAGAAAGATGATGTTTGGAAAATTCATTATAAAGGGTTGGAGAATAAATATTTGCGTGAAAAAGTGCAAGTTTTCGGTGAACAATCGGGACCGCGCGAATTTAAAGCGGAAAAAGTATTATTTTGGTCTGAAGCGGGCATGAAAGCTCCATTATCGCCGGACGCAAGAAATATGTTAAAACCGCGTATTACTAAGTGAAGGGCCCGTTAAAAAATAATTAAAAAGTATGAACAAAAACAAGTATTATCTGGCAGTCGCGGTTTTGGGACTACTGATCACCACGGCCGGTGTGTCGGCGATAGCCGGCGCCACGGATAATGATGTTTCATCAAGCTTGACCGCTTACCCCGAACGAGCGGAAAAATTTCAAGAACATCGTGATGAAATGAAACAAATTTTAGAAAATAAAGATTATGAGGCTTGGAAATCTTTATTGGCGGACAAAATGTCCGAAGACAAATTGACCGAAGAAAATTTCAACAATCATTTGCAAATGCATAAACTTATGCGAGCCGGTGACATGGAAGGAGCCAAAGCATTGGCTGAAGAATTGAGCTTGGATGAATTGGGACATGGGAAAGCTTATAAAAAGGGTTTTCGCGATGGTCGCGCCTTTGGCAAGAAACGATGTCAAACCGAACTTTAAACCCTTCCTTTAAATATAACAAAAAGCCCCCGCCTCCGGCGAGGGCTTTTTGTGAGTTCGGCTTTTTGCTACAATTGAATATATGTTAAAAATATTCATTAAGTACGGTTTTGCCACTATTTTGCTATTTATCGTTTTGATTCCGAGCGTTGAAGCGCATCCTTTGGATATCACGGGAAGTGAATTTTTCGTTTCAACCGGTGAATCTATTGTTCAGGCGCGTACATATATTCACCCATATTTGCTCGGTTTGTTGTTTGACAGCAAAAAGATTGCTTATGAAAAACCGGCTGATTTTTACAATCATAAAAAAGTTTTAGTTGATTATTTAAATGAAAAAATCAGCTTGAAAAATAATGGACAATTGTGTCGTATCGTTTCCGTGAATTTACCACCGTTGGATGATTTTGAAATTTTGGGTGGCGGTTTTGCCATGGAATACCAATTTGATTGTGGTGCGACCATCAGCCGATTGGAATATGAGAATAAATTATTTATTGAATTTTCAAAATTGCAAACCAATAAAATGGTATTTTATTCGGATGGGGAAATGCAAACATTCCAAATTGGTGATGAAGAATATATGGAAGATATTTTAACAGCCAAAATCATGCGAGGTTATTATGATTTTCAAGGTGAAAATAAACGGATTTTGCAAGACTTGGATCAAGACGGATTGAGTGATGAACAAGAAGCTGTTTACGGGACAGATCCGACCGAGCCGGATTCTGATTATGATGGCTATACGGATAAAGAAGAAACGGATAACGGTTGGGATCCTTTGGTGGCAGATTTATCTCCCGGACAAAAGAAGCGCGAATATCAAGGTGACAGATCACCTGAGCGAGAAATAATTGACTTACCTGAAGAAATCGCATCCGAAGCGGACAATGTCTTTTTGCCACTTGAAGAATTATCCGACGATCCGTCCGCTGAAATTGAAACTCAATCTGAACAAACCGGTGAAATTATTATCACTTCGCAAGCCAATGAAGAAACCGGAGATTCCGCCAGATTTTTTCAAACCGAGAGATTGCAAAAATATTTGGATAAGTTAAAAACTCTTTTTGAAAGAGATGATGTAACAGCCAAAATTCTTATTTTTGCATTGATTTATGTTTTAGGTGTTCTGCACGCGTTTGAAAGCGGACACGGTAAAGGTATTTTGATTTCCTATCTAGTGGAACATGATAAAGGGCGAAAGGAAGCATTTTTATTTTCCACGGTTATGACCGTAACGCATTTGGCGGATGTGATTATTTTGGCTTTGGTTTTTAAAGTCTTATCAATTTCCGGAGATGTATATAAATATATCGGCGGATTGCAGAAACTCGGCGCGTATATTTTATTGTTTTTAGGACTGTTTTATTTAGTAAAGAATTTTTTACCGCATGATGAATTCAAGCGAGAATCATCCGCGGGCAAAGCTTCGGTGCTGGCCTTCATTGCCGGTCTGGCGCCTTGCACCATTGGTTGGGCGATCATGATAATACTTTTCAGTATTGGAAAAATCAGTTGGATTATTCCGGTGATTTTGGTTTTCGGTTTGGGTATATGGACTACTTTGTTGGTTTTTGGTTTTGTTATTGTTGAAGCCAAGCGGAGATTTTTTTCCAAACTCAAATATTTTTCCCGAATATCAGCCACGCTTTCCGCTTTGCTTTTAATCACGGTGGCGCTGATATTGTTGATATAGGTTGACGGGATTTACAAAATCGTTTTTTTATGATAGATTGTTGTGGCGCGTTTGTTCATTTATCAAAAGGAGGTGTGCATGTCTTATGTTGCGTATTCCAGATTGCAGGCCGCGCGAAGGAACAATACTTGTCCGGGGTGCGGTAGCGGGATGGAGCGTCATTGTAGCAGATTGACTTTGCTTAATAATTTGCCTGATAAGCTGGGAACGCAAGGATTGCGTTTTTATCATTATCAATGCATCAATTGTGGCAAACAGTGGGGAGTTTTCAACGAGAATTTGGAACAATTGCCGGAAACGGATTTTTCCCATGTTAATCTGTTCCGTTCCAGCCAAATTCACCGAGAGCATACGCCTTTTGCTTACAGAAACCAACAGGGTCGTTTGGTGTTTTGGTTTAAAAGTCACAAATTCGTTTCATGAAAAACAAGAGCTTCGTCTTCAAAGGCGAAGCTTTTCTTTTATTTATGCTTGATTTGCAGTAAAATATTAACAAGAAGTTACTTTCTAACGATTGCTTCGTTGTATTAAGTGACAGTCAAAATTAACAACATGATCATGAGGGAAAGAGAAAAACAATTGATAGAAAAATGCCAAACCGGCCGGCCGGAGCATTTCGCGGAATTATATGACGCTTATGTGAAAAAAATATACGCTTTTGTTTATTATCGTGTCAGTCATCGGGAGACAGCGGAAGATCTTACTTCCGAAGTTTTCATCAAAGCTTTGGATAAAATAAAGCATTACAGTTCGGATCAGGGGACTTTTTCATCTTGGCTTTACGCGATTGCTCGTAACACGGTCATTGATCACTATCGTAAAAATAAAAATGAAAGTGATATTGATAATTTACTTGGTGTTTTATCGCGAGATGATTGTTCGGAAGAAGTGGCTGCTCGTATGCGATTGAACCAAGTGGGAAAATATTTAAAAAAGTTTAGCCCTCGGCAGAGAGAAATTATAATCATGCGAGTTTGGGATGGACTTAGCTATAAAGAGATATCGGAAATAACCGGTATGAGCCAGGGTGGATTGAAAATGACCGTGTCCAGAATATTGCGAAAAATCCGCAAAGAATCGGCGCTTTCTTCATTAATCATATATTTAATAATGAATTGAAAATATGAATAAAAAAATAAAAGAAATTTTAAATGAATTGTATAAAATTGATTCGGATTTTAAAAAACACGAAGCTGATTTGGCGGAATTGATCGCGGTCATGTTGAAGAATAAACCGGAGCCGGTTGTTGATGAAAAATTCATTGTCGAATTGCGTCAGAAATTGCAAACCAAAGCGCGAAAAATGCAACAGCCGGAAGATAAGCAAAGTATCATTACGATGAAAAATTTGATTTTTGCTTGTGGTGGGGCGACATTGGGAGCGGTTTTGATGTTTACCATATTCGTGCCGTGGAATTCCGGACCTTCCGGTCCGGGTATGGATATCAACCAAACGCGGATTGAAAAAGGAGCAGATGAAACATTTGGCGCCTTGTCATTTCAAGCTCCTCAATTGATTGAAACTGAAGGTCGCGGTGCCGGCGCGGGAGGGTATGCCTCAAATAAAATGGAAACAGCTGTTGATTCGGTGGTTCGGATCGCGCCAATGCCTTCACAATATAAATATGTGTTTAAAGGTGAATTGGGATTAACCGAAGGCGAAGCCCCTGTTTACAAATATTTGCTGGAAGGATTTGAAGAAAGCGGGTTGGCTTCAACTTTGCAAAATATTGATCTTGGCCTGATTGATTTGAAAAAATTTAAAAATATCGGTTTGCAAAATTTAACTTTGTATGAAGATAAGGAGTTCGGACACATGTTGAATATTGATTTGGAACGAGGCGTGGCCAATATTAACGAAAATTGGCGGACTTGGCCTCAAAGTGATTTGAAAACCCATTGTTTCGGAGTGGAAGAAACTCGTTGTTCCGAGCAAAGTATGTTGACTTTGGCTGATGTGCCTTCCGATGAAAAGCTTTTCCAAATCGCTAAAAATTTTGCCGATGAATATGGTATTGATTTAAAATATTACGGTGCACCGATAGTGCGCAATGAATGGAAAAGGCATTACTCTCGCATGGGGGAAAACGCGCCGGATTATGTGCCTGAAAGTATGCAAGTAACTTTCCCGCTTATGGTGGAAGGTCATGAAGTTTACGACCAAAGTGGGTATCCGGTAGGTTTAAACATGAACATCAATATCAGACATGAAAAAGTTTCTTCCGTTTATGATTTGCGCTCTCAAAAGTATTTAGCTTCGGATTATCCTTTGATCAATGATAATGATAAAATAATTGAAATGGCGGAAAAAGGGGGAATGCGTCAAACATTCTCGGAAACGGAAGAAGATGTTGAAGAAATTGTTTTGGGCACACCGCTTCGGGCTCTGATAAAAACTTATAATTATTCCGAAGGTATGAGTGAAGAATTGTTGGTTCCCGGATTGCTTTTTCCGGTGGAACAAAGTCCGGATGATTATTTCGGTTCGCGGTTCGTAACCGTTTTGCTGGTTGAAGGAATGGGAGAAGAACCGATTTTGCTTCGCGAACCGGCGATAGCTTCGGAACCGTTGCTTGAAAAAAGTGAAATAAATAATCAATAAATTTATGAAAAACAATGTAATTTCAATTTTTTTAACCGTGATTATCGCCACTTTGATCGTGGCGGGAATAACTTTCGCGCTTGGTAAATTTGAAGTTTTCCATGATTCACCGGAACAAACCGTGGAAAATTTTTATCAAACTTGGCTTGATTATGAGGGGAATCCTTTAGTTGATAAATATTATCAAGACAATAAGTATTTAACCGCCACGGCCGTTGATAGACTTGATGAGATTATCTCTTCATTTGATAAAAGCGCTTATGATCCCGTGCTTTGCGCTCAAGATAGACCGGCTTCTTTTGAAATCGTAAATCAAACCATTGCCAATGATTCCGCTGAAGTTTTGTTGCAAGAGAATTTCGGTGGCAGTGAAAGAAATATTAAAGTTATGTTGAAAAAACAAGAAAGCGTCTGGTTGATTGATAATATAATTTGCCATGAAGGTGAAGCGAGCGGAGACTTGAATTCCGCGGTTTCGCCGGCTATTCAAGAATCGGTAACAGAATATTTGAAAGCCAATATTTCGGAATTGTCTCCGGAAAAAGAAGTTTTGGGTGGCACATTTTATATAACTTCCGTGCGTTTTTTAAGTCCCATGCTTTGCTTGGTGGAATATGAAGACGGACATGTCGCTTACACCGCCACGGTGGAATTCGCCGTACCATCGGCTGATGAAGTGAAAATTGTTGATTTCCGAATTGTACCCGAAGAAAATGATGCTTCATCGGATGGACCGATTTGCCAAGATCAATGTGGTGACGGTATTTGTCAAGAAATGGTTTGTTTGGGACAAGGTTGTCCTTGCGCGGAAAGCGTGAAATCTTGTCCGGCTGATTGTCAATAAAAAATTATTAAATAATAAAATAATCCCGTTATTATGCGGGATTATTTTATATCCAAGATTTTGTAAGTAACGGTTTTGTCGGCGGTCGGCAGTTGTATGATTTGTCCCGGTTTTTTGCCGAGTAGCGCCACGCCCAGTGGAGAGTTGCGAGAGATAATACCGGCGGAGGGATCCGTTTCGCCAGAACCCAAGATTTGATAAATTTTGCGTTTCCCGGTTACCTCCACTTCCACACTGTGTCCGACTTTGACGACTTCCTTGTTTTCGTCAGGTTCAATTATCTCCGCGTGATCAATTTCGTTTCTCACTCGGTCAATCCGATTATTAAGACCTCGCAATTTGCCTTTGGCGATTTGGTATTCCGCGTTTTCTGAGAAATCTCCCAATTCACCCAATCTTTGCACTTCGGACGCCAGACGCGGTCGGTCGCGTTTCAACATTTTTTCCAGTTTGACGCGAAGCTGTTCATATTTTTCGCGTGTTATGGCAAAATCTTTTTTGGTTTGAGGTTTGTTTTCGCCTCGCCGGCGGGGCACTTGCATAGATTACGGGGTTATTAGTTTTTTAATTTTGGGCAAAGCTCTTTTAGCGTATTGTTCGCCGATTTTAATAAGTTTTTCTCCAGTTTTGTTGCGGAAATACGCGGTCCAGCTGAGTAGTTCCGGATCTTTGAATTTCGGATTGATTATTAAATCCGAGCTTTGTAAACAATATTTTGATAAGTATTGTCGCATGACGAAAAAACTGCGATCAGCGGTTTGCGCCATTGATAATGATTCATCTCCGAAACAATGTTCCGTGGGATAATGATCCAAATTAACGGAGATCACCACTTCGGCTCCCATTTTCTTCACCACATCATCGGGAACCGGATTAACCACTCCGCCGTCAACCAAGATCATGTCTTTATGTCTTATGGGTTTAAATAAAGTCGGAATACACATGCTGGCGTGCACGGCTTTAGCCAGATCACCATTTTTAAAAATATAAGGTTTTCCTTTGATTAAATCCACCGTTACGACACGCAAAGGAATTTTTAAATCTTTGAAAGTGGAACGACCCAACCATTTTTTCAATAATTTTTCCAACTTTACTCCTTTTACTAATCCACCTGATAAACTCGGTTCCAAAAAAACGGATAATTTATCAGAGCGTTTATTCAAAGTGTATTCTTCCAAAGCGTCCACATCTTTGTTCAACGCATAATGCGCTCCCACCCAAGCGCCGATGCTGGAACCGGCCAGATAATTTATTTTAATATCGTTTTGATGCAGAACTTTGATAATTCCCACATGCACCAAACCGCGAACCGCGCCACTGCCCAAGGCTAACCCTAATTTTTTTTGTTTTTTCGCCATAAAAACTGTTAATAATCACTTCTTAATTATAAAGGAATTTGTTATAATATACAAAACATAGAGCATTAGTCACGGATCACCAAACGCGGGACATTCTTCATGCTTGGTTTTTATCGTCTGTGTTCCATGGTAATAATTTATAATATGAAAAAAATACTCACAATCTTATTCCTGATTTTAATTTTTTTACCGTCTTCCGTGGCGGCGGAACATAACCCTCAAGAAGAAATCTTTGAGGCTCGCGTGGTTGAAATTTTGAGGGAAAGATCTTTTGTTCGAGAAAACGGACAAACCGCTCTTCAACAAAATGTCAGGTTGATCGGTTTGGAAGGTGATTGGCGCGATCAAGAAGTGGAGACGCGCGGAATTTCCGAGATTGATGTTTTGTCGGGAGTGGAAGTAAAAAAAGACGATAAGGTTTTGGTTTCAGCCATGAGCGGACCGGAAGGGGAAACCGTTTTTTACATAATTGATCATGTGCGACTCGGTATTTTGTATTGGTTGGCGGGTTTGTTTGCTTTGTCACTGTTTTTTGTCGGAGGAAGAAGGGGACTATACGATTTGCTCAGTTTAGCGATCAGTTTTTTGGTTATCATGAAACTGATTTTGCCTTTGATTTTGCGAGGTTACAGTCCGCTCTTGGTCAGTATTTTGGGAGCGATCATTATTTTGGCGTTAATCGTGTACATAACTTGGGGTTTTACGCGCAAAGCCAATGTGGCGATTCTTAGTTTGGCGATCAGTTTATTATTTACTGGAGTTTTGGCTGTTTTGTTTGTTTATTTAAGTCAATTGAAAGGTTCGTCCAATGAGGAAATTTCTTATCTAGTCAGCTTGAATCATATGGCAATAGATTTCCGGGGATTATTGTTGGCCGGGATAATAATCGGTATTCTCGGTGTTTTGGATGATGTCGTAATCAGTCAGATTTCCGTGGTGGAACAATTGAGAAAAGCCAACGCGAAATTACCGGATTGGCATTTATTTAAAAGATCCATGGCTGTGGGAGTTGATCACATCAGTTCCATGACCAACACTTTGTTTTTGGCTTATGCCGGAGTCTCTTTGCCATTGTTACTTTTATTCATATTAAAAGTGGAACCGTTTACCGGAGTTGCTCAGGTTATCAATAGTGAAATGATCGCCACGGAAATTGTCAGAACTTTAGCCGGCAGTATCGGTTTGGTTTTATCTGTGCCGATCGCCACTTTGTTGGCTGTTAAATTAATGAAAAACAAAAAATAAAAATAAACATTATGAAAAACGGAATAATCTTTTTTTTAAGCGCGCTTTTAATCTGTTTGCCTTTGAATTTCGCTTCAGCCGGTGAATTCGCTGAACAAGATTTAGAAATTGAAGCCGGTCTGGTTGAACAATTCATTTACACCGACGATAACTTGATTTGGCTTGAAAATAGTGATGCGGGGCGAAAGTTGAAAGTGTATAACTTGGTTAATAATAAAGAATACGGCGTTTCCGAGGACGGAGGGAACCCTTTGTCCGCGGCCGCTGACGGCGAGTATTTATTTTGGTTGGAAGCCGGAGAAAGTGGCGTCAGTTTTTACGGATATGATTTGATCAGTCATGAAGCGAAATTGTGGCAAAGTTTTTCAATAAATGAATTGTCGCAACCGTATTATTTGTCCGCCCATGGTGAAGAAGTGGTTTTTTCCCTTGGTACCGGAAAAACATATTATTTCAATAAAGAACAAGGCACACGAGAATTAACACAAGTGAATTGGCCGGTGGGTTTACAAATAGAGAACAAGCAAATCGTTTACGGTCGCTATGAGTCTAATGGTCGTTATTCGCTGAATTTGTATTCTTTGCAAAATAATACATCCGAAAAACTGGTTACCGGCTTGAAGCCGGGATTTCAATTTAAACTTAACGAAAATAATTTAATCTGGCGAGCGGATGATGAAATAAAAATTTATGATTTATCTTCACGCCGAGCCGAGACTTTGCCGGCGGAGTTTTTTTCAGGAGCAGATGCACGAGATTTGGAGGTGTTCGGTGATTATGTAGCGGTTACCGTTTGGGATGAAGAATTATCCATGTATAAAATAAAAATTTATGATCGCGAGAAAAATCAAATTATGTCTCATGACAAAAGCAATGCTTTATTTTTAAGCGGTCATCAAAATAATATTTATTTCGTGTCCGCCCGAAAAAAACAAGCATACTTTAAAAATATTGATTTGACCGATAAAATTGAAGCACCGGAACTGCTACCGCAGGGGCTGAACCAAGGGGATTTGATAAAAGGTCAAGATAGCACGGTTTATTACATTGCTTCTGATTTTCGTAAATACGCTTTTCCCAATGAAAAATGTTTTTTTTCTTGGTATCCTGATTTCACCAGCATAAAAACAGTACAAGAAAATCAATTGGCTGAAATTGAAGATGGTGGTTTTGTTACTTATCGTCCCGGAGAAAGATTGATCACTTCACCGGAAGATAATAAAGTTTATGCGGTTTTGCGTGGTGGCAGATTGGCGCATATCGCGACAGAAGAATTGGCCACGGAATTGTTTGGCGCGGATTGGCGACGATTGGTTGATGATTTGAGTATGTCTTTTTGGAATAATTATCGCATAATTGAGCCGATTAACAGTTTGGATGATTATGAAAAATTGATGACAAACGGACAATGGGATTTGGATCAGTCGGTATCCGCAGATTAATTTTTTATAAATTTAAACAAAAAAAGGACCGAATGGTTCTTTTTTTATGTCTTGATATTTTCATTATTTTATTGTAATATATGGCATGTATTTGCTGTTTGACAACAAAACCATGAGGAGAAAGTGAAATGGAAAAACGAGCCGTATTGTTCGTTGATGATGAAACTGTCATGTTGGATTTGGCTCGAGACATTTTCAGTAAAAGAAAAGGCTATGAGTGTTTTCTTGCCGATAACGCGGCCGATGCTTTGGAAGTATTGCGAACCGAACAAATTGATGTGGTTGTTGGCGATATCTATTTGCGAGGAGTCAGCGGGTTGGAATTGTTGGCCAAGATCCAGAAGAATCATTTGGATGTTGGCGTTATAATGGTAACCGGTGAAGCCAATCTGGAAAGCGCGCAACAAGCCATGCGTTTGGGCGCGTTGGATTACATCATCAAGCCTTTTCATGTGTCGCCGTTTTTGGAAGCGGTGGAAAATGTGTATCAAAAGGTGATGGAAAATCGGCGTTGGCAGGCCGAGAAACTGGAGTCCGAAAAAAGATATGAACTGTTGTTGAAGAGCGTGAAAGATGTGATTTGGGAAACGGATTTGAAATTGAACTATAAATTTTTCAGTCCGTCGGTTGAACAGGTTTTTGGTTGGACGCCGGAAGAAGCTTTGCAATTGACTTTACTGGATTTTATGGATCAGCCGGACTTGGAGAGACTTTTGTCGCTTTTTAATCATGAATTGGCCGCGGAGATGAGTGGACAAAGAGATTGGGATCGTTCACAAAGCGTGGAAATTTATGAGAAAACCAAGTCGGGAGAGAGAATCTGGGTGGAAATCACCATCAGGTTTTTGCGGGATAAAACCGGCAAGCCGATAGGTTTGGTGGGAGTTTCCAGAGACATTTCCAATCGTAAGAAAGCCGAGCAAGAGCTGGCGGAAAGTTTGGCCAAGTTGCGCGCCATGCATGAAGCCACTGATATGCCGAGTTACATTGCGGATCCGGAAGAACATGTGATTATGCAGGCCAATCCCGCGTTTTTGCAAATTTTCGGAAATACGGCTGTGGGCGGTAAGTGCTGTGAGATATTGGGAGAATTCGGTTTGGCTTGTCCGGGCTGTGAGAATTCTTCGTTCAAAAAAGTATCTCCCATGCAATTGCAAGGAAAAGGTGCCACGAATAAATGGTATCGCGCGGAATCACATATGATCGCTTGGCCGGATGGCAAAGAAAAACGCTATGTTAAGTTCGTGGATGTAACGCTTGACCGGCAAGCGGCCGCGGAGAACGCGCTGTTTTCCGAATTTTCCACGGAATTTAACAATTTGCCGATTAAACGCGTTGGAGAAGGCGTTGATAATATGCTGAAAACATTGGCGGATTATTTTAGCGCTGATCGCGCTTATGTGTTTGATGCTAGAGAGCAAGACGGAAGTTTTTTCGTTAGTAACACTCACGAGTATTGTCGTGCCGGAATAGCACCGCAGATCAATAATTTGCAAATGCTGTCGGTGGACATTATCCCGTGGTGGTGGGATCAACTGGAAAGATTTAAGCCGATCATCTTGGATGAAATGGATGATTTGCCCGAAGAAGCGCGTGGTGAGAAAAAAATCTTACAAGAGCAAAGCATCCAATCTTTGTTGGCCGTGCCGATGATTCGCGAAGGTGTTACAATCGGTTTTCTGGGACTGGATTGCGTTCGGAAAAGCAGAGTCTGGACGGAAAAAGATTATGAACTAATGAAGCGTATCAGCGATTTGACAGTGAATGTTATCGGTCGTCAAAAAGCGGTTAACGCGTTGAGGAGAAGTGAAAAACGACATCGTAAGATGATTGAACAACTCAGCGTGGGAGTTTTGCTTTGTGATGACAATGGTTTGATTATTGAATGCAATCCGCAAGTCGGTAAGTTTACGGGTTATAAAACCGGTGAAATTTTGGGGCGTAATTTGCTGACCTTTTTTGAACTTGATTACAAGATCAAAGAGAGCTTGTTGCGATCTCCGGGCGCCGGTTACGAATTTTTCATGAAGCGCAAAGACGGTGGACAGGTAACTTTGAAAATCAACATGGATTTGTTTGAAAAATCGCATGGTGATAAAAAGATTATCCAAGCCACTTTAAGAGATGTTTCCGAGAAAACGATTTTCGCGGAAGAAAAAGCTATTTTGCGGGAACAATTGAACCAAGCGCAAAAAATGGAAGCGGTGGGGCGTCTGGCCGGAGGTATGGCTCATGATTCCAACAACAATTTGACGGTAATCACCGCCAATGTGGAAGTGATGAGACTGTTTTCTTCCGATTTGAGCGATGATGCGCGAGAGTGTTTGGCGGAGATAGAAAAAGCTACCAGGAGAGCGGCTGAATTGAACAAGCAATTATTGGCGTTCAGTCGCAAACAGCCGATCAGAATGTTGGATACCGATTTGTCCGGACTGGTGGAGAACAATGTCAAAATCATGATTAGAACAATTGGTGAAGATTTGCAATTGTCTTGGCAAGCCGTGAATGATCTTTGGCGAGTCCGAGTTGACCCCACGCAGGTGGAGCAAGTCTTGCTGAATCTGGTTATCAATGCCAGAGACGCCATTGAAAGCAGACAAAGTGAAGAACAGCTTGAAGGCAAGGTTAACGACGGTAAAATAGAAATTAACTTGGTCAATAAGGTGGTACAAATAGCTTTGCCGGCTGCCGGTGGAGGTAAGATTTTACCCGGAGAGTATGTGGTGCTGGAAGTTGCCGACAACGGAACCGGCATTGATGAAGAACATTTGAAAAGGGTTTTTGAACCTTTCTTCACCACCAAGGCTCAAGGTAAAGGCACGGGTCTGGGACTGTCCACCGCTTTTGGCATTATCAGTCAAATGGAAGGTTATTTCAGGATCAGTTCCGGTAAAAACGGCGCCAAGTTCAAAATATATTTGCCCAGACGGGAAAGCGTTTCCGATCAGGCTCGGCAAATGCGCGAAGCTGAGCAAAAGCATCTTGACGGTAAAGAAAGAATTCTTATGGCGGAAGATGAAATCAGTGTTTTAAATGTAGCTCAAAAGCTTTTGGAACATTCGGGTTTTGCAGTTGAGGCTTTCAGCGAGCCTTTGCGAATTGCACGCATGTCGGAAAAGGATTTGTCGCAATTCCATTTGCTGTTAACGGATGTGAAAATGCCCGGCTTGAATGGCAAAGAATTGGCGGAAAAAGTCAAAGAGAAAAATCCGGCAATAAAAGTGGTGTTTATGTCCGGTTACAATGAAGAAGTTGTATCGGACCATGGTATAATTCCCGAAGATGCACATTTTATATCCAAGCCTTTTAAGGGAGAAGAACTGATTTCTCTCTTGCGCAAGGCTCTGGATGATTAAGCATAAGGGGATCCCCGAAAGGATCCTCTTTTTTATTATTCAGGTATTAGTAAAATTGCTTTTTTTTTGATATAATGTGTCTGTCATATGTTATGGTTTTGGATAGTAATTATCGCTAATTTTTGTAATGCCGGCGCGCAATTTTTGGATAAATTACTGATAAGTAAAAGTTTTCCGCGTCCGGCAGTGTTAACTTTTTGGACGGCCATCGCCAATCTGTTCGGTCTGGTTTTTGTTTTTTCAAAAGATTTTAATTGGTGGCCGGCTTGGTCGGAATTATGGACAGCATTATTGTCCGGTGCGGTTTTCACGATTGCTTTACAGTTTTTTTACATGGGCATGAAAAAAGGTGAAGCTTCACATATCGCGCCTTTAACCGGAGGTTTGGTGCCGGTTTTTTCAATTCTTTTTTCTTACTTGTTTTTCAGTGAATTATTGACTTCCGGACAGTTGATTGCTGTATTTTTATTATCCGCCGGCGCGTTATTGATCGCTTCGGAGAAAAGTGATGAGCATGACGGTTGGCATATCGGAGTTTTATGGGCGTTTTTGGCGGGGTTATTTTTTGCTTTGTCTTACGCTCTTTTACGATTTGTGTACTTGCAAGAAACTTTTGCCACCGGCTTTGCTTGGGCCAGAATAGGTAGCGCATTGGCGGTTTTACCATTACTTTTTTTACCCGGCCTGTGGCGAGATCTCAGTAAAAAACAAGGAGTTAAAATAGACAAAAAAGGTTTTGCTCTTTTGGGTTTAAACAAAGGCTTGGCTGGAGCCTACGCATTACTTATCGGTTATGCTATCTCTTTGCAGAGCGCCACTTTGGTTAATGCCTTAGCGGGCGCGCAATATGCCATATTGTTTGTTTTGGTGATTGTGTTCACATATAAATTCCCAAAAATTTTAAAAGAAAAATTCACTAAAAGTGAAATCAGTTTGCAAATATTCAGTTTATTGATAATCGTCGCGGGGCTGGCTTTATTGGCTCGCGGATAATTTATGAGATTTAATAAATCAAAAGCCGTCAGAACAACTATTTATTTATTGATTGTGATTATCATGGTCGCCACGACGGCGGTGATCTTTTTTAAAGCGGATTTTTCACGCGATGATTTTTATTTTGGCGTGCATTTTTCACCTCAATACGCTGAAGAATTGGGCTTGGATTGGCAGGAAACTTATTTGGCGATTTTGGATGATTTGCAAGTTAAGCATTTGCGTTTGGCTGCGCCGTGGGATGAAGTGGAAAAAGTGCGAGGCGCTTGGAATTTCGCGGAACTTGATTGGCAGATCGCCGAAGCGACCAAACGAGACATAGATATAATTTTGGTTTTGGGTAGGCGAACGCCTCGCTGGCCGGAATGTCACGATCCGGTTTGGCTGGATGCATTGTCTCAAAAATTGGTCAAGGCGGAACAATTGGAAATGGTGGCTGAAGTGGTTAAAAGGTACAAGAATGAAAACGGTGTCGTGGCTTGGCAAGTGGAAAATGAACCAATGTTGGACTCTTTTGGCGATTGTCCGCCGGCTGATGTTGATTTGCTACGCAGAGAAGTTGCGGTGGTGAAAAATTTGGACGATCGTCCGGTTTTAATCACCGATAGTGGAGAATTGGGATTTTGGGCCACGCCGTCACGCGTGGGAGATTTATTCGGAACCACTTTATACAGAGTAACGCACAATCAATTTTTAGGATATTTTTATTATCATCTGCCACCGGCATTTTACAATTTAAAAGCCAGATTGACGGCTAAAGATTTGGATGAAATAATTATTTCCGAATTACAAGGTGAGCCGTGGGCCAGAGTCCCGATGAAAGAAATGTCGCTTGAAGAAATGAAATATTCCATGGACACGGAAAGGTTGAAAATACACGCGGATTACGCGAAAAAGACGGGTTTGTCAGCTGCTTACTGGTGGGGGGCGGAATGGTGGTATTGGATGAAGCAAGTAAAAGGAGATGATAGTTTATGGCGGACCGCCAAGGAAATAATGCGAGAATAATATGTTCAAACCGCAAGAAGTCAAACCTGAAAAAGCGGGAAAAATAGTAGTGATAATTTGTTTGGCTTTTATGGTTATTTTCACAGTAAGTATGTTGATCGCCAAAATTCCGCCGGTTAATTCTCCCGAAAGTCAAAAACAAAATGTAAAAACGGAATTAATTGGCAAAGCGAAGAACATTTATTTTCAAATGCGCGCGACGGGAGTGGATATGAACAGTGGACCATGCTTGACTGAAGAGTTGTCGCCGGATTGGGTTTTGGATATCGCTCATGAGCCGAGAGAAAGCATTGATGATTTACCGGAAAATCAATGCGCCAGATATTTATCCGGCCAAGCCGAACATATCATTGAATTAAATATCAATGGAGAATTAATAAAAATGGAATAATTATGAAAATCGCATTATTGACATTATTTATACTGATGATCTCTTTGCCGATCCCCGCGATAGCGGAAACCAAATCAAATAAATCAAGGGGAATTGAAGCTGAATTGGCGGAGGAAGCGGGAATTTTACCTACATCCTTTTGGTATTGGGCGGATATTTACGCGGAGGAGTTGAAGTTCAGTTTTTCTTTTGGCGTGAAAAGCAAGATCAAATATTTGGAAAAAGTGAAAGCCGAGCGAGAATCGGAAATACGATTGCTTGATTTGCGGGGAGATGACAGGTATGAGGAGCATTTGTTGGAAAAAAAGGAGGCTATGGAAGAAATGTTGTCTGGAATGAAAAAAAAATTGGAGCAAGATGAATTGAAGGAAATTGAAAATACGAAAAATGAAGTGTTGGAAGTGGAATCTAAAGAAGTTGATTCAGACGAGCAAATGAATGATAATGAGTCACAACAAGATTCGGCCGAGGTGCCGGAAGATCCGGAATTAACAGATGATTTCAAAAAATCCGATCCCATAAATACCGCTGAAATACAGGTTTTAAATACAGCTGAAAAAAACAAGGCGACTATCAAATATCAGCAAAGTTGGTGGCAAAGATTAAAAACCAACGCGAGGGTTTTGCTGGGAATTGAAGAAGATTAATTTACAAATATTATGAAAATAAAAAAATATGACAACGGGTTGAGGTTGTTGCAAATTCCGTCTCAAGACACCAAAGCGGTAACAATTTTATTTTTATTCGGCGTGGGTTCAAGATACGAAAGCGCGGAAATAAACGGTATATCTCACTTTATTGAGCACATGATGTTCAAAGGCACGAAAAAGCGACCCACCACTCTGGATATTTCACGCGAATTGGATAGTGTGGGCGCGGAATTTAACGCCATGACAGCTAAAGATTATACCGGTTATTATATTAAAATAGACGCGGAAAAAGCAGACTTGGCCACCGATATTCTAAGCGATATGTTACTTAATACCAGATTTGACGCTCGCGAATTGAATCGCGAGCGGGGCGTGATTATTGAAGAAATCAATATGTACAAAGATAATCCGCTCATGCATTTGGAAACCGTGTTTGAAGAAAGCGTTTTTAAAGGTAATTCAATGGCTCGTGATGTGGCAGGACCGGTGCAAGTAATAAAAAAAGTCAGTCGCAAACAAATGGTGGATTATTATCATGATCATTATCGTCCCGATAATCTGGTTATAGCCGTGTCCGGAAAAATAAAAAAAGAGTTGATAGCTTCTCTAGAAAGGAAATATATCGCCAAAGTTAAAAAGGGAAAAGGAAATAAAAGTGAGTTTAAAAATTTCATTGATAAACAAAAAAGTCCGCGCGTCGCTTTGCAATATAAAAGCACTAAACAAGTTCAAATGGCTTTGGGGTTCCCGACTTTCGGTTATCAAGATGATGATCGTTATGCTTTGCATTTATTGAGCATAGTTCTGGGCGGTAATATGAGTTCGCGACTTTTTATTTCCGTGCGAGAGAGAAAAGGTTTGGCTTATTTCGTGCGGGCTTATCCCAATTTTTACGAAGATGCCGGCAATTTTCTGGTCCACGCGGGCTTGGATAAGAGCCGTTTGCCGGAGGCACTGAAGATTATTCAAACCGAATTGAAAAAGATTAAAAATAATGGAATTACCGCCGATGAATTGAAGAAAGCTCGTGATTACTTGCGAGGTAAATTAACTTTGCAGTTGGAAGATTCTTCGGTCAAGGCGGAATACTACGCCAAACAAGAATTGTTGCAGGGAGGATTGATGAGTTTGGAAGAAAAATTAAAAAATTACGATAAGGTAACAGTCAAACAAATCAAAGAAATTGCCACGAAATATTTTATCCGGGAAAAACTGAATTTGGCGGTAATCGGACCTTTTAAAGATAATGCTTTATTCAATAAACACATATCTTTATGATGAAAAAAATATTGATCGGTAATTGGAAAAATTATCTAAACCATACAAAGACCGTGACTTTGGCGCATGATTACTTAAGCAAGTTTAATAAAATAAAAAATTTGGATATTGTTTTGGCTCCCAATTCGTTATATTTGTATGAGATAAAAAAATTACTTAATGATTCGCCTTTGCAAATGGCGTCGCAGAACGCTTCGGCTACGGACAAAATGGCGTCCACTGGAGAATCGCCGGCGGATTTGTTGAGAAGAGCCGGTTGTCGTTACGCTATTATCGGACATTCGGAGAGGAGGCGCGGTTTAAATGAAAATGATGATTTGATAAAAAACAAATTGGATCAATGCTATGAATACGGCTTATTACCGATTTTGTGTATCGGCGAATTGAAAGAAGAAAGAGAAAACGGAAAATGGGCAAATGTTTTGACCAAACAAATCGGGAATGTTTTGAATAAATGTGGATATTTGCCGGAAAACAGATTATTAATAGCTTACGAACCAGCTTGGGCGATCGGAACGGGCGATAATATGTCGGTAGATGCGCTAAGTGAAGTGCAAAGATTGGTTAAAAGGAATATTGCCGGTCTTTTTTCCGAAAAATACTTTGAAGAGAAAACCGCATTTCTTTACGGTGGCAGTGTTAACGCGGAAAATTGTGATGAATATTGGGCAGGTGATTTTTTGGACGGGATGTTGATTGGCAAAGCTTCCACTCAAATTACGGAAATGGAAGAAATAGTTGAAGCCGCCCGCAGGGCTTGATAATCCAAGTGAATTTTGCTAGAATTGGGAATATGTTGAATATTATATTGGGAATAGTGATAGCGATTTGTCTCATGATTATGGTGGGAATCGTGATCAGTAAATTCCCCAAAATAAGATTGCTGGATGTGAATACGGTGCCGGAGGAGAAGCATGACAAAGTCAGACAAAGATTGTTGTATGATCGCATGAAAAGGAGTACCGAAAAAAGTCAAAAAGCTCTGCAAAAAGGAGTGTCTCCTTTGTTTAAAAAAATGAGCGATTTTTTCAGTAAGCTGTTTAAAAAGATTTATGCTTTGGAAAGAAAATATCAATTGGAATCAAGAGGCAAGTCCGCGAAGTTGAAAGGGGAGTCATTGACTCAAAAAACAGCGACCATGTTGCAAGAGGCGGAACAGCAAGTGAAAGATGAAAATTATGGAGAAGCGGAAAAAAAATATATTGAATTGATCAGTTTGGATCCCGCTTGCATCAAGGCTTACAAAGGTTTGGCGGATGTTTATTCAGAACAAAAGGATTACAAGCAAGCCTTGCAAACAGCCGGTTTTGTTTTAAAACTTGAAAAGAAAAACAGTAAAGCCGTGGAGAAAAAAGATGAACATGGTAGAACTTACACAGCGTTGAGTAATGCTCATGAATTGGCGGACGCTCATATTGATTTGGGTTTTGTTTATCAAATGATGGAAAAAAACGAACAAGCTTTGGAGCATTATAACAGCGCTTATGAATTGGAACCGAATAATCCGCGCAATCTTGATCAATTGTTACAAATTTGTATAATCATGAAAGATAAGAATAAAGCAATGGAGGTTTGGCAAAGATTGCGACAGGTAAATCCGGAAAATCAAAAATTAAAGGAATACGAAGAAAAAATCGCGGATTTTGGTAATTAAAATCGCGGAGTACTGAATAAATATTGAAAAGAGTGTAATTCAAGTTGATTCAAGTTTTAATCTTCGCCGTCGTAGCTCAGTTGGTAGAGCGCATCCATGGTAAGGATGAGGTCAGCGGTTCAATCCCGCTCGACGGCTCCAGTAATTATTTTTTCAAATAAAAACACCCCGTTGTGAAATCAAGCGGGGTGTTTTTATTAAAAGAAAACCCCCGATCGTGTGATCGGGGGGCGGGCGAAACTTGGTCGCACAATATGAGAGGCATGTCATCGGACATTTTCTCATTGCGTTGAACGACCTGCTGTTTGGCCCTGCCACATCCGAGGTAGCCTTGGCGCGTCGCGGACATAAGCGACACAGATGGCTTACCTGATGTGGCGGTCGGTGGGGAGGGGAGTTGTATGATATTTAGCCAGGGTCCCAGTGAGGCATTTGCCCTCCTTTTGTCGTTTGTACACGCCCGTGGTGTGTTTGTGGGGCGTGAGGGGTTTTGGTCAATGGTACGCAATAAAAGAACTTAAATCGTGACTACATAACAGCACAACAATTAAAACATGTCAATAGCAGAAGTGGATAAAATGAGGTTTTTTGTCTAAAATTAGTATAAATATTGATATTATGAATTTAGTTAAAATATGATAATATTTGACAAATTGTTTGATTTCTATCTAAATGATAGTAGAAAGGAATACGAAAATATGAAACTCAAATTACAACAATTATCAGTGATTTCCATGGCGGTATTAATGATTTCAGTTTGTTTTTTTGCGATTTCTTCCCCCGCGGAAGCGGTCACTAATCTTAGGCAAAAACTCAGCGGACGAATTTTATTGCAAGTTGAATCAAGGGGCGAAGCTTGGTATGTTAATCCGGATAATTATAAAAGATGTTACATGGGAAAGCCGAGTGACGCGTTTTTTATGATGAAAGAATTCGGCGTGGGAATAAGGCATGATGAATTGCATAATTATTTAAGATACGGATTTCCAATGCGTTTGGCAGGAAAAATTTTGTTGGATGTTGAATCAAAAGGCGAAGCGTATTATGTGTATCCGGTAAATTCACGAGGATATTTTTTGGGTAAACCGGTTGACGCTTTTCGTATTATAAAAAGTTTGGGACTAGGGATCAGTAATGCTGATTTAAACCGAATACCTGTTGATCCGAATTATCAATATTATTCCAATAATCAGAATCAAACTTCCGCTTTTGTGCCGGCGACGCGTAGCGCCAAAAAAACTGGCAATTCAAATAGCAATGGTTATGAGGATTATTTGGAAGAAAAAAGACGCTTGGCCGAACAAAAAAAACAAGAAGCTTTGGGACAACAGAAAATTCATGAACAAAAACAAAGACAGTTGGCGAAAAAAAGAAAGGCCGAGCTTGAAAGACGAAAAGAATTGGAAAAGCAAAGACAAGAAGCTGATAAGCGACGCCGTTTAGCGGAACAAAAAAAGCAAGAAGCGAAAAGAAAACGCCAAGAATTATTGGCATCTCAAAGCGAAAAAGCCAAGCAAGAACAATTGGCGGAGCAAAAACGCCGTGAAGCGGAAGCTCGACAAAATGCATTGGCTGAACAAAGACAGGCCGAACTTGAACGAAAAAAAGAATTGGAAAAACAAAGACAAGAAGCTGAAGAACGAAAAAAGCAAGAGCAAGAAAAAGACCAGCAACGCTCAAGTCCCAATTCATCTTCAAATAATAAGATAAGTTCTTACAATAAATCATATTTTGATTGGCCGAGCGTTTGGAAGACTGATTATGATAAAAGAATGGTGGTCGGTTTTTCTTTGAATACCGGCTTGAATTCCAATTGCGCCAAACGACAATTGAGCAAATATGGAGCCAATACAAATAATTATTATGATAAATTAAGCGTATCTGAAGCGGCTACCATTGATCGTGACTGTAATTTATGTGGCGACTATTGCGCGCCATCTGCCGAGTATATGCGATTGTTTTCAATCCTAGGCAGATATGAATTTTCAGAATTGGGATCAAGAGTTGGTAAATTATGGAAACAATTCAATTCATGTTCAGCCGGTTCCGCGGGTGTTGATTGCAGAATTGAAGTCATGGCGGATTTGGCCAATATTATCGGATCAGATTGTCATTATCATTCCGACCAATATAAACATAATTTATCAGGCGTGTCTTCTAGAACCGCGAAAGGTAATATTAAATATTTACTGGACGATATTAAAGTTAATGGTCGTGAAGCTATTCATTTTTATCAATTTCCCGAACATTCCAAATATGTGACGGATATCAAGTCATTTATGAATTATTTGGACGGAGATGATACCACCGCCACGATTATTCGTCGTCATATTGCTTTTAAAAAAGTATCTTTCAATGCGATCAAAGCATATTATCAAGATGGACACAGATTTTGGCTCAGAAAAGTCGCCGGAAATAATACTCTGTATCTTCGTGATGTTTTGAAGTCAACTTACGATACAAAAAAATTTCTTCATGAAATGCCGAGTGAAGTATATGGTTACAAAATTTATACCAGCGATGTTTTTGGATTACTATTTTGGAATGATGATTATCGTTGGTATTTGAGTGATGTCTTTGGTAAAGGTGATGATTTGTGTTTTGATAAAAGTAATTATGTGATCAATTGTTCCACCAAACGCAGAGTAAGTTTGGACGGAGTCGCTGAAGTTTTTACCACTACTGTTAAGTATCATAAATAAATCGGATAGATAAAAATACCTCTTTTAAAATGAGGTATTTTTGTTTACCGTGAAAACAATTTGAAAATTAATGAAATGTGATTATATTATGATTATGTAAAGATTTTGATAAGCATATTTGTATTATTTTTTAAAATAAAAAACCGCCAAATTTTGGCGGTTAAATCACGGATGTATTTACTCTATTTGGTAATAGTCCAGATCGTCATTTAAACATACCCAAGAACTACCCGTGCCTTGAATGTCACGCAGAATCATAAAGGGTTTTTGGTATAAGTGTTTAAAAAACATATGATTTAACATGGTGATAAAGCACTTGGTCGCGTGTTGTATGAATCCAAAGCTGATATCGGGTCTTTGCATGTTGTCATGCAATTCAAATGGCATGGCATGATAAACTTCACAATCGCCGGTTCTCATTTCATCACCAAGCCATTCAACCGGTTCGCTGTAGGCGATGGCTTCAAGCGTAAAGCTTGAAATGTTTGGTATAAGCGGATAAACCAAATTAAACAATTCTTTACTGTTCGCGAATCGGTGCCAGCTTTCCGCGTTCAGTTCAAGAGAGCCGTTCAGTTGCTCATATAAATTTTCGAGTTTTTCAGTGTTGACGAGGAAGAATGTGCGAATATAGCTATGCTTTTGCCATTGATTTTTATCAAGGTCCAACTTCTTCAATATTTTCACTCTGTAACCTCCTTCCGGTTTTGTATTGTTTGATTTTTGATTAAAACTTATTATGAGGTTTTTGTCAAACGAGCTGTTTTATTGACTGTAAAAATCGCTTGCGATTTGATAAAATAGAGTTGTATGCAAATATCCAAATATTTTAAAATTATTTTGGCCGTGGTAATAGCCGGTGCTGTTTTGTTATTCGCTTTTAGTATTAATGAACCGCAAGAAAAAACGGTTTGGCAAGAACCGGATTGGTCCGCGGAACAAAAAGCGGGACAATTTTTTATGGTCGGTTTTAACGGCTATGAATTACCCGAGCAAACTAAAAACTTATTGCAACAAGGTTTCGCCGGAGGCGTGATATTGATGAAATATAATTTGCAAGATGAAGAACAAATAAAAAATTTAACAGCGCAAATTCAAGCTTCCAATCCACATCCGGAGTATCCTTTGTTGATCGCCATTGATCAGGAAGGTGGTTTGGTAAGCCGACTGCCTTCCATGTATGAAAGCACCGCGCAAGCGGAACTCAACACCGTTTCACGAGCATATCAAGTCGCTTATGAAAGAGGAACACAATTGAAAAGTCTGGGAATCAATGTTAATTTTTCGCCGGTTATGGATTACATTGAAGATCAAGATTCATTTTTATATGGCAGAGTCTTCCGTGGAGATCGCGGGCAAGTCGCGGATCTGGGAGCGGCCATGGTCAGAGGTTATCAAGATGCCGGAATTATCGCTTGTCCCAAACATTATCCGGGACATCATGGTGAGGGAGTGGATTCGCATAAGCAATTGCCGAGTGTTGATTTAAAAAGCATGAGCTATTCGGATTATGTTTCACAATTCAGTTCTTTGATGAGTCAAAGTCGTCCGGCCATGATGATGAGCGGGCATATTCAGTTTCCTGATTTGGATGAATATCCGGCCTCATTGTCCGCGGTTCATTTGAATTATTTGCGTGATAGTTTGGCGTTTCAAGGAGTTCTGATTACCGATGATATGTTGATGGGCGCTTTGCAAAATAATTATGATCCGGCTCAAGCTGCCGATCTCGCTTTCGGGGCGGGAAATGATATTTTATTATATGTCGGGGCGGGAGAGGAATATGAATTTGCGAGGAGGAGGCTCACGCTAAATTTTTCCGAGGTAAAAACGAGACAATCATTGCGACGGATTTTGGCACTTAAAAAACAAATAGCCGGTTTTGCCAAGTGATGGTAAAAATAGTATAATTATTTATGAAATCAAACTTAATTTTTTATGAAAAAAGATTATATATTGATAATCATGTTGGCTTTGGTCGTTGTCTCGGCCGTGGCTTTATCCGTAAAAATTTTAACACATGAAAAAACCGTTGATATTGAAGAGCTTCCTTTGGTTAATGAACAAGTAAATAATTTTCAAGAATGCGTGGATGCCGGTTTTCCCGTCATGGAAAGTTATCCGCGACAATGTCGTGATGGTCAAGGAAAGTTGCATGTGGAAGTATTGGATAATTTGAATGAAATTGAAAACGGTAATATTGAAATTGCCAATCCGGCTTCAACTTATTGTTTGGATCAAGGTGGTGAATTGGAACTGCGTGAAAACGAAGATGGCGGACAAGTCGGATATTGCGTATTTGAAAACGGTAATGAATGTGAAGAATGGTTATTTTACAGGGGGGAATGTGAACAAAATAATTAATTTACCAATATGTATTTAGGTTACATTATTATTCCTTTCATTATGTTTTTTGCGGTTTTGATCGCCAGTTATTTATCAAATGAAGGAGCGGTTTGGTTTGAAACCGTAAGAGCAAAACCGATTAAAGCGATACATGATAATAAATATTTATACACTTGGTATTTGAATTATACCTTGCTGACCATCGCCGGATTGCTAACTTGGAATCAAATTGATAATAGAATGGAAGCGTCTTTGGTCTTGGGTTTTTATGTGTTGTTTTTCACATTATTTTCCACCGGTAATTTCTTCATGTGGCGCAAGCATAATATAGGCGCTTTCGTAATATTTATTCTATTGTGGATTTTAACGGTTTTATCCGGCATTTATTTTTGGAGCATGATTTCAATTGTCGGAGCATCCTTTTTACTGCCGGTTTTGGCTTGGCTCATGTTAAACTGGTTATTTGCTTGGCAAACTTATCAAAAAAACAAATAAAATTTTATTTATGGAAAAACAATCTTGGTTAAGAACCATTTATCTTTATTCATTTGCTTTAGTTGGTTTGATTCTATTGATTATTGGCAGTGTGAGATTTATTGACATGGGCTTGAAAGCTTGGGTTTTTACCGCCGCAGATGAAGAAACTCGTTTGAGTTGGCAAAGACCGTTTGACACCTATTATGCCAAACCGCGAAATCTTTTGGAAGATAATCAAAACACAAGCGGAGAAGTTATTTTGTCAGCTGAAGAAAAACAGGAATTGGAAACAATAATTCAGGATTACAACGATTGGAAAGAAAGACGCTCGCAAATTGATCCGGTAAAATCTCGTCGTCATCGTGAATCAGCCACCAGCTTGGCCATGATTATCGTGGGAATGCCTCTGTATTTGTATCATTGGTTATTGATAAAAAATAAAAAAGTCGCTTAAGATATTAAAAATCTCCGCGATTGCCGGGGATTTTTTGTTGACAAAAATTTAACGCGCTAATAAACTAAGTTAGTTGTTCATTCACAAGGAGGCGGTAATGCTGAAAAAATGTTTTTTGATTTTAATTCTTGGCATGATGTTCGGCTGCGCCGGGCAGAGCAAAAGATGTCAAAGCATTTATCAAAAATTCAAAGTGGGACATTGGATTCCCATTTGTGAGCGAGGAATAGCTTCGCAAATAATTGAGGATAATGAATGGGTGAGTGTGTCATGTTCAGCTTGTTGCCCGCGGGATGAAGAGATTTTGCGTGCCACCTTGGAAAAACAAACCAAAGCTTGGCAATGCTTGTCGAGGTTTCTCGGTCATCACCCGAAAATCAAAATCAATTACAAAGTATCTCATACTTTGAATTGGTTGTACTATCGCGTGGATACCAGGAGTTTGGGCGGGGCATCAGCGGTTACCCTGACTTTTCCCGGATTTATCGGCATTAAACAAGATGGTCAAACCGCGATTAACGCGTTATCCGATGTGCGCATGGATATTCATGAAACAGCTCATGCTTTTACCAATAATGCGGGATATTTCGTACATGTGGGGTGTTGGAGTGATTCTCCGACCGCTTGGTTGCATGAGGGGATCAGTATATATTTGCAAGGCAATCGGATCTGTTCGCAGATTGAAGATTTGGATTCGCGATATATTACGGCTTTGCGATATTGGGAAGAATTAAGAGTGAATGAGCGATCCTTGGATCAAGTTCCGCAATATTTCACCGCGCATACCAAGGGAGCTTTGTTTTTCTCGGCCTTGGAACGAGAATACGGTTGTGATGAAAATTGCTTTCGTGATTTGTGGAATTTGTATATGCGAGCAAGCAAAGATCATTATTTGAATAACCATGAAATTAAGAAGGTTACGGAAAAATACATGAATCGTAATTTGGATTTCATATTTTATCTTTTGGAGATAGATTTCCATCAATAAACAATTCGCCCCGTCATAATGACGGGGCTTTTTTATTTATAGTATTTTTCCTTTTTTAATTTATCCGGCAAATATTGCTGTTCTGAGCTATCTTGATGGGGAGTGTATTTATAATTTTTTCCATAACTGAGGTCTTTCATTAATTTGGTCGGCGCGTTGCGAAGATGCAAAGGCACGGGCAGATTGCCATGCGTTTCCATATCTTTTTCCGCGCGACTTAAGGCTTCATAAGCAGAGATGCTTTTTTTCGTTTTTGCCAAATATATAACCAATTGAGCCAAATGCACTTTGCATTCGGGTAGACCTATTTTATGACAAGATTCAAAAACCGCGTTAGCCAACACCACCGCGTAATTATCCGCCAGTCCTACATCTTCGGAAGCGAAACGCAATAGTCTTCTGGCGATATACAAGGGATCTTCGCCACCGGCCAGCATTCTAACCAACCAGTATAACCCCGCGTCAGCGTCGCCACCTCGCAATGATTTATGAAGTGCGGAAATAATATTGTAATGCTCTTCGCCGTTTTTATCATAAAGCAGATTACTTTTCTGAACTACTTGCTTAACCAAATTTACCGTGGTTTTGCTATTCTGTCCGGCGCAAGTTTCCAGAATATTTAAAGCTCCGCGCGCGTCACCATTGGACAATCGGGCGATGGTTTTGATCGTTGTATTGTCAATTTTTAAGTTTAATTTTCCCAGTCCATGTTCTGTGTCTTTTATCGCGTTTTCAACAATTTTAATCAAAGATTTTTCATCTAATTCTTTTAAAACCAGAACCCGACAGCGAGACATGAGCGCGGAGTTTATTTCAAAACTGGGATTTTCCGTGGTGGCACCGATTAAAACAATGGTTCCATTTTCAATAAACGGTAATAATGTATCTTGTTGAGCTTTATTCCAACGATGGATTTCATCAATAAAAACAATTGTTTTTTGCCCTAATCTTTGGTTTGCTTTGGCATCATTAATAATGCTCATCAAATCTTTTTTACCGCTGGAAACAGCTGACAGTTTGATGAATTTGGACTTTGTTTCGTGAGCAATGATATTGGCCAGCGTTGTTTTTCCCGTTCCTGGGGGACCCCAGAAAATCAGAGAGGGGAGTTGATCTCGTTTAATCGCTTCAACCAGAAAAGAGTCCTTGCCGACAATCTCCGGCTGGCCCAAGAATTGCCCGAGTTTTTCAGGGCGCATTTTTTCAGCTAATGGAATCATATTTGGTCAAAATTTACAGATTACTGGGTATGTTGCGTACTCTGCTATCCGCGATCAATCATCCGCGATTCAAGTTAAGTATAACTTATTATTCAGGCAATGAAAACAGCTCCGCAAAAGCGGAGCTGTTTTCGTTAATTTGGGAAAATTATTCGGCACTGTGTGTGGTGAAAGAGCTAATTATGAGAGGCACCGAATAACATATTTAACTTTGGCACTTATTGCAAAACCCGTATAGGTTTAACGTGGTTTTGCCGGCCATACCAAATTTTTTTACTTGTTTAAAACTATATTCATCAATATTGTAAATGTTTTTTATGGTGTGACAGTTTTCACAGATAAAATGCATGTGAAAAATGTTTTCTCCGTCAAAATGAGTTTTATCATCAAAAGTCTTAATGGTGAATATTTGTTTTTGTTTCAAAAGATATTGCAGATTACGATATATCGTGGCCAAACTGATTTCGGGTAAAGATTTTTTTATATGTTTATGCACTTGCTCGGCGGTGGGATGATTTTTATTGCCACGCAAATATTTCAATATTAAAAATCTTTGCCGAGTTAAGCGATTGCCATCTTTATTCAGCTCTTGCTTGAGTTTAAAGGCTTGATAGTTATTGATAATCATTTGCGTTTATCTTAATTATTGCAAATCATTACTAATATTGTAATATGCAAAAGATGTTGTGTCAAAGAATATTTGTGGATAAAAAAACGCCCCCCGAAGGGGGCGTTTTACTGCTTTGATATTATTCATTTCTCCATAGGTAATGGACATTGCAGTAAGCCCGAGCGGACAAATCTTGTCCTTCTATTTCAAAAAGAGCTTGTGGTTCATCGGACGGCTCCAAAAATTTTTTATAGGAGCGACAATCGGCGTTAAGTTCAATCCATTCAATCCAGTGTTCTGGTTCCATGGGATGAGGTACGGAACCGATTTTTACCAAAATGCCTTTGTCTGTTTTTTCAATAACCGGAGTATGTTTTTCCGTGCCTTCATCTCCTGACAATTCTTTTTTTAATTCCATGGGCTGTCCACAACAAATCAATTCACCTTTGCCGGCGTGAAGCATTTCCACGATATTCCCGCAAACATTACATTTGTAAATTTGTTTTCTTTCATTCATAGATAATTTGTTATTTATAAATTAAATTTTTCCTACCATGTCCAAGCCCGGTTTTAAAGTGTCTTCACCGGGACGCCAATTGGCGGGGCAGACTTGATCTCCGTGTTCTGCGGTGAATTTGGCGGCTTGCAGTTTTCTGACCAATTCCGCACCACTACGGCCGATGCTGTTATCATGAATTTCCATGGCTTTGACTTCACCATCCGGGTTAATCAGAAAAGTTCCTCGCAATGAAACGCCTTCATCCGGCAAATAAGTTTCCAGTAAACGACAGAGTTTTCCGGTTGGATCGGCGGCCATGGGGAATTGCACGCCCTTGATGGCTTCGGAATTATCATACCAAGCCTTGTGCACGAAAACCGTGTCCGTGCTGACGCTTATAACTTCAGCTCCTTGCTCTTTGATTTCATTATAATGAGCGTTTAAATCTTTCAATTCCGTGGGGCAGACGAAAGTAAAGTCCGCGGGATAAAAGAATAGAATCAGCCATTTACCGCGATAATCAGATAAATTGATTTTTTTAAATTCATTATCATGAAATATTTCCAATTCCATGTTCGGTAGTTTTTGGCCGATTAAAGGCCGATAATCTTGATTTTGATTGTCCATACATATTCACATTATTTCTTATTTTGGCAATTTCGGCAAATGCCTGTTGCCGTGGCTTCCAAACAATGGATTTCGCCATGTTTGGCCAGGTCTTTATGGTAAAAATTATTTTTATGAAAAACATCAAAAATGCGTTTACAATTTTTACATTTGAAATGTAAATGAAAACCGGTATCGCCATCATAATGCGTTTTGCCGTCAGTCCCGTGTATCGCGCGCACCAACCCCGTTTCCGTCATTTGATTTAAATTGCGATAGATCGTCCCCAAACTTATATTCGGCAAATTTTTTTTCACATGTTCGTAAACCGCTTCCGCGGGGGGATGACTAAGTGTGTTTCTTAAATATTGCAAAATGTAAACACGCGGTAAGGATAAACGATGGCCCGTTTGTTTGAGTTCATTCTGGAGTTGTTTTATGGTCGGTTTTGTCATATTTAAAAATAGTAATCATTACTACTTTTATAATACTAAATAAAAAAAGGGCGGTCAAGCCCGATTAAGTTTAAATAATATTTTCATCAAATCATTTGAGTTTTCTTAGTTTGCGTTGATAATCAATGGCAAAACGATGCGCTTCATCGCGAGCTTGAATCAGCAAGGATATATGTTCATTAATCCACTTTTTCAAATCAGCATCAGCTCCGATAATCATTAAATCATTGTTTTTGCGATTTTTACCTTTGGCGATGCCAGCTACGGGAGTGGGAAGTTGATATTCGGCAAGTATTTGACGAGTGGAGTTAACTTGTGGTTTACCGCCATCTATCAAAAACAGATCAGGTAGTTGCCATTCATCATGTTTCAGGCGTCGTCTCAGCACTTCTTTCAAACAATCAACATCACTTTGTCCGGAAACGGTTTTGATTTTAAAACGTCGATAGTATTGTTTCAGGGGTCCGTTTTCATCAAAAACCACCAAGCTACCGACTTTTCCGGAAGCTCCCAAATTTGAAATATCATAAGCTTCCAAGCGGATAGTTTTTTCATTGCCAAAAGCGTGTTTCACGAATGCTTCACTCAGCAAGGTAACATCTTGAATTTTTCGTAAATTATCAATTTGATTGCGAAGCCGTCCGGCTTCTTCAAAGTTTTGTGCTTTGGCGGTTTGTCTCATTTTGATTGACAAAGATTTAAGTAACCCCTTTTTGCGGCCGTTTAAAAAGCGAATCAAAGGATTGATTACTTTGTCTTTATATTCTCGTGGAGTGATTTTGTTCATATGAGCTCCCAGACAATAATGCATTTGTTCATAAAGACATGATTTCGCGCCCGGCTTGCAGACGCAAAAGCTAAATAATTTTTGCAAGACTTTAATCAATTCTTTGGTTTTGATCCCTGGGAACGGGCCGAAGACTTTATAATATTTTTGTTTTAACTGTTTTTCGGTTAAACGCTTGTATTCATGTTGGCGCAAAGTTTTTATTAGCGGATATTCATCTTTGCTCAGCGTTAAATAATTCCATGATTTATCATCTTTCCCCAATGCATTGTATTTTGGCATTTTTTCTTTAATGGTCAGTGCTTCCAAAATGGCGGCCTCAAGCGCGGAATCAGCGATGGAATATTTAATGCGAGCAACTTGACCTATCATTTCTTCAATCGGACGCGGATTTTTTTTACCGGAAAAATAACTGCGAACTCTGGATTTCAGGGAAACTGCTTTGCCGACATAAATCAACCTGTTTTTTTCATCATAAAAAAAATATATACCCGGATTATCAGGTAATTGAGATAATTGTTTTTTTAGGGTTGTTATGTTCATATGGATATTGTAATTGAGTTGATAAATAATTCAAGTAATAAAAAAGCGGAGTGTTGTTGAAACAGATACTCCGCCAAATTATTCAGTCTGTTATTTTTATATCACCTTCTAATTGCATGGTGGCGTTTGAGCCATAGTGTAAGACAAATTCGGAACCCACTCGGATGTAGTGTAATTCTTGCCCTTTATATTTTCGCTTGGTTAAATCAAAGAATAATTGTCCGTCTCGGATTTCAACTCCGCTGATTTGAGCCATGAATGAGGCATCATATTCGTTAAAAGGTTCAAAATACAATATTTTGCCAATCAAGTTGATTGGTTTGCGTAATTTTGGAAGATATTTTTGCTGTTCTTTTAAAAATTTTTCATAGGACATCTGCTTACCTCCGGTAAAGTTATTGGTGATCTGATTATATGGCAAAAAAATTTTCCAGTCAAATAAACAAAAAGGAGGAAACCAATGTTGGTTTCCTCCGAAAGTGTTAGGCTAATGGATGGCAATATAGATAATAATCTCTTCCCCCAGCTGTCGTAATTTGATATCGGCTAGGATTAAATCCATATTCCATTGAATAGTTATTGTTTCATCAATGATATGGAGACATTGCAACAAATTTTCTTTAAAAGACTTGCTTGCATCGTTTTTCAAGGGCACGAATAGATGTTGGTCTTTGTCTTTAAAGGCGACTTGAAGTAGTGACTTATTTTGACTACTGTATTTTTACATCTTCTACTTTTTGCTTTCTTGATGATTTTCCCCAAAATTACCAAAGCATTATTTTTCCGTATGTTATTCATAGCTGAGTCTTTCTGTTGAGTGGTGATTTTAGATAAGTACAAATAATTTCTCATTATTAAATATTAGATAATTGTTATTTATTTAAAATTAAACAAAAAAACGCCCCGCTCAGATTATTTATTCACAAATAATGAAGGGGCGTTTTTTTGAGAAGTTATTTTAGATATTTTTTCAAATATTTGCCGGTATGGCTGAACGCGTAACGAGCGATATCTTCGGGAGAGCCGGCTTTGATCAACTCACCACCTTGGTCGCCTCCTTCGGGGCCAAGGTCAATCAGCCAGTCAGCACATTTAATTACATCAAGATTATGTTCAATTATAACTACGGTATTGCCGGATTCGGTCAACATCCGCAAAACTTCCAAAAGTTTTTTCACATCATCATAATGCAGACCGGTGGTTGGTTCGTCCAGTAAGTACAAAGTTTTTCCCGTGCCTCTTTTTGCCAATTCTTTACTCAATTTAATTCTTTGCGCTTCACCGCCGGATAGAGTCTTGGCGGATTGACCGAGAGTCAGGTAATCCAGTCCGACTTTGCTTAAAATAACCAGCTTGTCGGCAATGGCGGGAATGTCGCGGAAAAATTCTTTGGCTTCGGCAATAGTCATATTAAGCACATCGGCAATATTTTTCTTTTTGTAATATACTTGCAAAGTTTCTTTGTTAAATCTTTTTCCTTGGCAAATATCGCAAGTTACTTCCACGCTGGGCAAGAAGTGCATTTCAATTTCCAAAGAACCGCGTCCTTCACAATGTTCACAACGACCGCCCGGTCGGTTAAAACTGAAACGACCAGGGTTATAGCCTCTTATGCGAGCCTCCGCGGTAGCGGCAAAAATATCCCGAATATGCGTCCAAGCTCCCGTGTAAGTTGTGGGATTAGAGCGAGGTGAACGGCCGATCGGTGATTGGTCAATTTTGATTACTTTGTTCAGATATTCAAGCCCCATGATTTTCTCATGTTTTCCCACGGGTTTGCGCGTGCGATTCAGTTTGTTGAAAACGCCTTGGTAAAGAATATCGTTCATCAGCGTGGATTTTCCTGAGCCGGAAACGCCAGTGATACAAATCAAACGGTTAAGCGGAAAATCAACATTAATTTTTTTTAAATTATGTTCGGCCGCGCCACGAATTTTAATCATGGGCGTGGAGCGATTAACCTCGCGTCGTTTGTCGGGTAGGGGAATGGTTTTTTCATGGCGTAAATATTGTCCGGTTAGGCATTTTTGACTACCTTGCGTTTGGCATTTGTCCGCTCGCGCGGGTAATTGCTTGCCCGTAATCAATAAATGATCAAGCGGTCCGGAATAAGTTATTTCACCGCCATGTCTTCCCGCGCCCGGACCGATATCCACCACCCAGTCCGTTGATAAAACAGTGTCTTCATCATGTTCCACCACGATAATAGTATTACCGATATCGCAAAGATCACGCAAAGTTTTAACCAGTTGATCATTGTCTTTTTGATGCAATCCGATGGTCGGTTCATCCAAGACATACAGCGCGCCGACAAGTCGGGTGCCGACTTGTGAAGCCAATCGCATACGCTGGGCTTCACCGCCGGAGAGCGTGCCGGCGCGCCTATTCAAATTCAAATAATGCAAGCCGACATTATTCATGAAGTTCAAACGATTCGTGATTTCTTTGTGAACCACGGAAGCTATTTCAATTTCTTTGGCGGTTAGTTTTTTTTTCAAAGTATTGAAAAAATTTAAAGCTTCTTTAATGGTGAAATCCGTTACTTGCCAAATATTTTTATTGTTTATTTTTACGGCCAGTGCTTTTTCATTCAATCTTTTACCTTGGCAAACGGGACAATCTTCCGTGCTGAACAGACCTTTTGTGCCCAGCCCGGTACAAGCTTCGCAATAACCGTAAGGACTGTTAAAACTGAAAAGTCTTGGTTCAATTTCCGGAAAACTGAAACCGTCATTCAGGCAAGAATATTCTGTGCTAAAAATTTTCTCATTGCCGTCAGGATAAATTACTGTGCAAAGTCCGTTGGATAGATCAATGGCAGTTTCAATGGCTTCGGACAATCTTTGGCGAAAACCTTTATTGTTTTTTAAATCTTTTTCATCAACTATTAAAATTTTATCAATAATAATTTCAATGGTATGCTTTTTATTTTTATTGATGGTAACGCGATTTTTCAGTTTTTTAATCTTACCGTCAATGCGTGCTTCCGAATATCCCGAATTGTAAATATCATAAAGCATTTGATAGTATTCGCCTTTGCGACCGCGGACTACCGGAGCCATTATCGTCAAAGCTGATAGCTCTTTAGAGTTCGCTTTTCTTTTGGGAATATGGGCGATAATTTGATCCAACATTTCATCAACCGTCATTTTATTTAATGGTGTGTCGCAGAGCGGGCAATGTGGTTTGCCGATCTTCGCGAACAAAACGCGCAAGTAATCATAAATTTCCGTGATCGTAGCTACGGTGGAGCGGGGATTGGCGCTATGCGCTTTTTGATCAATGGAAATGGCGGGAGATAGGCCGGTTATTTCATCAACATCCGGTTTGCTCATGCCACCCAGAAATTGTCGCGCGTAAGCGGACAAACTTTCAATATACCTTCTTTGCCCTTCTGCGAAAATGGTATCAAAAGCCAAGCTGGATTTCCCCGAGCCGGATAAACCGGTAAAAGCGATCATTTTGTTGCGGGGAATTTCCAGATTGATATTTTTCAAATTGTGTTCGCGAGCGTTTTTAATGCTTATTTTATCTTCCATAATGAAATATTATTGCTTATAAACTTCAAAATCCACCTCCCGGGGGTTGTTAGGGGGTGGTGTATCCATTTTAGCAGTCCGGTTATACACAGTCAATTGAGAGATTCGGTTGAGTGGCGGTTTTACGGTTAATTAAAAAGAAATAAAAATTATAGACCCAAGTGAGCGAGATTTGCTATAATGTAAAAGTATGCAAGGCAAACATTTATTTATAATTTTTACAATTGTTGGATTGGCGGTGGGAATTATTGTCGGAACTGTTTTCGGCGGAATTTTGATTACTTCGGTTATCGGTTTTCTGGCCGGTTTGCTGGTCGGTGTCATTGCCAAATACGCGGATTGATTTATGGCTATTGAACCAATGCGAATCATAGAAAATTATTATGAACCTGGCTCGCGAGCTTATGAAATTTTGATTTTGCATTCGCGTTGCGTAGCGGAGAAAGCCCTGGAAATCGCCGCGCGAGTAAAAGAATTAAATCCTGATTTTCAATTCGTTGAAGAAGCGGCGATGCTGCATGATATCGGAATATTTATGACGGATTGTCCGAAGATCGGTTGCAATGGTGAAAAACCTTATTTGGCTCACGGTTATTTGGGCAGACAGCTTTTGGAAAAAGAAGGCTTGCCGAAACACGCACTTGTTTGCGAAAGACATACGGGAGTTGGTTTGACTTTAAAAGATATTATCGGACAAAAACTACCATTACCGAAAAGGGAAATGATGCCGGTATCTTTGGAAGAAAAAATAATCTGTTTCGCGGATAAGTTCTATTCAAAAAAAGATATTCATAAACATAAAGATCGTAGCGTGCGTAGTATTAAGAAAAAATTTCACGAAAAATTCGGTGAGGAAAAAGGTGAAATTTTTGATGAATACGCTTCGCTTTTCAATTATTATTAATATGATGGAAATAAAACCGGGTAGATATAAACATTATAAAGGCAAGATTTACGAAGTGATCGCCGTGGCCAAGCATAGTGAAACATTACGAGATATGGTGGTTTACGAAGCGCAGTATGAACATCCCGAATTCGGCGAACATGTTTTATGGACCAGGCCGGCTGATGAATTTACCGAACAAGTTGAAGTTGATGGCAAAAAGATTCCACGATTTGAGTATTTGGAAGATTGATCAAGTAATTATAATATTAAAAAACCCCGTCATTGACGGGGTTTTGTTTTATAGCTCCATGTTGTCAAACTGCAATTCATTGTAATGACGGTAAAGACCGTTCGGAGTGGTGATATGCAGAAGTTGAGCCCAGACAATGGCGACCAATTTTTTGCTCATAATATGCGTGTTGCGGTTGTTAATCTGTTCAAGAAAGTTTTCAACCGCCAAATCCCACAAGTCATGAAAAATCGGCATTTCTTTTTCCGATGGTTTTTCCTTCAAGCGAGACAAATATGTTTGTTTGGTTTTTTCAGCCATAGCAAAATATTCATCAGCCGAGGGGAAACCTTTTTTGTTCAGCGCCGTTTTGAACGAACGCCACTTGATCGTGCAAGAAGGCGGTTTTTGCCAGAAATTGTTGGAAATGATCAAAGTGTTAACCATGGTGGAAAAGTTCAAGGTGCGGAACAAGTAAGCCTTTGTCTCAAGGATTTTATCAATATTGCTTATGCGTAAATCTTTTTGATAAAAGCCGTGCGGTTTAAGCTTCAATTCTTTGACCAAATTTTCCCAAGGCAGGTAACGCAAAGAAATTTGTTCCATTTTTTGCGCTTGGTCAAGGTAATTGTTGAACAATTGAAAGTTTTCCATATCCGCCAGGAAAAGGTAGATATCCTTTTCCGATAAAAGCATTTGGCGGTAGTTATTGAGAAATGCTATCAATTCTTCATGTTCCTGCGCGACCATTTGCAGAAGATCAAAAGCTCTGATAACCACAGCGGTTTTTATCAGCAAGTTTTTATCGTTCGCGGATTCTTCGTCAGGTTCCATCCCCAAGCTAAGCGCTATATCTTCATTATCTTCCAATTGCTTCATGGTAACCGTGAATTCACCATCTTTGTAAGTGCGGTGAATTTTATTTTCACGAATAAGAAACTTATTCCAAAGCGTTTCAATATCTCGTAAAGCATTGGCGTAAATTTCCCTCGTGGCGTTCGGTTGGAGCAATAATGAGGACGCTTCTTGGTTCGTCAAATTACTCCTTTTGATCTTGGCGTCAAGCAGGTTAAAGATAATATCACAGGTCTGTTTTACTTGAGCCAAATCATGTGGGTTGATACTGTATTTTTCCAGCCACGCATAGGTGATTTCCGTCAGTTCGTCCAGAAGTTTTTCAGCTTTGGCGGAATCCAATAAGCTGAACTTTTTCAAATAGATGGCGGTAGTCTGCCAGTCGGCATTTCTGGTTTCAGTTGTTAATGATCCGTTCATTGTCTTCTCCTTGTCCTTGTTTTGTTTCAAAACTCGCTTGAAAATTGATCAAATGCTCAAGTGAAGTTTGAAAAGAAAGGGAGTGGCGAGCCACTCCCTGTGTTTTTTGTTTAGTCTCGCAATCCCGGCCACGGGATGCTGATGTCTTCCGCCATGGAATCTCGGACGATCGCAATGATTTCTTCATGGCTCAGGTCGTCAAGATCTTTAGCTCTATCGCTATTAACCTTGATCAACCTTTTCAACCAAGCCTGCCCCTTTTTACTTTGTAAAAAAGTGATGGAGTTGGACTTGAGGCCGTTGATGCACACCAGCGTGTACATCATGTTGATCAAGCGTTCATCCGAATCATGGATGTCTTTATCCATGTCGAACATTTTTGCCAGCATGTCGGCGGTCAACGAGTCCATGAGAGGTGAATCATCACCCGCGGAAGCGGCGGACAGTTCCATGATCATGGCGCCATCGCCGTTGTTGATCATAATGCCGATTACTTCGCGTCTTTCTTTCTCCTTTTTCTCCAAGAAGATGGCTTCGTAACGCCGTAATTGCTGATCTTTCATTCCTTGCAAGCCGGCGGATTCCTTAGCCTGTTCGTAAGAGGCAGCCAGCACCAGCGCTTGTTGCTTAAACGGAACAAGAGCGAAGACTTTTTCGCTGTCGCCATTTTTCTTGACGCAGTCACGAAGTTCTTGAATTTTCGCCACATCTTGCGGAGAGAAGATCACCATGTTTTTTGACGGAGTCGTCGTTTTCATGGATAGGAACAGGTGGCGTTGTTTGTCCAAGGGCATAACATCTTGAACCAAACTTTCCACTTCTTCCGCCAGCTCGGGTCCGAGCTGTTCCAGAAAATCCTTGGTGACTTTGTCTTTGGCTTCTCCGTCCCAACTTTCCGGTCCAGAGGCTAAAAGCATGGCCGAGGCATGGTCCGGCGAGAAAATCGCTTCAGAGTACAATTCGGGTCTTTGTAAATATTCCAAAGCCCGCTTTCTTCCTTCAGCCACTTCCTCCTCCGGTGTGGGATTTCCGGACAAACTCCGGATTCCGCTTAGTTCTTCCATTACACTGTGTCTTAATAAAGCTTTTGGCATTTTTGCTCCTTTTTTAGAGATTGAGTTTTTTTCGCCAAAAATCTCTGACGAAAGCCATATTTCCTTTAGTGACGATTAAACCGCCGGTAGAGTCGTAAATCTTTCTTTTTTCCGGATTCATCAGGAGTTCATACGCTTTTTGAAGTTGTTCAAATTCCAAGCGTTTTTCTTCCAATGTTTCCGGAGTTTCTCCTTGGAATAGGTCGGGGTGAGAGGTTAGGGTTTTTTGGCGAAAAGCCTTTTTTATCTCATCAGCCCCCGCCTTTTCATCCACTCCCAGGACGGCATAGGGGTTAAGATTCATTGTATTCTCCTTGGATTGTTGTAATGAACCATGTACTTTTTATAATAAATATTTAATTTTGTCAAGGTTTTTTGGTATATTAGCTTAATATTCAGATTTGTTAACAATTTTATTGTATTTTATATTACATTTGACAAAAAATGAAAATAGTGTTATGATGAAAAAGTTTCTTAAAATCGCCAAAACTTAAAAAAAAGGAGGAAATCATGGCGAAAAAAGGTAAAAAAGCAAGTAGTCGCCGTAAGCGCAAACTGCATCAAGCGGAATTTCGTAAAGCGCAACGAGGCGAAAACTCGGAAGAAAAAAGTTCTCGCCTGGCGCGACAGATCAAGCGGGAAAGCCGAGAAGCCTTTGGCACAATTCCGGCCACGCGCGTGGAAAAAAGCAAAAAAGCTTATTCCCGCAAAAGCAAACATAAAAAAAGAGACGACTCCATGAAGAGCGTCTCTTTTAAATTTTGTTAATTATTTTTTCTTCATTTTTTTCAATTCGCTTATTTCATCACGCAAGACGGCGGCCAATTCAAATTCCAAATTTTTGGCGGCTTGCTTCATTTGAACTTCCTTGTCTTTGATGATTTCGGTTAGAGGTCTGTCGTCGCCGGCCAAATCCAATTTTAAAATGTTTTTTTGATTGCGTTGTTTAAGTTTTGATTTGTTTACCGTCAAACCGAACTCTTCCAAAATATTTTTAATGTTTTTTTGAATGGTTTTCGGTGTAATATTATGTTTTTTATTATAAGCCAGCTGTTTGGCTCTGCGCCTAGCAGTTTCTTTTAAAGCGCGGTCAATGGAGCCGGTAATTTGATCGGCGTAGAGGATCACGCGACCGTCAACATTGCGGGCAGCGCGTCCGATGGTCTGAATCAAACTCGTTTCCGAACGCAGGAAACCTTCTTTGTCCGCGTCCATGATGGCTACCAGCGAGACTTCGGGGATATCCAAACCTTCGCGCAAAAGATTGACGCCGACTATAACATCAATATGTCCTTTGCGCAGATCGGTGATGATTTGCACGCGTTCCAAGGTGTCAATATCACTATGCAAATAATTGACTTTGATTTTTTTCTTTTGCAAATATTCCGTCAAGTCTTCGGCCATGCGCTTAGTCAGCGTGGTAACCAGTGTGCGGGCTCCGTTGGCGGTTTGTTTTTCAATTTCCATGATAACATCGTCAACTTGCGAAAGGGTTTTCTTTGTTTCCGTGATTGGACGAATAATCACTTCAGGATCAACCAAACCGGTGGGGCGCACGATTTGTTCCGCCACTTGGCGACTTTCATTGATTTCAAATTGAGCCGGAGTGGCGGAAACATAGATGGTTTGTTTGGCGCGATTTTCAAATTCGTCAAAAGTCAACGGTCTGTTATCTCGTGCGCTGGGTAAGCGAAATCCATGTTCAATTAAATTTTTTTTGCGCGCGCGATCACCGTTGTACATGGCTCCGATTTGCGGTACGGTAACATGAGATTCGTCAATCACGGTGAGAAATTTATCATTATTGTGATTGAAATAATCAAGTAAAGTGAAGGGAGGTTGTCCCGGTTCGCGACCATCCAAGTGGCGTGAATAATTTTCAATGCCGTTGCAATAACCGATATTTTCAATCATTTCCAAATCATAGCGAACTTTTTGCTTCAGTCTTTCAGCTTCTAAAATTTTATCTTTGTTTTTAAAATGTTTTAATCTTTGTTGTAATTCATTTTTAATATCGGCGATGGCTTTTTGCTTGGTTTTTTCGTCAATTACATAATGTTTGGCCGGAAAAATCCAAGCGTCATGAAGATCAGGTTTAATGATTTTTTTACTGATCGCGTCAATTATTTCAATTTGATCAATTTTTTCCGATATTTCAAAACGATAAATACGATCTTCATTGATCGGCATGATTTCAAAAACTTGACCGCGTAAGCGGAAATGACCGCGTCGTAAATCGGTGTTGGTTCTTTCATATTGCATTTTGACCAAATGTTCGGTCATTTCGCGACGATTCAAATTCTGATTTTTGGTTAAGTGCAAAATGATTTGTTCGTATTGCACCGGCGATCCCAGACCGTAAATCGCTGAAACCGAAGCCACGATAATCACATCTTTGCGGGTAAGTAGGGCATTTGTGCAAGCGTGACGCAAGCGATCAATTTCATCATTGATTTCCGCTTCTTTTTCAATATAGGTATCGCTGGAAGGAAGATATGCTTCAGGTTGGTAATAGTCGTAGTAACTGACGAAATATTCCACGGCGTTTTCAGGAAAGAAATCGCGAAATTCATTGCATAGCTGAGCGGCCAGGGTTTTGTTGTGCGCGATTACTAAAGTCGGCAAATTGGTTTCGGCGATAACATTGGCAATGGTAAAAGTCTTACCCGAACCGGTTACGCCGAGCAAAGTTTGTTTTTGATGATTTTTATTTAGGCCTTTAACCAATTTTTCAATGGCTTGCGGTTGATCTCCGGCCGGTTGGTAGTTGGCTTTCAGGTTAAACATAAATAAGTGTCATTTGTTTCGGAGCTTGAATCATTGTTCGTGGATTGTCCATCTTGATTAAATCGTGAAGTGAAAGGTGAAACATGGTCCGTGTTCCGTGATTCATTATATAGTGATTGTCGCAGTAAAACAAGCTCGCGTGTCATAAGTGAATATTGAAATCCGAGGATTTTTATGATAAAGTATTAAACGAAATATTCATAATAATTATTTATGTTAACCGAATTTGAAGCCACTTTTATTGATTATGAAAAGCAAGATTTGAGGGATAGATTGAAAAAAGCCGGAGCAAAATTGATTCAACCGGAAAGATTGATGCGCCGAGCAAATTTCAATCCACCGAAAACGGGTGATATTGAAACTGCTTGTTGGCTGAGAGTCCGAGATGAAGGTAATAAAATAACCATGAGCATAAAGGAAGTTGCCGGAATAAAGATTAATGATCAAAAAGAAAATTGTTTGGAAATAAATGATTTTGAACAAGGTGTTGAATTTTTAAAAAATTTGAATTGCAAGCAAAAGTCTTATCAAGAAACCAAAAGGGAATCTTGGGAATTGAATGGAACGGAATTGGAAATAGATACTTGGCCAGGTTTGGAGTCTTTTTTGGAAATAGAAGGTCAAAGTGAAGATGAGGTGAAGAAAGTTGCCGAGAAATTGGGATTGGATTATAATAAAGCGATATTCGGCGCGGTTGATCTTATTTATCAAAAGAAATTGAACATACCGCCGGAAGTGATAAACAATCATACGCCGGAATTGACTTTTGAAAATCCGCCGAAAAAAAATGAAAAATAAATATCGGGGTGTGGCGCAGTTGGCTAGCGCGCGTCGTTCGGGTCGACGAGGTCGGAGGTTCAAGTCCTCTCACCCCGACCAAAAATTTGCGGGAGCAAATATGGATTAGTGGATTGATTTTATGAATAATATAAATGAACAAGTGAAACCTTTATTGAAAGATACTTATATTGCGGTTATCAAAAACAGTTTGGGTACAAATATTTTTCAAAATTTTTATGCCCAAGTTGCTGATGAAAAACGGGATATTATGAGAGCCGGAGAATTGTCTTGCGCTTTTTTTGTTTCGTCAATCACCACCTTGTTCGGTTTAACCGAAAGAATTCACGGTACTGTTGTCGGAACGGAAAATGATTTGATTGAATCCGGTTGGGAAAAGACGGAAGAACCCGAAGTCGGCTCCATTATTGTTTGGCGGGAAATTGATTTTAATGGAGAAAAGCATAAACATATCGGTTTTTACATAGGGGAAGAACAGGCGATTAGCAATAGTTGTTTTGATAAAGTTCCCAAACAGCATCATTGGACCTTTGATGGTCAAAGAAAAGTTCAAAATATATTTTGGAGCGAAAAATTGAATTAAATAAAGACTTATTTTAAAAACGGGCTGTGGCGCAGTTGGTAGCGCGCGCGCATGGGGTGCGTGAGGTCGCGGGTTCAAGTCCCGCCAGCCCGACCATTTGACTTAGTTCGTCGTTTTTTTCAACTTTGTTATTTAAAGCAGAATAATTACAAAAAGGTTAATTTTATAAATGATATGGACAAAAAAATAATTGACAAAAAATATCCAAGAATCGGAGTGGGGGTGATGATACAAAATGAGCAAGGACAAGTTTTGCTCGGGTTGCGAAAGGGATCCCATGGAGCCGGTGATTGGTCTTTTCCCGGCGGACATCTTGATTCCGGTGAAAAACTATTTCAAGCCGCGATCCGGGAAACCGAGGAAGAAACCGGTATGCGAGTCGGTGAGGTGGAAATAATTTCCATATCTGATGATTTGCGCTACATTGCCAGTGATGACAAGCATTATGTTACGATTGGCGTGAAGGTGAGCCGGATCCAAGGCGAGCCACAGTTAAAAGAACCGGATAAATGTAAAGCATGGCAATGGTTTGATTTGAATGAATTGCCGGAAAATATTTTTGAACCGACCGGATCAATAATTGAAAATTATAAAAATCAAAGATTGTATAAAAGTTAAAATAAGCCGTGGTGGCGGAATTGGTAGACGCGCTAGCTTCAGGTGCTAGTGAGAGCAATCTCGTGGAGGTTCAAGTCCTCTCCACGGCACCAGTCTTTGTTGAAAATTTTGGCAAGGATTATACATAAAGCATGGAATAGTGAATATTTGAAAGTTGTAATTGGAAAATCAGATAATAAAAAACATCGGCTTATGCCGATGTTTTTTTATTTATCCGTTTTGATGGGCGATCTTTTCTGACGACCATGATGGGTATGGAATAGATGATGTCTTTTTTTCTTGGAGTTGGCGTAATCCGAATACAGTTTCAGTAAATCCGGATTTTCGTGCGCTTTGCGAACGGTGGAATTATTGTCAATTTCATAAAGTCCTTTAATGCGTGCGTTTCTTACATAGCTATTGGTGGGAAGAGGTTGTCCGCCACCACCGATACAACCGCCGGGACAGGCCATGACTTCAAAAAAGTCCAACTTTTCGCGTCCTTGCTTGATTTCTTCCAGAACGCGACGAGCGCTGTCCAATCCACTGGCCACGGCCACGCGGATAGTTTCACCTTTTACTTTTATATTCGCTTTTCGCACTCGCTCCATGCCTCGGACTTGTTTGAATTCAGGTTTTCTTAATTTTGTTCCCATGTAATATTCCACTGCAGTGCGCAGAGCGGATTCCATTACACCACCGGTTGCTCCGTAAATCGCGGCCGCACCACTGGATGAGCCGAGGGGGTGGTCAAAATCTTCATCTTTTAAATAATTGAAATTAACTTTGTTCAGTCGCATGAGTTGCGCGAATTCCCTGGTAGTTAAAACATGATCCACGGCATACATACCGTTTATTTTCGTATTCGGTTGAGTGATTTCAAATTTTTTTGCCACGCAAGGCATAACGGAAACCATCACGATATCACGCGGGTTGATGCTCTGTTTTTCCGCGAAATAGGTTTTTACGGTTTTGCCCAAACATGTTTGCGGAGAATGAACGGTGGAAATATTGGGAATGAATTCAGGGTAATAAAATCTGACAAATTTAAACCAAGCGCTACAACATGAAGTGAAAAGCATTTTGCGGCGTTTGAAGCCTTCAAAATATTCGCCGGCTTCTTCAAAGGTGGTGATATCCGCGCCGAGATTGGTGTCAAAAACATAATCAAATCCCAATTTTTTCAAACCCGCCACCATCTTTCCCGTGGCGATTTCACCCGGATTCATGCCGAATTCTTCACCGATTGAAACGCGGATGGACGGAGCGGTTTGAGCGATGACGATTTTTTTCGGATCATCCAGCGCTTTTTGCACGCGTTCCAAATGCGAAACTTCTTGAATCGCACCGACTGGACAGTGGACGATACATTGCCCGCAGGTGGTGCAATCGCGATTAATGTCTTTGGTCGGGCGATATTCGCGATCAGCTCCTTTGCCGATTTTATCATAAAAATTTATAGTTTGTTTTTCGCACATTTCCAAACAATTGCCACAATCAATGCATTTGGTTTGATCAAATTGTACAGCTTCGCCGAATTGAAAAATTTTTCGATTGTTTTTCCTGTCTTTGAAACCGGTAATTTTGGCTTGGTATTGCTTGGCGTAATCTTGCAGTTTGCATTTATTATTATAAAAACAAGTGCTACATTTTTCCGCGTGTTCGGAAAAAATTAATTCCAAATTCATGCGTCTGGCTTTTTTTACTTTCGGCGTATCGGTAAATATTTCCATGTTGAGTTTGACGGGAGTGGAACAGGCGGTAACCAAGCGACCATCCTTTAATTCCACCACACAGACGCGACAGTTCGCTCGTACCGAAAGATCGGGGTGATGACAAAGCGTGGGAACGAAAATATCTTTTGGTAAAGCTTCCAAAATTGTTTGTCCGGCTTGCGCTTTGACGTTCTGATTGTTGATTTTAATATTCATAAATTATTTGATTTTACTGAAATCCATAATATTTTTCATGTATGAAAGCATGCCGATCGGGACTACTTTGCCAAGTCCGCAAAAAGCGGTTTCTTCCAAAGTGAAAAGCAAATCCTTTATTCTTCGCCAATCCGGTTTTGGCTCGGATAATAATTCTACCAGTCTATAAGTGCCTTCTCGGCAAGGGACGCATTTGCCACAGCTTTCACTTTTGTAAAACTTCATCCAGTCCAAAAATAATTTGCGCGGATTTTCTTTAATATCATATATGACAATGGCACCCAATCCACCGGTTTGTTGAAAGGTGCGATTCAATTGTTTTTTGTTCAAAACCAAACCCGAAGCCCAGCCACCGATTTGCGTGAAAAAATCATATTTCGGCAAGTTGCCGGTTAATTCCAACATTTTTTTAAAGCTCAGATTTTGATCCAGTTCGTAAACTTGAGGTTTAATTCTTTTGCCGGAAAAGCAAACCAATCTGGTATTGTCATATTCATCGCGCAAAATTCTACCGATATCGTAAAAAGTTTCCAAATTATTGACCAAGGTCGGCTGATCGTTAAATCCGCGTTCATGAGGAAACGGCGGTTTTTGGCGCGGCTCGGCAATTTTGCCTTCCAAAAAATTCATGATAGCGCTTTCTTCACCGCCGATATAGCCGGCGCGTTCTTTGATTAATTCAATCTTAGGATAATTTTTGATGGCGCGACGGATTTTCGGAGAAAATTGTTTATAATAATCGGGATTAAGATAAATAAAAGCCTTGGTTATTTTAAAATAATCAATGGCAAATTCCACGGCCTTCAAAGCAATATCCAAGCGATTCTGCAGAATCCAGCCGTCTTTAAAAACCGCGGGCGTGCCTTCTGAAATATTGACCACCAAATATTTTTCAGATGATTTTTGCGCTTTGAATTTTTGCCATTTTTTAAAAGTCGGATAATTGTTACACCCCTTGCCGATAATGGCGTTTTTTTCCAATTGTTTGATTATGTTCATACTAATGAATAGGTATTTTAAAACCTTTTAAAATTATCCACGCCAAAAGACCGCCACATAGCGCGGTAACAAATTGTGGCCAACTGAGCATTACGCTCACCGCGTTAAAAAAAGGTGATTGCAAATAATTGATTAAAATCAGATTAACGGCGGAATAAAGAAAAAGGAATTTGGCGGTCGCGCCGAGTAGAATTGCCAAATAATAGTTCCGCTTGGTCAGAGCTCTGATCGCGATCACGAGGATGATATTGCTCATTATGATAAAAGGTACCGCCGGCGCCAGCGCGACGGGTAATAAGCCGCCCGCCAGGGCAACCAAACTCGGAATGATACTGAGAGAAATTCCACCGGATAAACCGAAACGCAGAGCCGTGATGATTAGTAAACAATTGACGAGCGAGCCGGTGAGCCATTGTTGATGGAAAAATAATGGTAGAGCCACGGAAAGAATAAGTAAGGTTGAAAAGGTTAAAATTTCGGTTTTGGTTTTGTTTAAAATCAAAGTTTTTGTTGATTGCATATGGATTTGAGTTATTGAAATCATTATAGCATAATTCTTGGTGTTACTTAATTTTTATGATATATTTTTCTCTGTATGACCACCGAGCAAAGAATGCAAAAAATAAAAAAAGCCGTGGCCGGCCGGCAGAAAGATTTGATTTTGGTTTTGGAGAAAATTCATGATCCGCACAACGCGGCGGCGATTTTTCGTAGCGCGGAAGATTTTGGCGTGCAAAAAGTTTGTTTGATATTTGAATCCGGAGCGGAATTTAATCCTCGTAAAGTCGGCAAGGTCAGCTCAGCTTCCGCCAATAAGTGGCTGGATTTTGAAAAATATAAAAGTACCAGTGTTTGTTTGAACTCCTTAAAAAAGCAAGGATATAAAATCGCGGTAACGATTTTGGACGAACAAGCCGAGAGTATTTATCAAACAGATTGGAGTAAAGGTAAAACAGCTTTGGTGATAGGTAATGAACATCGGGGAGTGTCTCGCTCGGCATTAAAGTTGGCGGACAGTAAAATCTATATTCCCATGCGTGGATTGGTGCAGAGTTTAAATGTTTCGGTTACGGCCGGAATATGTTTGTATGAAATTACCAGACAACGCTTGGTTTCCGGTAAAAAAATGGGCTTGAACAAAAGTGAATTACTTAATCTGGAAAAAGATTATTCAAGTAGATAACTTAGCTTGATTAAGTGATTATAATGTGATAGTATTTTGAAACATGGAACATTATTCGTGGAGAACGAATCATTAATTGATTTTCATGTTTCTTGAAACATTTTTAAAAATTTAAGCGGTTGCCAATTGATTTAATATGGGTCGGTACCAAAGCGGTCAAATGGGGCAGACTGTAAATCTGCTGGCCTTGCGCCTTCGGTGGTTCGAATCCGCCCCGGCCCACCAAAAGAGAGCGAAGTATCGCTCTTTTTTGTTTTACTTTTTTGGGTAAATAAAAAACGGCTCTATTCAGATGAATAGAGCCGTATCCCGGTGTCCCCCTTAAAGAAACCGGTGGGATCCCCTGCGTGGGAATTTTAGGTGTTGATCGTGCCGTTGGTCAGCGTTTCCGGGACCACCATGGTGGTGATCGTGCCGATGCGATCGGTCAGAGCTCGCCAATAAGCGAAACGACTGCGGATGGTATTGACCTGTTCAAAAGCCGCCGGATTGGTGGTTTTGAAAGTGGCGATCTGGCCGGGTTGGACGGTGGTCAGGAAATTTTTCAGCTCATAGTAGCCGTCTGAGAGTTCTTTTTCAATATTCGTGAGGATTTCGTCGTCGGTCATGCCCGCGGTCAACGCTTTGATCAAGGTCTGTTCGGTTTTGGCGATGACCAGATTGCCCTTGACATTGATGCCGAAGTAGGGGCCGTTGTCGCGAAGGTTGTAGTCTTTCGTGCCGTAGAGAACGGTCAAGCCGATGATCTGCCGTTTGACATTGTCAAAGGAAATGTTTTGAGGCAGGTAATCGCGCAACGCGTCTTTGGTTAAGGGGATGGTGCGAACATCCGAGGTGGTTTCTTTCATCATGTGAGTGAGAATCTTGATTGCGTCCGGATAATTGTTGTTCGCGAAGGTGAACGCTTCACGACGCACGATGGGGCGGATTTGAGAGATCTTAATCTTGTTGCCGGTGTTCATGACTTTGAACATGTAGAAACCTCCGAAAAAAAGTTAAAAAGTGCGAATGTTTGCCGACCGATTCGGCAAGCGACAATAACATATCATGTTAAACAAAACTTTGCAAGAGTGATTTGGGGATAAATTTCGCTGAAATAAGTTAAGTATTGCAAATTACTCGGCTTTGTGATATCATTTCTTCGTATTAATTAAACTAATAAACCGCATACTTTTCTGAGCTGATTTCAGCTAAATTTCAGAGGAGCCTACCCGTGAAGCGGGAACCTTTGAAAGGAAAGGTAGAGGAGTCGAAAATACGAAATATTTTTCTCATATATTCCGTAAATTCGGCTGAAAAAGGTAAATTTATGTCAAAGAATGTAAATCTTTCTGATTTAATGAAAGCCGGTGTTCATTTCGGACATCGCACAGCCAAATGGCACCCTAAAATGAAGCCGTTTATTTTTACGGAAAAACAAGGGGTGCATATTATTGATTTGGAAAAAACCGCGGAAAAATTGCAACAAGCTTTGGATTTCGTGAAAAGTGTAACTGCCGAAGGCGGAAAAGTTTTATTCCTTGGTACCAAAAGTCAAGCTCGTCCGATCGTCAAAAAAGCGGCGGAAGCTTGCGGGATGCCATACATTGTTTCTCGTTGGTTGGGGGGAACTTTGACCAATTCCAAATCTGTTTTGGGCGTGGTTAAAAAATATAATAAATTGAAAGAACAAAAAGAAACCGGAAAATTGGATAAATATACCAAAAAAGAAAGACTGACCATTACTCGTGAAATTGAAAGATTGGAAGAATTGGTCGGTGGAATAGCTTCTTTGGACAAAGTTCCGAACGCGATATTTATTGTAGATGTAAAGGAAGAAAAAACAGCGGTTTTGGAGGCCAATAAAATCGGTTTGCCGATCGTTGCCATTTGCGACACCAATGTTAATCCGGAAAAAATAACTTATCCCATTCCAGGCAATGATGATGCTTCCAATTCAATCAAGATTATCGCCAATACCGTGGCCGAAGCGATCAGTGAAGCGAAAGTTGATCGTCAAAAAACATCAACAACCGAAAAAGCGGTTGAAAAAACAAGCAAAACAAAATAAATAATAATGTTTAAAATTTTATGGCGGACATAAAAACAATTACCAAACTTAGAGAACAAACCGGCGCGGGAATGATGGATTGCAAAAAAGCTTTGACTGAAGCCGGAGATGATTATGATAAAGCGATTGAAATATTAAGAAAAAAAGGTGAAGCCAAAGCCGCTAAAAAAGCGGATCGCGATACCAAAGAAGGTCTGATCGCAATGATGGAAAATGAAAAAGAAGTAGCGGTCGTGGGTTTAGCTTGCGAAACCGATTTCGTGGCTCGTAATGAAGATTCCAAACAAGCGGTGGAAGATTACGCGCGGGATTTGCTGAATTCGGATGCTGATGATTTCAAGGCTCGGACTGAAGCGAAGATTAAAAATGAATTAGTGGTAAAAATCGGTGAAAATATTCAATTGAGTATTGTTGAAAAAGTTGCCGGAGAAGTTATCGGTACTTATTTACATTCCAACAAAAAAGTCGCCTCTGTGGTGGTGTTGAACGGAGGAACATCTGAATTGGCCGGAGAAATCGCCATGCAAGTGGCGGCCATGGATCCAGAATATTTAAATCCTGAAGATGTTCCGGCGGAAGTGATTGAAAAAGAAAAAGATGTTTATCGTGAACAATTGAAAAATGAAGGTAAACCGGAAGAAATGATTGAAAAAATCTTGGTAGGCAAGTTGAATAAATTTTATGAAGAAATTTGTTTGACCAAACAAGCTTTTATTAAAGACGATAAAAAGAAAGTTGAAGATTATATCAAAGAACAAGCCGGCGATGATGTTAAAATTGAAGCTTATTACAGATTCAGCGTTTAATTAATTTCAAGATTTATGACTATTCTTGATATACAAATAACTCCTTGGGATAAAATCTATAAATATACTTTGAATAAAGATGAACCCGTGCCGGTGGAAGCCGGAGATTATGTGGTTATTGATCTGGATGAAGACGCGGCACTCGGACAAACCGAGATTGGCAAAGTGATAGAAAAAAAAGAGATGAGCAAAGAACGGATTTTACAGACGGGCGTGGAAAATTTGCGAGCTATTACTCGTAAAGCCACTCAGGAAGATATTGAAACCGCTTTGAATTATAAAAAGCAAAAGGAAAAAGCGTCAGTGGATTGCAAGGCTTTGATAAAAAAACACGATTTGCCGATTAAGTTGGTGGATGTGCATTTTTCTTTTGACGGAGAAAAAGTGATTTTCGCTTTTATTGCCGATGGGCGCGTGGATTTTCGTGAATTATTAAAAGACTTAAATAAGATTTTTCGCAAAAATATCCGTTTGCAACAGTTGGGTATTCGCGATGAAATGAAAATGTCCGGTGATATTGGACCTTGTGGCAGAGGATTGTGTTGTCGATCTTTTCACAAGGACTTGGGGAATGTAACTTCGGATTTGGCGGAATTGCAACAAGTTTCCCATCGCGGATCGGAAAGGTTGAGCGGAGTTTGCGGACGACTTAAATGTTGCCTGACTTATGAACAGGAACATTACGAGAAAATGGCGGAAAAATTGCCTATGATTGGCGACAAAATCAATACCGAGCACGGTAAAGGCGAAGTGATAGGCTGGCATGTTTTGAAGCAAAGTGTGGATGTTCTCTTGGACGATAAAGAAACAATCGTGGAAGTGCCCTTGAAAAAATAGGGGACTTCTTTTTATGTAAAAATATCTTATTTTGTGCTACAATAATAAGCGAATTGAATTATTTCCATCAATCAAATATGCGAGATCAATTACTTAAATTAAAAAAACAGGCGACTGAGGATTTGCGTGAAGCCAAAGATTTGAAGCAATTGGAAGAATGGGAAAATCGTTATTTCGGACGCAAAGCCGGCGAGCTTAACAATATTTTAAAATCATTGAAGGATTTGTCCGCCGATGAGCGAAAAACCGTCGGCAAATTGGCCAATGAGATAAAAAACGAATTAAGTTCTCAAGCGGAAAATGTAAAAAATGAATTGGAAAAAGAGGCCATGGAAGAAGAATTGGCCAATGATTTTATTGATACCAGTTTGCCCGGAGAAAGGGGAGAGAGCGGATACTTGAATCCTCTCAGTAAAGTGCAATATGAACTGGAAGATATTTTCCGCGGTATGGGATTTATGATTTTGGACGGTCCGGAATTGGAATCGGATTATTTTAATTTTGAAGCTTTGAATATTCCCGAACATCATCCGGCCAGAGATATGCAAGATACTTTTTATGTTAAAACAAAAGAAGATGAAGCAAAAAAAGTTTTGCGCACTCATACTTCACCGGTGCAAGTCAGGGCTATGCGTCAATACGGCGCGCCACTTAAAGCGGTGGTTCCGGGCAGAGTTTTTCGGAATGAAGATTTGGACGCCAGCCATGAACATACTTTCAATCAATTGGAAGGATTGATGATAGACAAAGATATTTCCATCGCCAATTTGATCAAAGTGATGAATACCTTATTGGAAGGAATATTTAAAAAGAAAGTCAAAACCAGATTGCGACCGGGATTTTTTCCTTTCGTGGAACCAGGTTTTGAATTAGATATTAATTGTTTGATTTGCGAAGGGCGCGGTTGTGGTGTTTGCAAACAGACCGGATGGCTGGAGCTTCTGCCTTGTGGCATGGTGCATCCCAATGTTTTAAAAGCCGGTGGTATTGATCCGGAAGAATATTCGGGCTTCGCTTTTGGTCTGGGGCTGACAAGATTGGTAATGATGCGTTACGGAATAGATGATATTCGTTTGATCAATTCCGGTGAAGCCGGTTTCAGTCGCGCGTTTTAAAATCAATATGCTGAAAGAAACAAGTTTCAATAATCAAGAAAATTTAAAGTCAAAAAATGAAAATTGGGCGGAGGCTTTCAATAGCGGTTATGATTACGGCGAAAAAAATGAAGATCAGGATAAATTGCGTCGGGAAATTTTGGAAAAGTTTGAAGTGAAAATTTTTTTTGATTATGTCAGAAAGCAACAGGAAAATGATGCTGAATTTCGTGAAATAGTAGCTAATCCGAATTTTTTGCGCGGATATTTGTTTGAATACTTGGTTAATCAGGAAATCAATATGGATAATGAAGATGATTTTCTCGGAGAATATATTATCCGTCGCTTGCAAAAACCTCAGCTTTTGGGATTGGGTGAATGGGCTATGCGTAATCCCGATCATTTGGGCGTGGAAGTGGATTCGGAAAAAGGAATCGCTTACATTACCGGTATGTATGAAGTTAAAATGGGCAAAAGAGTAAATCCTCGCACGCTTAATCAAATTAAAAATTTTTACGGTAATCTGAAAGCCGTTATTGAAGCGATCAATGAAAATTTGGATATTCTGCGTAAACATGAAAAAAATTTACCTCCCAAAGGAATAACTTTGGAGAGCTTTGATGAAATATATAAATTTATCGTGGCGCCTCGTCCGGAAAGTGATTATGAAAAAAATTTGTCCGAGGATAAAAAGAAGATTTTAAATAAAAAGGGTTGGCAAGTGCATGATTCCATCTTCTCTTTCCGAGCGGTGGAGAAAATGACTCGTTACATTACCGATAATTATTCCAAGCAATACGGAGAGCGTTATTTGCGAGATAGGGCTGAAGAGAAAAGAATTGAGTTCGCGGAAAAGCTGGCTAGAGAACAAAAAGAAACTGAACGGGAAAAACAAATAAACGAGGCTGACGCGAAAGAGAAAAAGATTATCGCCGAACAAATCATCAAAGACTTGGAACAATTGGAAAAAATCCCCAATAAAAACAAAGATTTAAGAATACAATAAATATGAATATATCTTTAAATTGGCTTAAACAACATATTGAAGAATTTGATAAAGTTGATCCTCAAGAGTTCGGCTTGAAATTGACTTTGGCGACCGTGGAAGTGGAGGAAATAAAAGATTTGGCGGAAAATTTGCGAAATATTGTTGTCGCCAAAGTGTTGGAAGTCGGCGATCATCCCAATGCCGATAAATTGAAACTGGTAACAGTTGACGCGGGAGATGAAAGAATTAAAGTTGTTTGCGGTGGCGTTAATTTGCAAAAAGGCATGTTGGTGGCATTGGCCAAAGTCGGCGCCAAGGTTCGCTGGCATGGAGAAGGCGAAATGATTGAATTGACTAAAACCAAGATTCGCGGAGAAGAAAGTTACGGCATGATCTGCGCGACTGAAGAAATAGGTTTGGCGACAATGTTCCCAAAACAAGGTGAACATGAAATTCTGGATTTAAGCGAATTAAAAAGCAAGGCGGGTACGCCACTCAGTCAGGCTTTAAAATTGGATGATACGATTTATGATATTGATAACAAATCTTTGACCAATCGTCCCGATTTGTGGGGGCATTACGGCATGGCCAGAGAAGCGTCCGCCATTTACGGTTTAAAATTAAAAGATTATGAAGCACCGAAAATAAAGGGTCGCAAAAAAATTGATTTAAAAGTTGAGATAAAAGATAATCAAGCTTGTCCTCGTTATTTGGCCGTGGCCATGACGGGAGTAAAAATCGCGGAATCTCCATCTTGGCTGAAACAAAGACTTCAAGCGATCGGCCAGAAATCCATCAACAACATCGTGGATATCACCAATTACATCATGTATGATTTGGGGCAACCGTTACACGCTTTCAGCGCCGATAAGATTAAAAAAGGTATCTTGGTCAGGCCCGCCGCCCAAGGCGAAAAAATAACCACTTTGGATGGTGAAGAAAGAGAATTGGCCGAGGAAGATTTGGTTATCGCGGATAGAGACAAAGCCGTGGCTTTGGCCGGAATTATGGGTGGAGCGAATTCGGAAATCGGAGAACAAACCGAAACCGTGATTTTGGAATCCGCCAATTTTGACGCTTACGGCGTGAGAAAAACCGCCAATCGGTTAGGCTTGCGGACAGAGGCGGTCATGCGTTTTGAAAAAAGTTTGGCGCCGGAAATGGCGGAAACGGCATTAAGAAAAGCGGTAGCTTTGATTTCAGAATGTTGTCCAGAGGCCAAGATCGTCAGTGAGGTGCAAGATGAAGGCAAATGGAATTCGGCGGAGAAAAGCATTGAAATTAACTGGGATTTTATCAATCGTCGCATCGGGGCGGAGTTGTCGCGAGAGTTTATAACCACCACCTTGAAAAATTTGGGATTTCAAATAAAGGAAATCAAAGAGGGCTTAAAAGTAAAAGTACCATTTTGGCGAGCAACCAAAGATGTTAATATCAAGGAGGATATAATTGAAGAAATTACTCGGATTTACGGTTATGACAATATTGAAGCGACTATGCCTGAAGTGGCCATGAGTTTAACTCCCGCCAATAAAACGCGCCGACTGGAAAGAAGAATCAAAGATATTTTAACACTGAACGCGGGCGCGGATGAAGTTTTTAATTATTCATTCGTGTCAAAAGAATTTTTAACCAAACTCGGGCAAAGCGTGAGCAAAGCCGTGGAGTTGGCTAATCCTTGGACAGAAGATACTTGTTTACTTAGACAGAGTTTATTGCCGAATTTAATGAGAGCGGCGGTGGAGAACGCCAAGCATTTTGAAAAATACAATATTTTTGAAGTGGGCAAGGTTTTTGTCAATAACGGGCAAGGTGATAATGTCTTGGTTGAAAGTGAAGAGAAATTACCAGAACAAAAAATAATGGCGGGTGGTATTTGTCAAAAGGGCGAAAAGCAAAATTCATTTTGGTTGGCCAAGGGCGCGGTTGAAGCTTTGGCCGAAGGTTTGCAATTGCCGTTTAAATTCACAGAAGGAGAACCCGCCGACAGATGGTGTCATAGAGCGCAATATTTGAATATTGAAATTGATAAACAAAATATCGGTTATGTTTGTGCTTTGCATCCGGTCGCGCAAAAACTTATTGATTTAAAAGATAAGGTTGCCGTGTGGCAAGTTGATTTGGAAAAAATAGCCCAATATTGGCCGGCTGAAAGACAATTCAAACCTTTGCCGAAATATCCGTCCATAGATTTGGATTATTCTATTATAATTGATGAAAAAGTGAAATGGTCCGACATTGAAAAAATCGCTCGCGGTTCAGCGCCGGATATTATTGAACGGGTCGGTTTGCTGGATGTGTTCAGAGGTGGTAAAATTAAAGCAGGGAGCAAGAGTATAACTTTCCGAGTTGTTTATCGTTCCAAAGAAAGAACTTTGGAAATGGAAGAAATAGCGGAAAAACAAAAAACTTTAACCGACCAATTGGTCAAGGGGTTAAAAGCGGAAGTCAGAAAATAATATTGATATTTAAAATATAAAAATAAAAAACAAATATGACAGCGGAATCAAAAGATCTTTTGTATTTGGTTTTGTCGTTCAGTATTGTTTGGTTGACCGTATTTTTATGCGTATTGCTTTATTATGTGATTCGCATGGTTAAACACATTGAACACACTACCAAGCAAGTAAAAGAAAAAATTGAAAAAGCCACTTCCGTGGTGGAGGTTTTGAAAAACAAAGCTTTTTCAGCGGGCGCCAAAAGTGTGGGCGATTTTGTGATGAAGGCTTTAAAAAACAAAAAGAAAAAATAAACAAAAATAAAAAAGCGGATTGAAGCCCGCGTTTTAAGATTATGCCGACAGTGGAGATTGACACTTCATTTTTAAATACTTTATTAGCCAACCCTTTGGTTGGTTTGGGATTAGGATTGATCGTCCTAATTTTTTTATTGGTCGGGATGATCTTTTTGTTGCGTAATGTTTTGGTTTATCGTGGGATTATTTCAAAAGGCATGAGCAAAATTATTTTGCATATTACCGTGCCGAAAGATACGGGTGATGAACAAAAAGCGTCTTTCAGTTTACAGGAAATACAAGAGAAAATCGGTAATATGGAAACTTTTTTTGACAATATTGCCGGTCAGAAAGCACAAAAAGGCTTTAAGCATTGGCTGTTCGGTCGCACGGACACTTATTCGTTTGAAATCGTCATGCATAAAGGGAAAATTGATTTTTATGTGGCGGCTCCGCGAGAGCATCAATCCTATATTGAAGAACAGATCAACGCGCAATTCTCGCACGCTTTTATTGAAGAAGTGGCTGATTATAATTTATTCAAAGCGCGTGGATTCGTGGGCGGGCGTATTTTGAAATTTCGCAAAGAAAAATTTTTCCCGATTAAACGATATGATAAATTTGATTCTGATCCTTTGAACGCTTTGACCAATGCTTTGGGCAAGGTTTCGGAAAACGACGCGGCGGCCATTCAAATCGTGGTTCGGTCAGCCAAGGCCGAATGGCGGAATAAAGGCATTAAAGTGGCGTCACTCATGCAACAAGGTAAAAAGATAAAAGACGCAATCAAGGAAGCCGGGGGAGGCGGTTTTGGGGCAAGTATCGCCAAAGGCGTTTTCAAAGAAGCGACCACCATTGAAAAAAAACCCGATGATAAAGATCCATATCGTTTATCTCCCATGGAAGAAGAAGTGGTTAAAGGTCTGGAAGAAAAAGCCAGCAAGGCGGGCGTGTCGGCCAATGTTCGGATTATCGCGGCCGCGGAAAATCAAGTGAAAGTTGATCAATACTTGAACAATATAACCAATGCTTTCACGCAATACAATATTTACGAATACGGCAATGCTTTCAAAAGTCAGTCGGTAAAATTGAAAAAGCTGATCCGCAACTTTATTTATCGCAATATAAATGAAGAAGAGCGCATGATCTTCAATACTGAAGAATTGGCCAGTTTATTTCATTTTCCTTTGCCTAAGATCAATACCGCGCCGGCTATTCGTTGGTTGGAAGCTCGCAAAGCGCCGGCTCCGATCAATACGCCTCAAGAAGGAGTTATCCTCGGTAAAAATATATATCGTGGCAAGGAAACCCTTGTTCGCATCAAAGATGAAGATCGCGTCAGACATATGTATGTCATCGGTATGACGGGAGTGGGTAAATCATATTTACAAAGTGGTCTGGCCATGCAAGATGTGGCGGCCGGTCATGGTATGTGTTTTATTGATCCGCATGGAGATGATTTGGAAGAAATTTTGGCGCGCGTGCCGAAAGAAAGAGCGGAAGATGTGATTTTCTTTGATCCTTCGGATACCGAACGACCGATCGGTTTAAATATGTTGGAATACGAAACAGAAGAACAGAAAACTTTTGTGGTTAATGAGGTGATGAATATTTTTGATAAACTTTATGATTTGCGTGCTACCGGCGGACCTATGTTTGAACAATATTTTAAAAACGCTTGTTATTTAATCATGGATGATCCCGAATCCGGTTCAACTTTGATGGAGATTTCACGCGTCTTGGCGGATGATGATTTCCGTAATTATAAATTGTCAAAATGTAAATCTCAAATCGTTAAAGATTTCTGGGAAAAAGAAGCCTTGAAAGCAGGAGGGGAGGCTTCTTTGCAGAACATGGTGCCGTATATTACCAGTAAGCTGACGGCGTTTACGGCCAATGATCTGATGCGTCCGATTATTTCCCAGCAGAAAACCACGGTTGATTTTTTTGAAGCCATGAATTCCGGAAAAATCGTGCTGGTTAAATTGGCCAAAGGAAAAATCGGCAATATAAACGCCAATCTGCTGGGCATGATCATTGTGGGAAAAATTCTCATGGCGGCTCTGGCCAGAGGCGATGTGCCGGCTTCGGAACGGCGTGATTTTTATTTGTTTATTGATGAGTTCCAGAATTTCTTGACTGATAGCATTGAAACGATTTTAAGTGAGGCCAGAAAATATCGTCTGGCATTGACTATCGGTCACCAGTATATTGGGCAGTTGATTAAAAACGGAGAAACCAAATTCAAAGACGCGATTTTCGGTAATGTGGGAACCAAGGTGGCTTTCCGGATAGGTGTGGATGATGCCGAACAATTAACCAAAGAATTCGCGCCGACTTTTGGCGAGTATGATTTCTTGAATGTGCCCAAGTTTAATTGTTTTGTGAAACTATTGATTGATAATGCCAACCCCGAACCGTTCAATATGTCCACTATTCCTCATGATGAATTGCCGGTCGCGCCGAAAAATCCGGAATTGGCTCAAGTTATTAAACAATTATCTCGTTTAAAATACGGAAAAGACAGAGAAATGGTGGAAAATGAAGTGAAAGATCGTTTGAAAATACAGTATTAAAACGCTAAATTCTAAGCTGGAATTATTAACTTTTCAAGTATTACTATATATTTTGCTTGTCATGTAAAATGTGATATAATGTAAACACAAACAAAAAAACAGGCTAAAATTAGCCGATAAGAAAACAAAAACAAAATCAATATGTGGGGATTTTTCAAGAAAAAAGACGAGCGGTCTGAAAAAACCGCCGAAGTTTCAAGTAAAGAGCGGGTTTCTATAAATCAGGCTCTTCAAGCTATTAACGACATGCAACGACAGCTGGATAAATTGAAATTGTCAATTACCAGTGGAGATTTAAGTGGCGCGGAATATGATGAAAGCACGGCCGCGGATCAAGCCTTGGCGGAATTGAAAAAAGATGAGGGCGCGGTACATAAAAATGAAAATGAAAAAATCATTGAAGGTGTTTTTGACGGTCAAAACATGATTGGAGCGGACGGAGAGCAATATGATGTGCCCGCCAATTACGCGTCAAAATCAAAATTGGTGGAAGGCGATATTCTCAAGCTGACCATCAATAATCTGGGGGCTTTTGTTTATAAACAAATCAAGCCGATTGAACGATTGCGCATGGTGGGAAGATTGGAGCAAGATGAACAAAGTTTGCAGTATTACGCGGTGGCGGAAGGAAAAAAATGGAAACTTATTACTGCCAGTGTAACATATTACAAAGGTGAACCTGGAGATGAAGTGGTATTCCTTATCCCGGCCGAAGGTGGAAGTCGTTGGGCGGCGGTGGAAAATATTGTTAGAGAATAAATTGATAAAATATTATAAAGCGAATTTTGCTCAAGCAAAATTCGCTTTTTTTTACGCGTGGGTAAATTTGTTACATGATATTATCAGCGCGCGGTCAAGTTGTTTAAACGGAAAATAATTGATAAAATTAAATGGCAATTAAAGCGTAAAAATAATATATGAGCGTGGCTTTGTACAGAAAATACAGACCGACAAACTTCAAAGATGTGACTAACCAAAATCACATCAAATTAACTTTGCAAAATGAGATAAAGGCCGACCGCCTAGGTCATGCTTATCTTTTTTGTGGACCGAGAGGAACGGGGAAAACCACTTTGGCGAGATTGCTATCCAAAGCCGTAAATTGTCGGGATTTGCAAGCTGAAGGAGAACCGTGCAATAAGTGTGACTCGTGCAAAGAGATTATGGACAAGAAATCCATGGATATAATGGAAATAGACGCGGCTTCTCATACGGGCGTGGATAATGTGCGGGAAAATATAATTGAAAACGCGCGTTTTACGCCGAACAGTTTGAAGTACAAGGTTTTCATTATTGATGAAGTGCACATGCTTTCCATTTCCGCGTTTAACGCTCTTTTGAAGATATTGGAAGAACCGCCTAAATATGTGATTTTCGTTTTGGCGACCACGGAAGCGCACAAAGTGCCGGCAACCATTGTTTCGCGTTGTCAGCGGTTTGATTTTAAAAAAATATCCGCCACGGATATCGCAGAGAGATTGCAGATGATCGTTACCAAAGAGGGAGTGAAAGTTGATAAAAAAATATTGCAGTTGATCGCCAAGCAGTCGGGTGGATGCGTGCGTGATGCGGAAAGTCTTTTGGAACAGGTTTTGTCCCTTGGTGAAAAACAGATTTCTTTGGAGCAAGCGGAATTGATTCTACCCAAATCGGATTATGGTTTGTTATTTAATCTGTTTGCCATGATGATCAGAAAGCAAACCCCAGACGCGGTCAAGTTTATCAATAAATTGGTGGAGGATGGATTTGATGTGGCGCAATTTAATGACAATTTTATTCGTTTCGTGAGACAAATATTGCTTTACAAAATGACTGAAGATTTGACGGAGTTGTCGCGAGAAATTGAAGAAAATATTGTTAAGCAAACCGTTGACTTGGTGGATCAAGTGCCACAAGAGGTATTATTGAAAATATTAAATCGCAGTCTGGCCAATAAGGAATTGTTTAAAAAAAATGAATTCAGTCAGCTGGCTTTTGAATTATCCGTTATTGAATTGACGGGCGTTGAAGGAACGGAGCGTTCTTCCGGGAGCGGGGAAAAACCCGTCGCGATAGAGAAACCCGTCGCGTCAAATTCTGTTGAGCCTAAACCCATTGAGTCTAAACCGGTTGAATCAAAACCTGTCGCACCAAACCCCGAAGATGAGAAAGAATCGTCAGACACGGCGGTTAAAAAACAAGATGATGAAAATGATAAAGAGGAAGTCCCGATGGACGCAAATATTGAAGAAGTCGGAAAAGATGATATTGAAAAACCGAAACCAGTGGGGGACGGCGTGTTCAATTTACAAAAATTGCAAAATGCTTGGTCGGAAATTACCGCGCGATTACGAGCCAAAAACGCTTCTTTGTATTTAACTTTATGCGACGCGCGTCCGGTAGATTTAAACGGAACTGAAATTGTTTTGGCTTTTAAATTTGAAATGCCGTTAAAGCGAGTGGAAGATCCGGCGGTTAACCGAGTGATCACGGAAACCATTGAAGAATATTTCAATGTCAAAGTCAGCTTAAAAACCAAGCTTGACGCGGGGCTTGATAGTGCACCGACAAAAGTCGCGGTTCCCGCTGATGATGGAGCATTGGATGATTTGGCCAATGAGTTCGGCGGAGAAGTGGTTTAATTAAAATAGAAAATTAATCGCGGGTCGTTCCCGCCTTCTGCGTGACAAGCTAATGGTAGTTTATCCCGCTAACGGCGGGAGACTCCAGGTTTTGAGATTCTATTTAAAGTTCATTTCATAAAAATTGATTAATCGCGGGTCGTTCCCGCCTTCTGCGTGACAAGCTAATGGTAGTTTATCCC
>CAZAKN010000005.1:0-64710 GCA_964486065.1 uncultured Gammaproteobacteria bacterium | reverse complement strand
GTATCCCGCCTGGGGAGTACGGCCGCAAGGCTAAAACTCAAAGGAATTGACGGGGACTCGCACAAGCGGTGGAGCACGTGGTTTAATTCGACGATAAGCGAAAAACCTTACCAAGGCTTGACATATAGCTGCACGCCTCCAGAAATGGAGGAAGCTTTAGAAGGTGCTATACAGATGCTGCATGGTTGCCGTCAGCTCGTGTCGTGAGATGTACGGTTAAGTCCGGAAACGAGCGCAACCCCTATCCTAATTTGTACTTTATTAGGAAACTGCCTCGGTCAACGAGGAGGAAGGTGGGGACGACGTCAAATCAGCATGGCTCTTACGCCTTGGGCTACACACATGCTACAATGGCCAATACAGAGGGTTGCCAAATCGCAAGATGGAGCTAATCCCATCAAAGTTGGTCTCAGTTCGGATTGTGGTCTGCAACTCGACCACATGAAGCTGGAATCGCTAGTAACCGTGAATCAGCACGTCACGGTGAATACGTTCTCGAGTCTTGTACACACCGCCCGTCATGTCAAGAGAGTCGGTAGTACCCGAATGTCGTTGTAGGACGGCAGAAGGTAAGACCGGTGATAGGGGCAAAGTCGTAACAAGGCATCCGTAGCGGAAGCTGTGGATGGATCCACTCCTTTCTAGGGAGATTTTGATAGGATTCTCGTTAATTTTCTATCAATAATCGGTCGATGATCTGTTCATTCTGAACAGTTTCAAGCTCTTTCCATTACTGCTTTGTTGTTAAATATAAAAATTCGGCTTTATGCCGAATTTTTTATTTTATTATCTTTTCATCCTTGCAAATCGATTTTGCTTTTGTTATAATTTTTCCATATTTAACGCACAAAAACACTTGAAAATTAATATTTTCCTTGCTATACTAAGCATACATTTTTATAATTATTCATGGGTGACTAGCTCAGCTGGTTAGAGCACTTCGTTTACACCGAAGGGGTCAGGGGTTCGAATCCCTTGTCACCCACCAGGTACCGTTTGCCGATTTTGTCGGCTACCGGTACTTGGTAAACCATGCAACTTTGTTTGAATAATAGGTTCACCCCGAACTTAAACAAAATCTGTAACTCAAGGGTCCTTAGCTCAGTCGGTTAGAGCGCCAGCCTTTTAAGCTGGGCGTCCTGGGTTCGAATCCCAGAGGACCCACCAGAAACTAGTTACGAATCTCAAAATTGGCAATTAATTTCTGGTAATAATATCAGCCGAGGTAGCTCAGTGGTAGAGCAGAGGACTGAAAATCCTTGTGTCGGCAGTTCAATTCTGCCCCTCGGCACCATGAAATCTTTGCTTCGCATAAATTAATGATATATCGGAAAACATTCGGCGTTTAAGCTCAACATTCATCAAGCCATAACAAAAGGCTTGTCCCGAAGTCGAATGAACCAAGAAAATACTAACTTCGGGGCGTGGCGCAGTTGGCTAGCGTGCGTGCTTTGGGAGCATGAGGTCGAGGGTTCGAGTCCCTCCGCCCCGACCATGCAATAGTCACATTGCTCAAATTCATGGCAAACCATACAATCTAGATTCTAAACAGTGCGCAATAAATATAATAATCTAAATTTGAACAGTAAATAATTCAGGGCGCGTAGCTCAGTTGGTTAGAGCGCTACACTGATAATGTAGAGGTCGGAGGTTCAATTCCTCCCGCGCCCACCATGCGGGTATCGTATAATGGCTATTATCTCTGCCTTCCAAGCAGATGATAGGGGTTCGATCCCCCTTACCCGCTCCAGGAAAAGAACAGCTTATTTTAGCTGTTTTTTTCTTTACCCCTAAAGCAAGTTAGAACTTTATGATATAATCAACATATACAAATATTAATAATAATCTTTTATGACTTTTAAATTTCCCCAAAAAGAAGTTGTAAAATTTGTTAATGAAAGCTACAAAGAGATGTATAATGTACCAGGTTTAAACAAATTTTTAAAACACCTTCCTTCTCAATCTTCAATCCTAGATCTTGCCTGTGGTGGAGGACAAGACTCATTATTCCTTGCTAAAAAGGGTCACAACATACTGGGAATTGATATCACCGCTGAAATTATTAAGTTGGCTAAGAAAAAGGCAAAACACCCAAATACTACTTTTAAACAATCTTCAATCAAAGCTTTTTCATCTAAACGAAAATTTGACGGTGTTTGGTTCTCAAAAGCTTTTAAATATATCCCACTCAAAGAATCATCAGCAGTTATTAAAAAAATATACTCTCTTCTTAAACCAGGAGGAATCCTTTATATTACTGCTACACCATCAGATAAAAGAAAAGATTATGAGTATGAATTACGAGGATCTACTAGAAAAATGATAACCAAAAAAACTTTTGAGGAATTACTTAGAAAAAATGGATTTAGAATAGTTCACTTCAAATATTGGAAGGGCAAGGTCGGAATGGAGGCTATTGCGATAAAAAGTAAATCCTAACTTCCCATACTAAAAAACTCCATAGAAAAACGCTAACTTATTTACTAACTTAGCGTTTTTTCTTTGTAAAATTTTGTATTGACTTAGAACTCCATAAAAAACCCGCTACCTTTCGGTAGCGGGTTTTAAAAAAATTAATTGAACATATTATCACCCGCCAAGTAGCCGGTACTCCAAGCCACTTGTAAATTATATCCACCGGTTGGACCATCTAAATCAATAACTTCTCCCGCAAAATATAAATTTTCAATTATTTTTGATTTCATGGTTTTTGGATCAATTTCATTTAAACTCACCCCACCGGCCGTAACGATCGCTTTTTCAAATCCGGCATTTTTTTCATAACTTAATTCAAATTGCTTTAATAATTTTACTATTTTTTTACGCTCCTGTTTAGTAATATCACAAACTTTTTTTGCTCCATCCACACCGGATAATTTGACAATGATTGGAATTATTTTTTTCGGCAATAATTTATCCAAACTATTTATAAATTTCTTATTTTTATATTCTTCAAAATCTTTTAATAATCGTTTATCCAAAACAGAATAATCAAGAGCCGGTTTAAAATCAATATTAATTTTCATATCTTTTTCTTTTGACTCGCGCGCAATTTTACTAAGATCCAAAATAATCGGCCCACTTAAACCATTAGCCGTAAAAATTGCTTCGCCGAACTTAGAAGCTATTTTTTTCTTTCCCCACAAACTTATTTCCACATTTTTCAAACTTAATCCTTCCAGCCTTTTAACAAAATCTTGCTTTACGATTATTGGCGTTAATACAGCCTTCGGAGGAACAATAGCATGCCCCAATTCTTGTAACCATTTATAAGCATCGCCGGTTGATCCCGTTACGGGATAAGACTTACCTCCGGTTGCTATCAAATAATTATCTGCAATAATTTCCTGATTATTTGTTAAAATTATTTTCTCAATTTTATTTTTCTTCAAAACAATTTTCTTAACTTCCGTCTTAGTTTGGACTTGTACTTTTCCTTTTTTTAAATACTTAATTAAACAATTCAGCACATCAACTGATTTATCTGACACAGGAAAAACCCTACCCCCTCTTTCAACTTTTGTCTTAAGATCTCTTTCTTCAAAAAAATCAATTACATCTGAATTTGAAAAATAATTATATACTGAAAACAAAAATTTACCATTTTTTCCATATGCCTCTATCATTTTTCGCAAATTTTCTTCCGCATTTGTAATGTTACACCTTCCTTTACCTGTAATTGATAATTTAACACCCAAACGATCATTCTTCTCAAGCAAAACAACACCGAAACCATTTGTCCCAGCTCTTCCCGACGCTATCATTCCGGCAGGACCGCCACCGATTACCGCTAAATTATATTTTTTTATCATACTTATATTATACTATCTTTTTACTTATCTCCAACCACTGTTCCTCAAGCTCTTGTTTTTTTTCATCCAATTCTTTTAATCGTTTCCCCCATTCAATTTTCGGATTGATGGGATTATTTTCAAATTTTATCAATAAAACATCTTGCTCGTGACAGATGTTGTCCAACATTTTTTCAATTTTATCCAATTCTCTTTTTATCTCCTTTTCTTTTTCATAAATTAATCGCTTTTGTTCTTTTGCCAAATCAAAATTATTCGTATTATTGTCTGTTTCTGTTATTAATTCTTTTTTTGTCAAATGTTCCACATAATCTGAAAAATATCCGCTAAAATATTTAACCTTGCCATTCTTTACTTCCAATATGCGCGTTGCCAATAGGTTAATAAATGTCCGATCATGACTTATGAATAAAATCGTAACATTGGTCCTTGCCAAAGAACGAGCCAAGACTTCAACCGTTTCAAAATCAAGATGATTGGTTGGTTCGTCCAAAAGTAAAACATCATTTTGGTTTAATAAAATACCGGCTAAACACAATCTTGCTTTTTCTCCGCCGGACAAAATGTATATTGGTTTTTCCAAATCATCATCATGGAAAAGAAAATTTCCAGCCATTTTAAAAATATCTTCATCAGTATAATTAAAATCCGCGGATCGCTCCAAATGTTGTTTTACAGTTTCTTTGTTATTTAAATTTTCCGCAACATGTTGCGCATAATAAGCTACTTTTAGATTCGCCAACTTTTTATATTTACCGGCAATGATTGGGATTTCTTCGGCTAGAGTTCTCAAAAAAGTACTCTTCCCTTGACCATTATCACCAAGGACGGCAAAACGAGAAGCTCTTTCAATATCAATGCAAATATCATCCGCAATAACTTTTTCCCCATAACCTATGGCCAATTTATCTAATCGCCAAGCAAAACCATTGTCGGTTTTCGCATCTTTAATCCGCATACGCACCATTGACAGAGGTTGCCCAATGCTAATTTTTTCTATTTTTTCAATTTGTTTTTCTTTTGATTTTGCTTGTTTTGCTTTAGTCGCCTTAGCGCCAAATCTATCAATGAATTTCTGTAAATGTTGCTTTCTTCTTTCTTGTTTTTTATTGAATTTTTCCGCTCCCTCCAATTTTTCCTTTTTATGCGCAAAATAATGTTCCAATGTATTGGGAAAATAATGAGCCTTACCTCTTTCAAGTTCAATTATTTCATTGCAAGTATTTCCGATAAATTTCCTATCATGAGAAATGATTAAATACGCACCGCGATAATTAATTAAAAATTTTTCCAATAACAACATCGTACTTAGATCAAGATAATTAGTTGGTTCATCAAGTAATATTAAATTAGGATTCTTTAATAACATCAAACTCAATTTCACCCTCATCTGGTATCCTCCAGACAAACTTTTTATTTGCTCATTCAACTTTTCATTTTTAAGTTCAAATTGAGAAACAATTTTAGAACATTCCCATTCCTCCTTATCACTTTCTCTCATTAAATATGATAAAACAGTATCTTCTTCTCGAAAATCAGACTCTTGTTTTAAATAGCCTATAAGCAGATCTTGGCCAAAAATTATTTCTCCGTCATCCGCCTTTTCCTGTCCGGTTATAATTTTAAACAAAGTTGTTTTACCGGTACCGTTTCGTCCAATTACCGCTATCTTTTGTTTTGAACCAACAGTAAAACTCGCTTGATCCAAAACGACCTGCTGATTATATGATCTTGAGACTTTATTCACTTGCAACAACAATGACATACATACCTATTATAATGTTAATAAAAATCAGGTCAATCTATAAAAAGCTATGTATTGACAATGCCATATTTTTGTTCTATACTTAAGTCTTATTACATATTACATTCCTTTTACGGAATGTAATGACTCGAACCACTTTTGTGTCATATCTGTCACCTAGTCGGAAATCGGGTTACAGAAAATATATATGATGCAAAATGATTCAATCACTTTTGGTGATCTTGGTATTTCAATCGATCTTTTAAAGATCTTGAAAAACCAAAACTTAATTAATCCAACGCCAATTCAAGCTAAATGTATTTCTATTGGTCTTGAAGGCAAAGACATTGTAGGGATTGCTCAAACAGGTACAGGCAAAACCCTAGCTTTTGGTTTACCAGTTATAGAACAAATTAGAAAAAATAAAAGCCAATGTTTAATAATGTTGCCAACCAGAGAATTAGCCATACAAGTAAATCAAGTATTATCCGACCTAGGAAGACGATTTAGAATTAACACTGCTCTCTTAATCGGAGGAGTGTCTTCTCGTTCACAAAAAATAGCCTTACGAAAAAATCCATCAATTATCATTGCTACCCCTGGTAGAATGATTGATCATCTACATCAAAAAAATGTAAGTCTTAGAAACATCAGCATTGTAGTACTTGATGAAGCTGATAGAATGCTTGATATAGGGTTTATGCCTCAGATCAAGGAAGTTCTTAAATCTGTTCCCGAACAAAGACAAACTATGCTGTTCTCTGCAACTATGCCAACAGAAATTTCAAATCTATCTGAAAAATACATGAATAACCCAATCAGAATCGAAGTTTCTCCTGCCGGTACAAGTGCTAAAAATGTTAAACAAGAAGCTTATATAGTTTCTGCTTCAAATAAGTTGGATTTATTAGAAAAAACAATAAAAGAAAATTCTGGTAGTATTCTTGTTTTTACCAGAACTAAACACAAAGCTAAAAAAGTTTCACGCGCGTTAAGATGTAAAGGATTTACTGCAATTGAAATGCATTCTGATAGATCTCTAGCTCAAAGAAAAAATGCATTAAACGGTTTCAAATCAGGTAAATTCAAAGTTCTGGTAGCTACAGATGTTGCTTCTAGAGGTTTAGATATTAATGATATCTCAATTGTTATAAATTTTGACTTACCAGACTGTTCAGAAGACTATGTACATAGAGTTGGGAGAACCGGTAGAGCCGGTAAAAATGGTAAAGCAATTTCATTTATAGAACCGGATGAAAAATTTAAACTGTTAAGTGTAGAAAAAGTAATTAAAAAATCCATTACTATAAATAGTGGTCCAGAAAAATTTATTAATGATAGAAAAGGAAATAGAAATAAACACTCTGGTCGTCCCCAGTGGAAATCAGCAAAAACATCTAAGAAAAATAAGCGGTCTAATACAAACTCTTGGAAAAGGTCTGGCCACAAACGGCCCGGAAGACGCAAAAAACGAAGCTAACATTTGACATTCTACTCTAAAAAAATTATTATTAAGCCACTTATTTAGCCTAAATTTAGAAATTTTTAAATATGGATATCAGAAACATCGCGATTATTGCTCATGTGGATCACGGAAAAACAACTTTAACAGACGCTTTAATGAAACAAACCGGAATGTGCGAAGAAGGCCAAAGTATGGATAGCGATAAACTTGAGCAAGAAAGAGGAATTACCATTTATTCAAAAAACACTTCCGTAATTTATAAAGATACGAAAATAAATATCGTGGATACTCCCGGCCATGCTGATTTTGGTTCTGAGGTGGAGCGAGTTTTAAGGTCAATTGATTCTGTCCTTCTTGTTGTTGATGCGCAAGAAGGTCCCATGCCTCAAACCAGATTTGTTTTAAAAAAATCTTTAGAACTTGGTTTAAAACCTATTGTTGTAATAAATAAAATTGATAAACCGGCAGCACGAATAAAAGAAGTGGAAGAAATGGTCTATGAACTTTTTCTTGATCTTGAAGCAACTGATGAACAATTAAACTTTCCAACTCTTTATGCAATAGCAAGAGAAGGCATTGCTACCAAGAAAAAAGAAGAGCAAGGGGAAAATCTCATGCCGATCCTTGATACAATTTTAGACTATGTACAACCGGCGTCTTCTCCGGAAAAAGAAAACCTACAACTCAGATTACAACCTTTTAATTTAGCTTATGATAATTTTCTTGGCAGATTAGCGGTTGGCAGAATTTATGAAGGGAAAATTTCCAAAGGACAACTCTTAACAATCATCAATGAAGATGACGAAAATAGAACGGGAAAAATTACCAAGCTTTTTACTTTTCATGGACTGGAAAGAAAAGAAGTTCCCGAAGCAAAAGCAGGAGAAATTGTTATGCTTGCCGGACTACCTGATATTTTTATTGGAGAAACAATTTGCGAAAACGAAAAACAAAAAGCGCTACCTCATATTTCAATTGACGAACCGACTATCTCATTAAATTTTTTTGTAAATGATTCTCCTTTTGCGGGCAGAGAAGGAAAACATGTTACAAATAGTAAATTAAAAGAAAGATTGGAAAAAGAACTTGAAGTTAATGTGGGATTAAAAATAGATTTTAATGAAACAACCCACTATAAAGTCCTTGGTCGCGGAGAATTGCATATTGCCATCTTACTTGAAAATATGAGAAGAGAAGGCTATGAACTTCAAGTGTCTCAACCAAATGTTATTATCAAGGAAATTGATGGAATAAAACATGAACCGTTTGAAGAAGTTACTATTGATGTACCGGATAATATGTCCGGAGCTATTATTGAAAAAATGTCAAAAAGAAAAGGAATTTTAACAAATATGACTTCTAAAAATGATCGCTCCAGAATAATATTTGAGATACCCGTCCGCGGTTTACTCGGTTATCGCACGGAATTTGTTGTTGACACCAAAGGTGAAGGAATTTTCTGTAGTAGAATGATCGGCTTCAAACCATATGTGGGACATATTGAAAAAACCGACACAGGTTCAATGATTTCCATGGCTACTGGTAAGGCTTTGGGTTTTTCTTTATTCAATTTACAAAATAGAGGCACCTTATTTATTGAAGCCAATACCAATGTTTATGAAGGCATGGTCATTGGAAATGTTACCAAAGGAAACGATATGGAAGTAAATCCCATAAAAGGGAAACACCTGACCAATATGCGAGCTTCCGGATCCGATGAAGCGATAAACTTAACACCGCCTTTCAAAATTACCATTGAAAGAGGTTTGGGAATTATGAAAGATGATGAATATTTGGAAGTAACTCCACTAAACATAAGATTAAGAAAAAAATATTTAACAAAAAATGATCGCAATAAAAATTATCGTAAATAATGATCCATCTCTTGGCTTTATGTTTAAATAACTCCAAGATTGTTATAAAATAACCATATAATTAAATAAATTTACGATGAATAAAGTCAGTCGGACAATAAGCGGAATCGCGACAATCGTTTGGGGAGGGTTTTTAATTTATGTGGGAATATTATGGAGTATTTGGATTTCAATTTACGGTCTGCCTATTTTTATTATCGGCTTTTTCATTTTGTTCAATAAAAATGAAGATAAAATAGAAGAAATTAATAATAATAATGAAAATAAATAGTATGGAAAACATGATTGTAACTACGGGAGAAAATATTCCCGACAAAGAAATAAAACAAATTTTAGGTGTGGTAAAAGGTAGCACTGTCCGTGCCAGAAATATCGGACGCGACATTTCCGCGGTTTTAAAAAGTGTCGTGGGAGGTGAAGTTAAAACTTATACCGAAATGACCAAAGATTCTCGCAACGAAGCCTACAACCGTATGGTAAACGAAGCGATTGAAATGGGTGCCGACGCAATTATCAATATCCGCTTCACAACTTCAATGGTTATGAATGGCGCTTCTGAAATGCTGGCCTACGGAACAGCCGTTAAGCTGGGTAATTAATATTATTATTTAAAATAAAAAACCCTTTGTTTGACAAGGGTTTTTCGTTACCCAATCAATTTAAATTTTCCTACTATCATAAGCCCAATGCAAAAGAGCTTGCCTTTGCTTGCGACGGCAAGCATAATCTCCCTTACGACAATTCTTTTTCACGGCGGACCAATGCCTTTTAAATGCGCGCCAACGCCTAATCTGCCGAGTATCGTCTTCATGCCGTCTGCCAAGATAGTAACGGCAATACCATTGAAACCAACCGCGCGGATCATCAGGATGTATCCAACCCTTTTGACGCCAGATATACAATGGTTGGCTGGCATTTACTTTAAAATAATTCAATCCCGCTTCATGAAATTTGGAATTAAGTTTTGCCTTGAAATACCAAGCTTTGGGAAATTCTTTGCGACAATCAGTCATGTATTTTCCCCCGAATACACCCAACTCCAACATTTGTTTCGGTGTTAATTCGGGTTTGAATTTAGGATCAAAATTACGACCGATCGGTTCGGTCAAATAATATAAATAACCTTTTTGCATCTTATCTTTCACTGTAATTTTTTGTTTTTTCATATATTTACATTATACAATTTTCTATTTTTTTAATAAACTTTTTCATTACATTGATAAATGCTAAAATATATACACATAATAAATTCATCTATGCAAAAATTACCTTATCTGGAAAAAATAAGAAAAAACGCTTTGGCATTGGCCGAAGATTACGAAGCTCGTCCCGCGACATGGCGAGCCATTGATAATGCTTTTCCAAACGACGAACAGGCTTTCAAAAATAAATATTTCAAAGCGCTTATTCAAGATGTGGAACAAGCTGTCAAAGAACATAAGGAAAAAAAAGAAAAAACAAAATTTGATCGCCTTGAAGAAATCGCCGAAGCAAGACGATGTGAACAAATAATGTTGGAACTTGAAAAAATGCAATATTTCAAAGAACTGAAAGATCAAGATAAGCTGGATGAAATCGCCGAACAATGGGGAGATGATTATCATGCCGAGGACTTTGACAATCTTGAGGAAAAAATTCATAATTTGGAATTGGATCTCAAAGAATCCTTTCTGGATGAATACCATCGTAAATACCCTCAATCCGATAATTTTCAACCGATTGACAAAGGTCTTTTAAGGTGATAAAATTTGCTATCGGCTTGTTCATTCCCAGTGATGTCAATTTCAGTGCTTTCCCCCAGCAAGGAGCAAAAAGATGGCTAAAAAACAAAAAACCTACACCTTGAAAGAATTCGTGAACGCTGTTTGCAAGAAAACCGGACAACGCTTTTCCGCTCCCAATTTAAGGAAATACATCCAAGACAAATTGGTCGGCGGTACCAAAAGAATCGGCTTCACCGAACGAGGGCAAAGAGGCTCCTATGGAGTATATTCGGAAACTACCCTGCAAAGAGTGCTCAAAATCAAAGAACTTCTAGCTACGCGAAAAATATATATTCGCGACTTACAAGGCGTGTTTTCCGCTCAAACCGCTCTTATGACCGCTTCCGAAGCCATGGATGACGCCTTGGAAGAATTGGATAAAGCGGAAATCGGCATCTTCGGTTTAACCGAAAAAAAACAAAGGGCTTTGCGTCAAGAAATAGAAGCGAAACAAAAAGCGCTTGAAAAACTGATTAAAAAGATGGAAATCAAAGATTAACAAACCAAAAAGCGAACTTGCCTAAGCAGTTCGCTTTTCTATTTGAAAATACATTTATTTTTCTTCTACCGCTTTTTTCGCTTCTTCCAGATTAAGCGACATTATTTTACTGACACCATCATCGCTCATGGCTACTCCGTATAGAACATCTGAAACATGCATAATCACCCGATTGTGTGTAATAACCACAAATTGAGACCGATAAGATAATTCTTGCAAAATTCGCGCCAATTTCTCCGAATTGGCTTCATCCAAGGCGGCATCCACCTCATCCATAACAATAAACGGCGCCGGATTACTTTCAATAATAGCGCAAATTAATGCCAACGAGGTCATAGTTCTCTCGCCTCCCGATAAAACCGCAATATTGTTAATTTTCTTGTTCGGCGGTGCCACCATTATTTCAATGCCCGTGTTTACCAATTTTGATTTATTTTCCGGTAGTTTTTGCTCCATGTCTTCTTGATTTTCATACTCTTCAGCTATTTCCTTTTTTTCTTTTTGCACCATTTGCAATTTAGCTTTGCCACCATCAAAAATTTTTGAAAAATAATTTTGAAATGCTGAATTTATTTTCTTGAAAGTAGTGTCAAATTGCTTATTGATCACCGCGTCCAATTCCAACACAATTTTTTCCAAATCATCAATGCTTTTTTCCAAATCAACCACTTGCTTGCTGAGAAACTCATAGCGTTCACTGACTTCTTTATGCTCTTCTTCTATTTCAGGATCAATGCCACCGATAATTTCCAAATTGTGTTTAATCTTGCCGATTTGAAACCAAAGTTGATCCACATTCACCAGGCTATCCAGTTTTATTTCATTCAAATTTACTTCCGAACCCAATTCGGTTTGTATTTCTTTTTCCAAATCTTCTTTTTTGGTATCCAATTTGGCCAAAGCAATATTCACCTCGTTCAATAATTGATTTACCTCATTCAATTTCATTTGATGTTCCTGCATCTCTTTCTGCAACCTGAAAACCACCGCTTTCTTTTTCTCTTCTTCTAAATTAAATTCATCAATTTTTTTTCTTATTTCCACCAAAAATTTTTCTTGCGCTTCTATTCTTTCATCAAATTCATTTTTCTTTTTATTCAATAATTTCATGAACTCATCTTGATCTTCCGGAGCCAACTGATTTTCCGCTATTTCAGCTTGAATCTTGTTTTTTTCTTTTTGCAATTCATCAAAATCATTATTTAAACCTTTTAATTTGGTATCAGCGACTTCTATTTCCACGCGACAATTTTGGATCTCTTCCCCAAGCAATTCTTTTTGCCTTCGTTTCTCGTTTAATTTTGATTCCAAAAGCGCGATTTCACGAATTTTTTCACTTTGGGTAGACTGCGCCTCTTGACTGTTCAAGGTTCGCCACCGCAAAAACTTACTTTCTCTGTACCCGCCCTTAATCATACCGCTTCTTTCAAAAATATCTCCGGCCAAAGTAACCATTCTTTCTTTTCCCGCGCCTATGGCTTTAGCATTTTCCTCATTATCAACTACGATGGTAGTACTGAAAACAAATTCAAAAGCTTTGGCGTACTTCGGATCAAAAGCCAACAAATCAACGGCGAAACCGATCGCTCCATTCATTTGCAAAAGTTCTTTGGACCGCTTATCCGGTCTGGTAACTTTTAATTTATTTAATGGCAAAAAAGTAACCGGCGCCAATTTATTCTTTTTTAAATACTTAATGCACCGAACCGCCGTTTCATCATCTTTCACGATCAAAGCATTCAATTTTCCCCCGGCCGCGGAACTCAACGCCGCTTCGTACATTTCTTCCACCGTTCCCAATTGACTGACCGTCCCGCAAACTCCTTTAATAAAATCTTTTTGCCTTAACAAAGCTTTTACCGATTCCAAAGCGAAATTCACTTTACCTCCTTTTTTAATATTATCCAATTCAGATTGAGCCAATTGTAAATTGTTTTCCAAAACCTGTAATTCTTGATTTATTTGCGCAATTTGGCTCTCGTTTTCACTTAAAAGTCCTTTTTTCTGTCGCCAACGATTATCCGCGTTATTGCGACTTTCTTGAATTTCCGCCAAGCGCTTCTCTATTTCCTCTTTTTTATCTTCCAACCAAGATAAATTTTGCTGACCTGCTTTGACATATTCCAAATTCATTTTTCCTTTAACCAAAGCCAACTCTTTTAATAATTCGTTTTTCTCCGACAAATGTCGGTTATAATCTTTTTGCAATTCATTATATACATCTTTGCGTGATTCCTCTCTCGCCATTTGTGCCAATTCATCTTGTACGCGAGTCAATTCAATTTCCAAGTTTTTTTTCAAAGCATCCTGTACGCCGAATTGCTCCTTTTGCTCTTTACGATTTTTTTGAAGATTTTGCCAAATGTGTGCGTAATATTTTTCTTGCAAACCCTTTAACTCAAATTCCAATTCTTGCCTTTTTTCCAATTTTTTAATCTGTCTGGTCAATAACCTTAATCGCGGTTCCAATTCCTGCATAATTTGATTGGTTTGTGACAAATTCTCACGCGAACGACGAAGTTTGTTAACCGCCTGATCTCTTTTTATTTGATATTGTTTCACTCCGGTGGCTTCGTCAAAAAAATCTTTTCTTTCATACGGTGAAATATTGATAATATGATCAACCATGCCTTGCCCCACGATACTATAACTTTTTTGTCCGAAATTTGATTTGGCCAAAAGCATTAAAATATCAAAAAGTTTAACTTTCTTTTTATTGATCAAATACTCACCTTCACCATCACGATAAACACGACGGGTCAAAACCACTTCAGCAAAATCAATCGGCAATTCATGATCTTCATTATTAAAAACCATAGAAACCTCCGCTACTCCCTGCCGCGCCTTGGTCGGCGAACCACCGAAAATCACATCATCGGCTTTTTTACAACGAAGCAGTTTTAAACTTTGCTCACCCATTACCCAGCGAATAGCGTCCGAACAATTGGATTTGCCCGAACCATTCGGACCAACTATGGCGGTTATACTCTTGGCTTTAGCGTCATGATGAGACTTTTCGGGAAACTCAAAAACCGTCTTTTGAGCAAAAGACTTGAAGCCTTGGATTTCCAATCTTGATAAATACATATTTTATCTAAATATAGTGAATTATATCAAAAAACAGGCTTTGGCTCAATTGAAAAATGTTAATAATTCCTCAAACCAAATCTTGACCACTAAATTCAAATATGATAATAAATAGTATTGTAAACAAAACAAGGAGGTACCTGATGAAACAATCTTTCAAAGCACATCCCGAACAGGGAGAAAATGAAGTCTTTCTCGGCAATTGTTCTTTAAATGAAAAATCGAAAATATCTTGGTTTACCCGTCGCTTCGGTCATCATGCTTTTGACCATAAAGGCGAACCCTTACCGGGCAAAATTCCCGTCTTCGTGGAGAAAGGAGAATATAATCTCTGGATCAGGCGAATGGAACAACCAAGCATCCGCCGTTCTTTGTAAAAAACAAAAGCCTCGCCCTAATCGGCGAGGCTTTCTATTTTATTTATATTTAATTAACCACAATCTCTCTGACCAAACTGCGATATTTATTATTATTCATATCCGTAATTTCCACGATCAATTCATATTCACCTCTTTCAAAGGCGCTACCCCAATTAATCACTTGATCTTGACTATCCGGAGAAATAACCGTGGAGATCATTCTTTCTTCTGATTCTCCTTTTTTCTTCTCAATGAATTTGGCTTGTTTTGTCACCATCAAATCAGTCAATGTAACTCTAATGGTAACCGGAAAATCAGCTTGCCTGAAAATTTGATGATTGCGCGGAGATCGCCAAATAACCGACGGTTCATCAATATCCGCGGTAATATTTATTTCCACGGTCGCCTCATTGGAATTGTCAATATCATCATAAGCCACGACTCGCAAAGTATGATAACCTTTACCAAAATAACTGCTCAAACTGTAATTTAACGAATATGGTCTGCCAGTAACTGTTTGAATCAATTTATCATCCAAATAATACTCCACTCTGCCTATTCCCCGCGGAGCGGAAACATTCACTCTGGCGGTTAAAGTTTCACTGTCAATCCGTTCATTGCTGTCGGGAGAATTTATAAATATGGTGGGACGATTTTCTTCCGTATGCGCGTCGTCATATTCGGTCGGAGGCTCTTCTTCTGAAATCTCAATATCGCTTTCACCTTCTTCCTCGGCTTTTTTCTTAAGCCATTCTTGAATACCGCTTTCCCAATACTGATAAGCGGGGTCCGCTGACGCGGGGTCTTCCGGCACGGTGCCACGCGGATTATCTTTGTAAACATAATGCAAAATACTATGCGCTTGGCGATATTTTTTTTCTTCAATATATGATTCCGGTGTCAAATCCGTTGCCAACTTGCCGGTGAATTTATCTATTTTCAAAGTAACTTCCGGCATCACATCTCCGTCTAAAATCGGTTTGCCGGTTTGAGGGATTGAAGCGTTCGGAAAATATTCAATTTCTGTTTCTTCCAAAGCGCGACGCATATATTCATTCCAAATGGGAGCCGCTATCTCTCCACCGGTGGCACCTCGCTTCATTTCCGAATTATCATTATTCCCCGCCCAAACTCCGGCTACCAAGGAAGGAGTATATCCCATGGTCCACGCGTCACGATAATCATTGGTGGTACCGGTTTTAGCCGCCGCCGGTCTTTCACCCAAAGTTAAATGGTTTTGTAAACCGAAAGCATACGCACGAGCGCCATTATCCGACAAAACATTAGAAATAATGTATGCGTAATTGGGCTCCATGACTTTGCGTTCATTTTCTTCAAACCGCATAAGCTCATTACCACGACTATCTTCCACTCGTAGAATTGCCGACGGCTCATGATAAACTCCGCCATTGGCCAAGGCGCCATAAGCGGCCGCGTGTTCCAAAAGTGTTACTTCTCCTCCGCCCAAAACAATGGACAACCCAAAACGATGGCGATCTTCAAAAGTGTTGTAACCCATAAGTTCCAAAAAATCCAAAACTTTTTCAATCCCCACCAAATAAGTGGCTTTCACGGCGGGAATGTTCAGTGATCCTTGCAAAGCCTTTCTAATGGTTACCGGACCGTGTTCTCTTAAATCATAATTAAGCGGTCGGTAATCTTTGGTATCGGTTTTAAAAGTAGTGACAGTATCGTACAAAACCGTATTGGGAGTATAACCTTTTTGGAAAGTGGCCGTATAAACCAATGGTTTCATGGAAGAACCGGGTTGTCGTGGACGCAAAGTAACATTAACATTGCCGTCATTTTCGCGATCAAAATAATCACGAGAACCAACCATAGCCAAAATTTGTCCATTTCGCGGATCAAGAGACAACAAGGCCGCGTTGTGGAATTCATAATATTCACCTTTGGTACTAACACCATTTTCCACCGCTTCTTCGGCGATCCTTTGCTTATCCATGTCCAAAGTGGTAAGAACCTTTAAACCACCTGTTTCCAATAAATCTTCGCCCAATTCTTCAGCCAATAATTCTTTCACATACATAACAAAATGTGGCGCTTGGATAGCGTTCTTTTGTTCCGTGAAAACAAGTTCTTCTTGAAAAGCCTCGTCAGCTTCCTCACGAGAAATATAATCATTGGCCACCATTTGATCCAAAACATATTTTTGACGATTTTTCAAAGCGTCAAAATTAGAGCCATAAGGAGAATAATAAGTCGGCGATTGTGGCAAACCGGACAACACCGTAATTTCCGCCAAAGTCAATTCTTGAACGGATTTGCCAAAAAATGTTTGCGCCGCAGACTCAATTCCGTAAACCACTGAACCGTAAGGGATTTCATTCAAATACATTTGCAATATTTCATCCTTTGAAAACATGTTTTCAATTTTATAAGACAAAACCAATTCTTTAATTTTTCTTGAAATACTGCGTTCATTGGTCAATAAAGAATTTTTTACGAATTGCTGAGTCAGCGTTGACCCGCCACGAGCTCTTTTCCCCATTAAAGGATCTATCACCGCGCCTTTAAATATAGCCAACGGACTGAATCCATGGTGTTCATAAAAATTTTTATCTTCCGCGGAAATGGTCGCCCATTTAATCATATCAGGAATATCTTCTAATTTAACCAAAGTTCTTTTTTCATCTCCATGAACATCATAAAGCAAATGCTCTCCCGTGCGATCATAAATTTTGGTGCTTTGAGAAATATTGCGTTCAATAACTTTATTTGGATCCGGTAAATCACGCGAATACCAAGCAAACGCTACCAAAACATAAATAGAAAACAAAATAAAACAGATTACTCCCAGCAATAAGAGTCTTTTTAAAGTTTTGTTAATGGGCTTTTTATGTCTTTTGTAAAAAGACTTCAAAGAGCGCCAAATTTTTTTAAACCAATTTCCACCTCCTCCTCCGGGACTTGAAGAAAATGATCCTCTGGGTCTGGGACTTCGGTAATGCATATGTGGCATATTTTTCAATTTATTTAAATATCATTTGTAAAAATTTTTCAGTTGGATCTTCCGGTTTTCCCAAAATAGGGAAATGATGCAATTTAAAACCGGGATCAGCGTTTAATTCAATTATATACTTGGTTTTCTGATTTGGCGAGACCAGGTAATCAACTCCGACAACGGGTAATCTTAATTCTTTGGCTAAAGCAATGGCTTGTTTTTTTATATCTGAACTTAAACTATCGGTAAAACCTTCCGTTTCTCCACCTGTATGCACATTTGCGGTTCCTCTCACTACCACTTTTTCGCCTTCCGCAGGCACATTTTGCAAAGTCAGTTTTGATTGTTTTAAAAACATTCGCAAAGCATTATCTATCATGATTTTTTTAAATCTTTTACCAGGATAGCCTTTTCTATTTTTTATTTCAATCAATTTTTTAATATTACTTTTCCCATCACCCATCACATAAGCCGGATATCTTTTTACGGCGAAAACATGTTTATAATCAATCACTAAAACCCTTAAATCTTCTCCCGCGAAAAATTTTTCAACAATAATATTGCCGGCGTATTTACGAGCTAAATTCCAAGCTTGACGCAAATCTTTTTTGGTTTTCAAATTAACTGATATTCCTTTGCCTTGTTTCAAAAAAGGAGGTTTAACAACAACAACTTTATGTTTATTTAAAAATTTTTCAGCTTCGGAATATTTGTTGGTTCTAATCTTCGGTAAAACCGGATATTTGTTCTTTTTTAAATATTCATGTGTAAAAAACTTGTTTTTAGACAAAACATATCCCGTCGCCGCGGATTGATCCGTCACCACTCCTCCATAAATCAATTTTTTCTTTCCACCTTTTTTTAATAAAACAAATTCAGCGCCTTTATCCACTTTTTCACAAATAATGCCTTTTTTCTCGGCATATTCACATAAAAAATCATTAAATTCATTTTTCATATTTTACTTATTTTTGGTTTCCGGAAAAATTTGATCAATTATCGACGCCGCCACATTTCTTTCTTTACCCTGATACGGGAAATGATGCATGGAAATCATGGGGGAATCATTGACTTCTATAACAATATAATTGCGGGTAGTCGGCTTAGCGGTAATATCTTTGGTCAAATAATCAATCCCACCATAAGCCAAGCCCGGAATGGACTTAATAACTTTAACAGCCAACTTCTTCACCTCTGGATTAACCAAGTCCGTTACATCAATACTATCTCCTCCCGTGGAAATATTGGAATTGGGACGAAGATAAACAATTTCATCTTTGTTGGGTACGGAAGATAATTTTTTTCCTTGTTTTTTTAAATAATCTTTGACAATTCCGTCAATTTTAATCTTGACCAAGCTCTTCTTATGTCCGGAACCTCGCCTCGGATCTTTATTTTTCAATTCAATCAAATCTTTTATACCGTGAATTCCGTCACCTTGAACATTGGCAGGTACACGATAAATGGCCGCTAAAAACTTATCGCGAATTGCCAAAAGCCTATACTCTTTACCAAAATATTCTTTTTCCAAAAGAACCTTTCCTTTAAAATTTTCTTTAATTATTTTTTTCAATTTTTTATCCGAATCAACTCCCAAAAAAACTTTCGTTCCTTGTATCCCCGCCACCGGCTTCAATACCACGGGATATTTGATCCTTTTGGCTTGTTTGGTTATTTCATCCATGTCATTGGCGTCATAAATTCCACCTTTAGCAACTTGCAAACCGGCTCTGGAAAAGAAATATTTGGCGACTTGTTTATTTTTTGAAATCCAATATCCGATGCAATCGGTTTGACGAGTTCTTTGTCCGATTATAACCTCTTCATGTTTTTTATAAGTTAAAACCAAATGACTGTGTTTTGCCAATCCTCCTTTGGTAAAAATTTTGGTAACTTTAATTCCTCGGCTCTCAGCTTCAGCTCCCAGCAAATATGTACTGAAATAATTAAATTGTTCCGGTTTTAACATAATAATATTGAATTAATGATTATTTCCACTGATTATTTACCGGGATCTATTAAAAATTTATTCAAATCTCTTCTTCCCAAAATCACCGGGTATTTCAAATTTTCTCTTTCAATAACAGATGCATGACAATGTATTTCATGTCCCGCCAATTTAATGACCAATGGGACTTCAATGCGATAAGAAATACCATGACTGCTGAATATTTTCACGACTTCCACAATGTCTTTATGTTTTACTATTTCTTTCCAAACCTGTTTTTCACTTAGCTCGTCCACTTCTTCTTTTGTAAGCACTCTCTTTATATTAAAAGAATGATAATATTCAATGGCCTCCGCGAATCCCAATTGTCTGGCCAATTCTTCATCAATTGCGGTAATCCCCGCTCCGGTATCCACTTTTGCTTCAACGGTAGTAAATTTTTTTTCACTTTTTTTCTTCACCCCGATTTGATGAATAATGCCGATTATTTTTTTGCCGGTCAATTCTTTAACTTCTTGAGCCAGATCTCCACCAAACAATTCCTTGGCCACACTGATACCTTTTTGCGCGGTGCGAATTTTTAATCCTTTTACGCGTTTTAAACGATCTTTAAGTGGCGCCATGTTGGCGATCTGAATGGACAAACCGGGATGAGCGTTCAATTCCATGATAACCGGGCCTTTTTTTTTGTCCACGGCCAAATCAACACCTGCGTAATTCAAACCGCAAGCATCAACGGACTTAACCGCCAATTCCAAAATATTATTCCACTCCGGGATTTGCAAACCACGCAAGGGCAACTTCATTTCAGGTAAATATTCAATTTCTCTATCATATTGTATGGCATGCGTAGTAATGCCTGATTCAATATCAATACCCACACCAATACCTCCTTTATGCAAATTGGCTCTTCCATCAGAATTTTTGGTTGGCAATCTGAGCATAGCCATAATCGGGACTTTATTGTAAACAATCACCCGAATATCCGGCACGCCTTTATAACAATATAATTTAAAAGCCGGATGAATTTTTAATCTTTCTTCAAAAAAAGCACTGTCCGGAATATTGGTTTTAGAAAAATCTCCGTCCAAAATATTGGATACGCGTAAAATAACATCTTTCAATTCCGCTTCTTTATTATTCGGCAAAACCCAACGACCGTTTTTCTTGCGTCCGTAAGTAACCAAGATTCCGCCACCACCCAAACCACGATTGGGCTTTAGAACAAAACTGTTTTCCAATTTATGCCAAGGGAATTTGTAAAATTCTTTGCGGTTCCTGACCACGCCCAAAAGTTCAACAGTCGGTAATCCGTTTTTTCTCAAAACTTCTTTACTGCGCAATTTATCATCAACCAAACGAACCGCTTTTTTTGAGTTGCTCGGCCGAATGAAAGACAAATTACGGGCATTCATGCCCAAAACCTTTTTACTTTTTCTCAAGTAACTCAACATTTTTTATTACTTTTCTAAATCGGTAATATTCCAAAAGTCGCAAACCTTTCCATTTACCGATTAAGATATTAATTATTATGGTCAAAAGAACCAGCTCGGGATATGCCAATACAAAAATTCGCAAAGTTTGCCAATTGGCCAAAAAATAACAAGCCATGGATAACATCAAAGTTTCCAAAACCAATACAACCGCTGCCTTACTACCTCGTTCAATCTGAGCGTTAATGAATTTCTCGGTCAATAAAACCATTATCAAAATCGGAAAAACGGAAATACTGATCATGGAACTTTTGCCCAAATAAGCTCCAACCCAAAACATGAATAAAACCGCGAAACTCACCAAGATAAGCACATTGGCCATGCGAGGTAAATATGAAAGCCTGACTTTACGAGCAAAAATTCTAGTTAATGTTCCCACCAATAAAGTTATCAAAAAAATCAACAAACCATATTCCAAACCCGTGGACAAAAATGAAACCGCCACGATTGAAGGCGCATAAATACCCAAAGCTTTGATCCCTATAACTTGACGCGTAAAAGCTAAAATCGTAGCAATTACCGGTAAAACCAAAATCAAATATATGGTGTTTAAAGGCACTCCTCTGTCAACCATGTAACTGACAATACGCGACAAAAAATTCCAATACCCTTTTTCGCTCAATTCTCTTTTGGTATGCAAACCGACCAATTTATAATCCGTTTCACTGTTTTGTAATTTGGTTAATAAATCGTTTATATTTGAACTTAAAAAAACTTCGTCTTTGGCATCTTCATGAGTTAAAACGATAAATTGCGGTTCCAAAATATTATATAAATTTTGAGACAATTTGGCGGCCGCGGTAAAGTTTTGTTCGGTTATTACAACAATATGCTTATTTTGAAAACCAAAATCACTTAGTTTGGTCCCGTTATCTTCCGCCGATAAAACTTGTCCGGCTTCCAGAAAAGAATTTACGCCCATGTTTCCGGAAGTCCAGATTACCACTCCTCCGGCTTGTAAAATTTCATCTTTATTTTTAATGATTTTTTGCGCCAATTCTTTTTCCGCAACATAATCAATTTGATTTTCCGTTTCTTGAATTTTTACTAATAAAATTCCTTGCGAAGAAGCCAAGTTTTGGATCAAAGACAGTTGTTTATCATCCACGCTTTGATCAGTAATCAAGACCAAAATATCTTTGTCCACATTAACTATAATTTCATCCTCTGATACTAATTCGTTTTCTTCATGTTTCCCGGAAATTATCAGTTTAACTCTGTATACTCCGGCCTGGGAATATGTATGAACTATTTCTTCTCCCTGTAATACGGTTCCATCACCCAAGTTCCAAACATATTTAATTTCGCCAACTTCTCCTTGCACCACCGAACCTATTGAACTGAAAGAAACTTGCCTGTTTACAATAACATTTTTATCGCTACCCGCTTCCGCTTTTATTTCCACGACTTGTTCTTGGCTTTCTTGCCGAACTTCTTGAGCGTAAACCGACACAAAAGGCATGGCAAACAAGATAATCAATATTGCTAAAAAAATTTTTTTCATAAATTTAAGAATGTTTTGTTAGTTTTTCCGCGTGCGCGGCCCAAATGGCAACCGCCAAAGCATCGGCGGCATCATCCGGTTTGGGTATGTTTTCAAGTTTTAAAAAATTTTTCACCATTTGCTGAACCTGGGACTTATCGGCCTTACCGTATCCGGTTATGGCTTGCTTGACTTGCAAAGGCGTACATTCCAAAACAGGTAGTTTGGCGAGCATGGCGGTTAACATAATCACGCCTCTGGCTTGTCCGACATTAATGGCTGTTTTTACATTTTTATAAAAAAACAATTCTTCAACCGCCACAACATTGGGCTTGTATTGCATAATTATTTTTTTCAAATCATTGTGTAAATCATGCAAACGCCAAGCAAAATCAACTTCAGCCGGAGTTGTTATTACTCCATATTGCAAACATTTCATTTGGGAACCGTTGACTTGTAAAATTCCATATCCAGTGATGCCATAGCCGGGATCAACGCCCAAAATTATTTTTGACATACTTTGAATTTTTGATTTCTATAAAACACTATACACCGAATTTACATCATCATGGTCTTCTAAGAGTTCAATTATTTTTTCCAACTTTTCCGCCGCATCTTTTTCCACTTCTTGTTCGTCTTTTAAGATCCAATCCATTTCCGCATATTCAAATCCAATGTTTTTTTCATCAATTACTTTTTTAACCTTTTCAAAATCTTCATAACCGGTATATATGGTCAATCCGTCATCTTCTTCTCTCACATCTTCAGCTCCGGCATCAATCATTTGCATAATAAAATCATCTTTATCCTCTATTTCTTGATTGTTTATAAAAATAACTCCCTTATGTTCAAACATCCATTTAACCGAATTCTGCGCTCCGAGACTACCGCCGTTTTTCGTTAAAATCGCTTTAACTTCGGGAGTGGTACGATTTTTATTGTCCGTAACGCCTTCAATCAATAAAGGCAACCCTCCCGGACCATACGCTTCATACATCACTTCTTCCAAAGCTTCTCCATCCAATTCACCCGTACCTCTTTTAATGGCTTTCTCAATATTATCTTTTGGCATACTAGCGGCTTTGGCTTTATCCACGGCCAAACGCAAAGCAAAATTCATCTCCGGATCTCCGCCATTCCTGGCAGCCAGAGTGATATTTTTTGATAATTTAGTGAATAAATTCGCTCGCTTGGCGTCAGCCGCGCCTTTTTGCCTATGTATTTTGGCCCATTTACTATGTCCGCTCATATTGTTAAATGCAAAAAAGTTAATATTTGATTGATTAATATTAACTTTCCCTGTTTATTCTCATTAATTATTACAAAATTAAGCTAAAAATAGCATTTAAATCATATCAAATACCAAGCTGAAAATCAAGCTGTCAAACAAATTTTATCGGATCCCGTCAACCTGCGGAAAATCAACGGATTCATCCGTAATATGTGAATAAATGCTTTGCAGGAATCAAAACGATTTGATAAGTTTAATTTATACCTCATTTTTTTCTTATGCCAAAAACGCAAAACAATTTGGATTCTCAAAATATCCACTCAATAATTGAGAACTTACCAAATCAATTTAAAAATGCGTTTGCCGAAGTTAATTTAAAGCTAACCGCCAAAGATGCTAATATTGTATTCTGTGGAATGGGAGGATCAGCCTTACCGGCCGATCTTTTTTTAATGCTTTTACCTCATTTAAAAGAATCGTTAAAACAAAAATTCATTATCAATAAAAATTACAGTTTACCAGCGGAAGTTGATGAGAATTGGATCGGAATCTTTAATTCATATTCCGGCAATACGGAAGAAACTTTAGCTACTTTGCAAGAAGCGAAAAAAATCGGTTTAAAACAAATAATTATTTTTGCTCATGACGGAGAACTGAAAAGAATCGCGGAACAAAACAATTATGCTTATATCTCCATTCCGGACACGAAACAGCCTCGCTTGGCCTATGGTTACACCATCGGCGCGTTATTGAAAATAATGCATGATAGCGGTTGTATTGCTCTTGATTATAATCAACTTAACCAAAGCATTGAAAAAGCGCTGGCGCAAAATATTGATTTACTTGAAGTCGCGGAGGATCTGGCCACCGATCTGAACGGCAAAATTCCGCTTATCTATACCGATACGACTTGGCAAGCATTGGCCATGGTCTGGAAAATCAATTTTAACGAAAACGCCAAAACTCAGAGTTTTTATAATGTTTTTCCGGAATTGAATCATAATGAAATGGTGGGATTTACCGACCTTTTGGCTGATTATCAAATTATTATTTTGCAAGACAATCAAACAGCTGAAAGAAATAAAAAGCGCATGCAAGTTTTTCAAAATATTTTAGGCAATAAAATTGCCACGAAAATCATTACTATGCCGGGAGATGATGCCTTTGATAAATTTTTACAAACTTTGTCTTTGGGATTATGGACTTCTTATCGGTTGGCCATAAACAAAGGTATTGATCCGGCACCCGTGGAACTGGTGGAACACTTTAAAAAACAGTTGAAATAATCGAGAAGCTCGCGCCTCTCGTGTAAAATAAAAAGCTCCCCTTATCCATGCTTGGAGGGGAGCTTTTTTAATATGATATTTATGCGGATGCTTCAATCAATCTGCTGATAACAAAATCCGTGATAGCGTAAGCGCTTAAAACCAAAACCAAACCGATAACACCGTTAATCAACCAGCTTTTGGCTTTCCCAACTTGATCGGTATTGCCTCCGGCGGTCATCCATAAAAAGCCGGCGTAAACAATTATCACCACTACGATAACACCCACCAAGCCCAAAGCCGCTTTAATTATTCCGCCGATTCTGTTTGACAATAATTCTCCTTCACCACTTGACTCTCCAAATCCCACATTACCGATAGTATCGGCTCCTCCTCTTATTTCCCTGGCGACATCATCGCTGATAGCGAAAACCGCGTTGGCGCTGAACAAAACCAAGAACAGCATGGCCAAAACAATAAAAATATTTTTCATAAAACGCAATCTTTTTAATTATTATTAAAAATATTATAGCAAATATTTAATATTTCAATCAACGCTCTTGAACTTGAGCGTCTTCCACAAACCTATCCAGAACAAAATCCGTTATGGCATACGCACTAATGGCTATAAGCAATCCTATTGCTCCGTTGATCAATAAGCTTTTAGCTTTCCCGACTTGATCGGTATTGCCTCCGGCGGTCATCCATAAAAAGCCGGCGTAAAGGATAATTACCACCACAATTATACCCAAAGTACCCAAGACTATTTGAATCCAAGTACCGATTCTATATGTCAACTGGCTACTTCCACCGGTTTCTCCGAACCCCTTGGCACCCACATTTTCCGAACCCTGTCGTAAATCATTAACAAAGTCTTGCCCACTCTTAGCCTCCGCAGGGACAATTTTTAATGAAAACAATATGCTGACAATTAAAAAAATTAATAATATCTTTTTCATAAATCTCCGTCTCTTACTTGTTCGCTTAAAGGTTTATATGGTTGTTCACCTATTTCCACCCATTCATTTGGTTGCGAATTATCAGTTAATCTGTCAATAACAAAATGTGCTATTGAATTCGCCCCCAAAGTAATCAATAACCCGACAAAACCGTTAATTAATAATTTTTTAGCTTTTCCGACTTGGTCTGAATTACCACCGGCCGTCAGCCATAAAAATCCTGCATAAACGATAATTACGGTTAAAACAACTCCCACAGTCCCCAAAACATATCTGATAATCATCCCGATATATACCGGTAAAGAAGTGGGCTGAGCGCCTTGATAAAGTCCCTTTTCAGCTTGCGCTAAATCTCCTTTCGGATCAAAAGTTCCCGCCGCTTGTGAAAAAAACGGCACGACCAACATGATAATAATTAAAATAAATATTATTTTTTTCATTTTCATATTTATCCTCCGACCGTGGACGCCACCAAACGAATAAAGACATAATCGGAAATCAAATACGCGGCCAAAGTTATGGCCAAACCAATGACTCCATTGATCATTAAACTTTTCGCCTTGGCCAGTTGCGTATCATTACCACCGGCCGTTAACCACAAATATCCCGCGTAAACTAAAACAACCACAAACACCGTACCCACTGTAGCTAAAATAATCCTAATAATACCACCGACTTGCTGAGTGAAAAGGTTTTCCGGATCATTCAATTCTTGACCAAATGATGCTTTATACGCTCCTTGCAGTTTACTTTGCGGATCTTGCGCTGATACAACAGATCCAAAACCTAATAGTAAAATACAAAAAATCGCAATAATAACTGTAAAACTTTTTACTTTTGAATTAATTAAATATTTCATAGGTATAATTAAGGAGTTTGTTCTGTAGTTTGAGTGGCTGCGGTAAAACGAGAAGTAACATAGAAAGTAAAACTATAGGCCAACAAAACTATAGCCAAACCGATAACCGCATTAGCCAAAACCGATTTGGCTTTTTCCAATTGGTCAGATTTGCCGCCGGCCGTCAACCACAAAATACCACCGTAAACAATCATTACAAGCAAAACCAAGCCTATAAAACTTAACATATAACCAATAATATTTCCCACTATTTGTTCCACCGGCGCTGCGGTCAATCCGGCTTTGCCGGCAGATACTTGCAATCCCTGGTCAGCCATTTCCTGTGCGCTATCTCCCTGAGCCATTACACTTTGCAAAGGCAAAAGAAATGAAAATAAAAATATTGCCAATAATGATATTTGATAAATTTTTTTTACTTTTTTCATACCATTTTCTTATTATTTTCCACATTTGCTTTTCCAACAGTTTCACCTAAATTATTATTTTTAAAAACATCAAATAAACCGTTAACAATAGCATAAGCGGACATGGTGATCAAAAGACCGATCGTGGCATCAATTATAATGCTTTTAGCATTGGCTATTTTAGTTTTATCGCCACGACTGATTAGCCACATAAGTCCGCCATATAAAATTAAAACCAAAAACAAAATACCAATAAAAGACATAACTCTTCCCAACCAATAACCGATTCTTTCACTAATCTGTTTTCCCCCTCCTGCCTCCACTGAATCATCCATCAAAGTCGCCTGCTTCGCCGTATAATCCAAACCCTGTTGCAAATAATTGTCCGCCATTGCGGGCATGGAACCAAAAACCATCATTAAGAAAACAAGTATGCAAAAACTCAATAAAGATAGTTTCTTTTTCATAACAATCATCAAATAACTAAACTAATTATCTAATGGCTGAATGAAATAGGAGCTCCGGGAGGGCCGAAGCCCTCCCTTATTTAAGAAGATTATTCTACTCCCGTAGTTGCTGAAATCAACTCGCCAACTACAAATGTAGTGATCGCATAAGCGCTCAAGATAATGGCCAAACCGATAATTCCGGAAATAATCCATTTTTTCGCTTCAGCCACTTTGTCTTCACTGCCACCGGCAATCATATACTTAAACCCACCGATCAAAACAATGACCACCGCGACAACGCCCAAGAAGCCCAAAGCAGCATTGATAATGGATCCCACTGTTGTACGAATATCCGTATCTCCAAGCTCCGTAGCTTCTCCTACTTCTCCCAATCCCAAATCTAATTGAGCAAAGGCCGGCATAGCTACCGCGAAAAGCAGAAAAACCATAAAAGCGACTTTGGCCACCACTTTTACTTTTGTAATGTTAATCATGGCTTTAATGATTAATTATTAAATTAAATATTAAATAATATATTTGGAAATATAGTGAAAACCAATATCCTGTTTCCCCAATGTATCTATTAAAAATTCAATGATCACATAAGAAGTAAACATAACCAACAAGCCCAAAGCCGCCCAAATCATGGTCTTTTTGGCTTTGGTTATTTTGGTATCATCCCCTTCTGAGATCATCCACATTATACCACCATACAAAAAAACAGCCAAAGAAATTGATCCCAATATTCCCCAAAAAGCTTTGATAAAATTGCCTATGGTAATATTGGTATTATGGCCAAGTGTCAAACCAAGATCTCTTTGCAAGTTACTAATTTCTTTAATCGCTTTAGCTTCCGCCGAATCTTTAGCTTCCGCCGAATCTTTAGCAAAAGAAAAATCCAAGCTCAAGAAAAAAACACTTAATAATATTACTACACAACAAAGAATCTTATATTTCATATTAATTATATGATACTCCTTTATTGGTTAAAACTTCCAAAAGAACTCTGATAAAAAAGCCTGATAATAATATCATGGCCAAACCTATGGTCGCGTATTTCAAAAAACCGGTAGCTTTCTGGACTTTTCCCTGATCCCCGCCGGAAAGAATATACATTATTCCTCCGATAACAAACATTAAGAGCGCGGCTGACCCGGCCAAGCGTAAAATTATGGTGGCAAAACGAATCAAAGTGCATTGCAATTCCTCCAAACCGCATTCTATCGCCTCACTGTAAGTTGATTGCGTGCACTTTACGGGCAACAAGCTCCAATCATTGGCAAATTGACAATTATTGCCCGATGTTTCTTTTGCCATTGCGCCGAAAGGCAATAACCAACTGCAAATCAAGATAATTATTAAAAACTTTTTAAACATATTATCTAGTACTTTCAATTTTATCCACAGCGTTAAGCATAGCTCTCTCCGGAGTTAACTCTCCTTGCAAAGTCACTTTTATCATTTCATTGAAGGCCTGTTCCGCTTCAGCGGAATTTGCTCCGTGATACCAACTTCGAGAAGTCAACAATTGATCGGCAAAAACCGTTAACACGGGGTCTTGCAATTGTTTATTGATAATTTCCGTAGAACGCAAAGCCGTGGGTTTCTTGACTTTATCCAAATATTTTTCAATATTTTCCGGCGAAGTGGCAAACAACAGAAAATCCCAAGCGTAATCAACAACTTCGGTTTTATTGGAAACCGTTTCAAGCCAATAATTGGCATAATTAACTTTTTGATTGGCAGAAACTTGAGGCATTGGCGCTATTTCATAATCAAGTTGTGGTGCCTGAGCGTCAATGAATTCCTTGTGATAAGCATACCCGAAAAAATATCCCACTCGTCCGGCCATAAAAGCTTCCAAAGAATCAGGCATATTTTCATTCCAAGTGTAAGCCTCGCTGAGCGGTGAAGCAAACTGAAGATAATATTCCAAAGCCCCTCTGCCGGGTGGCACTTCCAATTGCTCGGATAAAGCGCCCGGCATGCGATTGAAAACAACATCATCATTATCATTAATCATGATCGCTTGATTTTGCATCATAAGCAATGAAAGAATGTCAAAACTGCGCGCTACATTTTCACCTGTTCCGATAGCCGCCCCCGCCACCAAAATATCTCCCGAATTTCCGTCAATTCTAGTCATTCTTTTTACATGCTCTTGAAATTCCGTCCAGTTCTTGGCCGGCTCAATCACTCCGGCGGTATTTAAAATATCGCGATTGTAATATAATACCAAGTTATCCAATGCCAAAGGAACTCCCCAAACAACATCTTGATAAACCGGTTTATCCGCCGTGCCAGAATTGTAAGGCATAACCGCGTCATCGTAAACCACATCCAAAAAACTTTTTCTCATTTCACTTGGTGAATAACCGCGTCTGGCGCGAAATTCATAAACTTCTTCTTTTTTCACCGTGCCCGACATAAATTTAACCGGTGTGCGAACCTGTGAAGGCATAGGCAGGATTTTTGCTTTATGTCTTTCCATCCAAGTATTATGCACGGAAAAAATATCCGGACCGCGATCTTCCGCCAAAGCGTTCAGTAACTCATCTTCATATTCTTCATAACGCAATTTACGATATTCAAAACTAACATTGGGATGCAAGGCGCGATAAGCATTCATCAATTCCAATAAATCATCTTCATTGTCCCAAACTCGCCAATAGGTAATAGTCACGGGACGATAAGCATCACGAGCGGAAGAATCACCCCCTTTGGTACAACTGGCGCCGGTTAAAAAAACAAAAGCCAAAAGCAAAGTCAATAATATTTTAATTGTTCCGGCTTTTTTAAACATATTAAAAATTTAAACTTTTCAAATATTTTTTAAAATCGTTTTTTAAATCCGGACGACGCAAGGCTATTTCCACATTGGCTTTCAAGTAACCGAGTTTGGAGCCGGTGTCATAATAATCTCCCTTGATCTTGCAAGCGTAAATCGGTCTTTTTTTCAACAATTTGAAGATAGCGTCCACCAACCAAAGTTCTCCGCCTTTGCCGAGTTTGGTGTTTTCCAACTCGTCAAAAATATCAGGTGTTAAAATATATCCACCAAGTGACGCCAAATTGGTCGGCGCTTTTTTCGGCCCCGGTTTTTCCACGATATTTTTCACTTGATAAACTCCGTTTTCAATTTGTAATCCATCAATCACTCCATATTTATCCGTGTCCTTTTTATCCACTTCGTAAGCGGTTAAAACCGGATCTTGATATTTATCGTAAACATCAATCAATTGAGCCAGCTGACTTTTCTTGCCGGTGCTGTAAAAAAATTCATCTCCCCAAGCCACGGCAAAAGGCTCATCACCAATCAAATGCTTGGCGCATAAAACCGGTGTACCGTTGCCATATGGTCCTTTCTGTCGGATAAAAATAAAATTGGCTTGATCGGCGATTCTTTTGATCTCTTTTCTTTTTTCATCTTTACCGACTTTTTTCAAAAAACTCTGAAGCTCATAATTATAAGCAAAATGATCTTCCACCGCTCTTTTACCGCTCCCCGTTACCAAGATAATGGTTTCAATCCCCGCGGATACCGCATTTTCCACCACATATTGCACGATTGGTTTATCCACCACGGGCAACATTTCCTTGGGTTGCGCTTTGGTGGCTGGCAAAAATCTGGTTCCATAGCCGGCGACGGGAATTATTAATTTTTTAATTTTTTGCTTCATATTTATTTCCAAGAAATTTTACCTTCCAAATGCGCTTTCAAAGAACGCAATTTGAAAACATAACGCAAAACAATCAAACCCAAATACAAACTGGCCAAAGCGAATAAAACTAAAAACACCACCACCAAAATAAATAGGGCGCTGGGGTATTGCCAAATCAACCAAGCTAAACCGCCCCAAATCGCGGCTTGTAAAACAAAATACAAAGCCAACCAAATCAAAGTGTTGCGAAAATGAAAATAAAGATTTTTTAAAAATTCAAATGGCATATTAAATATGTTAATTTAAACTGATTAAACCCTTTATTAAGTAATATTATAGCAAAAAAGCAAAATTTCTTCATCTTTTTTACCCACACACAAAAGTAAAAGCCGACACTCCATTGAAGAATATCGGCTAAGTAAAATTTTCTCTCATTGTTTACCCCGCCAATCCGTTTTGTGAAACAGCCAACGGCCAATCCAAACCGGCAAATTCTCTGCCTTCCAGCAACGCTTTGCCGATCAAAGCAAAAATCCGATGACTCGGAGCTTCTTGATACAAAGTAATCGTTTCCGGCTCAATAAAAACATTGATAAATTTGCGTACAGGCAAACGGAATCGCCTTTTTTGCAAATCATATTCAAAGCCTTTGATTGAACCGTCTTTGCTTAATGCGACTTTGTAAACATTGCCGTTCATGACAATACCACAGTGATGACCTTGATTTTGGTTGTCCTGAAAAACAATCCATCTGCCTTCATATTGCGCTAATTTAGCGGAAATACCGGCACACATGATTCACCTCCTTTCTATGATAAGTTTGGCAAATGAGCTTGGATTAATTATAGCAAATTTATTTAGTGTTGACAAAGTTGTAAATATATGTTAAAATTTAATATCATTCAACCCCCAAACCTAGGAGGAAGTGATGAAAATCACTTTTAAAAAACAGGAGAAAACCTTGGAATATGAAGGGCCCATGTCCTTCAAAAAAATCAACAAGTTCTTCCGTCAACAGGGGGAGAACTTAAAACTGCAGAGCCATTGGCCAGACGCTCTGCAAACACCCCGGCTACTGGCGCAAAACGAAAGGTTGCGCAAAAGTGGCTGGGCTTTGGCTCATGCCGAATAATCAAAGACGGCTTCGTCAAAACGAAGCCGTCTTTTCTATTCCAGAGATTCTTAACTATTTTTGTTTTTTGAAAAAACCGTTATAAAACATATACCACATTGATCCGAACAAAGCCATGGCCAAAATCGTTTTCACCAAGAATCCCACAAGAGGCACGAAACAAATAATTTCCATGATTAAAATACCGACCAGCGCATGTTTCCAATTCAGTTTTTGTTCTTTGCCGGTAAATAATTTAAACACCCAAATACCCAAGAAAATTCCGGCGTAAACATGAGCAATCAAGAAAAACAAACCGAACAACAATCCCGCGCCAATAGCAAACGGAGATAAAACCACGGTCAACATGAGTAATAATCCGGCTAAAGGAAGTAAAATGGAAACCACAAAACCGGTTAATAAATCCCATCCGAAATTTTTGTAAGTCCTCTGCAATAAATTGGCTGAAGCTTTTTTAAACACGGCCACAGCGATCAAACCACTTACCAGCAAGACTAATAATTTAGCGATTGCCAAAGTACCGAGCAATGCTCCGAAAGCGCTAAATGCTTCGGTTTTTTGATATGGATGTTTGGCTTTTTTGTAAGCTTCGCGAGTTATCTCTCCGACAATGGTGGCATTTTCGTCAATTTCCGCTTCCATTGGCGAAGAATACACCAATAATCCTCCGATTTCCGCGTTCGGTCCGATAATCACTTTTTCATCGGCTTTAACCACGACATTTCCTTCCACTTTTCCGTTTAAGTTAATCATACCTCCACCGGCCATCAAATCACCTTTAATCAAACCGTCAATGCTGAGTTGTCCGCCGGCCACATGAACATCTTGTTCAACTTCGGAAGAGGCGGTCAATTGCACCAACCCTCCGGCCACTAAAACTTCACCGCCGATCTGACCATTGATTAATACATTGGCTCCCGCCGCTCGTAAATCATCTCCAACCGCTCCCAAAATATTTAAATTTGAGCCGACTGCTATCAAATCTTCTCCCACTTCACCGCTGATGTTTAAATTCGCACCTGCGACAAAAGCGTCTTGTCTTATTTCTCCGGACAAATTAACCATTGTTCCCGCGGCGTAAACATTATCTTCAATCACTTCTCCGCCGGAAACGGCATACTGTTCGCCTCCACCGAAACGCGCCGCCATAATTCCCGAAGGTGTCGCCAAAAGACAAAAGGCGAGCATAAATAACATTAACTTTTTCATAATTTTATTTTTATTTAATTATTTATATTTATTCATGTATGTTGATCAAAGTTCCGATCGGTGACCATCTATACAATTTCTCAGCCGCGCCCACACCCAACCTGACGCAACCGTGAGACACAGGTTGTCCCAAATGATTGGCTCCTTCTTTATAACCTCCGGGCCATTCGGGTAATTCATGTAACCCGTAGCCATCAGTACGAAATCCCATCCAAAATGGCATGTATAACTCATATTCATCAGAATATGCTCGTTCACTTTTATTTAGCACTTTGTAATTACCCACCGGCGTATCCATCCCTCTTTTACCTGAAGAAATAATAAATTCTTCCACTTTGCGATCACTGGCAAAATAAGCCAACTTTTGTTCCGACAAATCTATTTCAATATATTTATACCAAGCTTTATCCGGACTAACATTGATTTTTTCCGGCAAAGAAACTACTTCCAAACCATAATCATCATCAAATTGTCCCAATGCCAAATTTACGCCACCGGTAAAATCTCGGTCATAAGCAAAAAAATCCGGCCGAATAATCGGATCTCCGTAAGTATTGAAAAATCTTATATGCGGTCCGCCACCATAACCGGGCATAGTAACAATCATGCGCAAATTTTTGTATTTTAAAGCTTGCAAATTTACCCCGCCTTGAAATCCCCTATCATAAACCAGGAATTCTTTTATCAATGATCCGTCTTTGCGTAAAATTTTCACCCAAGGCTCATTTCCCACGCCCAAACCGACCGCTATTTCTTCAATTCGGTCATAACCCAAGTCCAAACAACTGACATTCACCGGTTCAAACGCATCCGACAAATCCAGATGAATCGGCGAAATTATTTCTTCAGCGTAACGATTGTAAACGCGAATCACCGCCCGACCATCTAAAATTAAACTAACTAAAATATCTTTATTTCCATCACCGTCAATGTCTCCGGTCGCCAATTTTAAACCGTTTCTATAACTTTCGCCATAAGCGAAAAAACCCGAACCAAATAATTCATGGCCTTCATTGTCATATATTTTAATTTGCGGTCCGCCACCGTATTTCGGCGCCACAACAATTTCCGCTTTCCCATCAAGATTCAAATCTCCCACCGCCAAGGCCAATTCTCCGAAAAATTTTTCTCCGAAAGGTTGCCATGAATCCAATTCTTGTCCGCGATGGTTAAAAATTTTTAACTCAGCTCCCTTGATCCCTCCGTAAGCAACCACCAGTTCATCAATTTTGTCGCCATCAATATCTCCTGCGACTAAACTTACTCTCCCCTGAAAATCATCCGGCAAAATATTTTTTTCAATATGATTATCCAAATCAGACAAATTAAAAAATCTCAGATCATTGGTATCCTTCATTATTTCCGATTCAGGTTGTTCCAATTCCTCAGCTTGAATGCTTCCTCCAAATAAAAAAAGCCCTCCGATCAATACTAATATTGTGAAAACAATTGTTTGTTTGCGCATAAATTTATTTTTATTTCTTCTATATATTATAGCAAACAAAAGGAATTATCGTCCATTTTCCAGCTTTTTATTGGCGCGCCGATAAACACTGCGGAACTGATCCGCGATTCTTTCAAAAGCCTCCACCACTGCCGGACTTAAATAGCCTCCTTTTTCTTCAATAATCATTTCCACGGCTTGATCATGAGGCAACGCGTCTTTGTACTCGCGTCGCGCGCGTAAAGTATCATACATATCCGCCAGAGCGACAATTCGCGCGGATAAAGGAATTTCTTCTCCGCGTAATCCATGCGGATAACCTTGTCCGTCCCAGCGTTCGTGATGAGAAAGAGCAATCTCGGCGGCCATCTCCAAAGTGGAAACTCCACGCAATATTTCATAACCAACCTTGGTGTGCTCTTTATAATGATCCAATTCTTCACCTTGCAATTCATGGCCTTTGGCCAAAATCTTATTGTCCAATCCAACTTTACCAATATCATGCAAAGAAGAGAAAACCTCAATGTCTTCACAAAATTGTTTGGGCATTTTCATTTCTTCCGCCAAAAGTCGCGCGAATTTACCGATAGTTTTCAAATGTCCGCGATTGGCCAAATCTTTTTGTTCCGCCATATGAGTCAAAGCATTATAACATTCCAAACGAATACTATGTTCTCTGAAACGACGAGCCGAAATATCCACCGGCATACCCAAATAAGCGATAATTTCGCCCCTTTTGTTGCGGATGGCGCTGGTAAACAAACTGACCCAAACCAATTCACCGTTTTTCTTTTTGTTTACGACTTCACCTTCCCAAGACCCCAAACTTTCATCTCTCAAGTCATCCCACATATTTTCAAATATATGACGATATTCTTCTTTGGAAATCCCTTGCGCTTCATACACATCAACTCCGGGATTTAAAATATTGGGAGTTTGACCGATCAATTCACTTTTTTCATAACCATACATTTCCGACAAGGCTTTATTGGCGTAAACAATGGTTCCCAAAACATCGGTAATCATCATGCCTTGCAAGGAACTTTCAAAAGCCGTGTTGAAAATTTCGTTTTCCAAACTGATTTTTTGAGTATCTGTAATATCAGTCAAAGTTATAAAAACCGCGTCTTTGTCTTTGAGCGGAGTTAATTGAATTTTGAAATATTCATCCTCATATCCCAAAACATTTCTATATATTTTTTCTTCCTTTAAATGCTCTTGAATTATTTCTTGAATATTATCAGGCAAAACCTTGAAAATACCATTGGCATTGGCCATATTATGTTCAAACAGCCATCTATCCGCTATAGAATTCGTGTAAAGAATTTTTTTGTTTGAATCAATATAAAAAACCAAATTTTGCGTAATATCAACAAATCTGGCAAATAATTCAAAATTTTTTATTAAATCTTTCATACATTATTATCTTACACTAAATTTCAAAATTACCCAATGTTTGTCGTTAAGTGCAAAATTTGTTAAAATAGCCCTGAAATAACTCCTTATCATGATAGTCGCCATTGACGGTCCTTCGGCCGCGGGCAAAAGCAGTACCGCCGCCAAATTAGCCGAAAAACTGAATTTTGTTCATGTTAATACCGGCAATTTTTATCGTCGTATCGCTTATTTGTGTTTGCAAAACAAAGTAAAACCGGAAGATGTTTCACAAGCCGTCGCCTTAGCCAAAACCGTTGATTTTGAAAACATTCCGCAAACAGGATTATTCAGTAAACAAGTAAATCAAGCCGTGGCAGACTACAGTATGATTCCCGAACTGCGCCAAGTGGTGGAACGCGCGCAAAAACAAATCGCTAATAAACAAAATATTGTCATGGAAGGTCGCGATATAGGCACTGTTATTTTTCCTCAAGCGGAATTTAAGTTTTTTCTGACCGCGGATCCGGAAACTCGAGCTAAAAGAAGATTTCATGATGTAAAAAATAAACAAAATATTACTTTGGAACAAGTGCGAAAAACTTTGACCGAGCGAGACCTCACGGACAAAACCAGAAAAATCTCACCGCTCAAACAAGCCACGGACGCCATCTTGATAGATTCTTCAGGTTTAACATTGGAGCAAGTGGTAGAAAAAATGTGTGCAGTCATCAACTGCACCAGATAATAAAAACGGTTCTTGCAAGAACCGCTTTTTTATTTGACGCAATAATCTATTTGACTTTTTTCGCGCGAAAAAATAATGTGTTCAAAATTACCAAGCCGGCAAAAATCATCAATGTTATGTTCATGGAATAGGTGTCAGTAAAATAACCGGCCAAAGGTAAAACTATCAATTTACCACTTGTTCTCATCAGCTCCAAAATGGAACCCATGGTAGCACGATTTTTGGAATCAATATTTCCATGGAAAACCGTATTGGCGATGGGAGAACGAACATTTTCCGCGACCAACAAAGCAAAAAATAGAGCCACTCCGAGGACACCTTGATAACCTGTAGCCAAAATCAATAAAGGAATAATCGCTATCACGGTGATATAGTTCATTACTTTTTCTCCGGAAAATTTTTCTTCCAATTTTGAAATATATTTAATGAAAAAAGCGATCAATAATAATGAAACCGAATAAATCAAACCAAAATACGCGATCTCAATCCCCACTGCTTGCATGTACGGCTGGATAAATTTGTCCGCGGCAAACAAAGTGGAACTGAATATCAAAATATTAAATACTATTTTGGACAGAATTTTGTTTTGAAAAACGGATTTCAAAGAATTCCAAGCAAAAATCGCGCTTTGTTTAAATTGATACTTTTCTTCATTTTCCTTGATTTTACGCCAAGTTAAAGTTTGTAAAAAATTAACCAGCGCCGGGACAGAGGCAATGAAAAAAACAAAGTTAAAACCGAAATTAACCGCTAAAAATCCGCCGATAGCCGTGGCGATAGCCTCTGACAGTCGGGCATAGAATTTTTGATTTGCTTTAACATAAGTATAACCGGGTGCGTCTTTATTTTGTTTTAAACAATCAAAAACATAAGCGGTTTCCGTGCCGGAACGAAAACTTTTGCCAAACTCATACAAAACATTGGCCAAAACCAAACTCCAAAAGCCCGAAGCAAAACCGAAAACCATGAAACTTAGAAAAATAAAAAAACGCGAAACAATCACGCTTTTTCTTTTTCCGAAAATATCCGCTATCAATCCCGTGGGAATTTCAATTAAAAATGAAAATCCCGAACCAATGGTATATATCCAAAAAATTTCCGAATAGCTGAGACCCAAATCCTGGAAAAAAACGATCATGATCGGTACGAAATATGTTTGGTTTTTAAGGAAAGAAGCCAAGTAAAATTTTTGTACTTGTTTGATCATATTTATTCTTCAAAATATAAAGCGGCTCTTGTCAGAACCGCTTAAAAACTAAAATTCAATCAAAGCTACGCAAATCTTTTTTCTTTACATATAGGGTGCGTGAGGAAATCACACTGATCATGGAAGCGACGAACATAAACAAAAACAAAGTGCGAAATCCAAAATTACTGGCTAAATATCCGCCCAACAAAGCGGCGAAAGCGGTAACCGAGTAACGCATGGCGTCCCAATCCGCCCATTCCGAAGCGGCTCTGTTTCGGTCAATAAACTCTGTATACATGGCTCCATAAGCGGGAATCAATACAGCTTCCGACAAGCCGACGATAATTTGCGTTATCACCAAATCAAATTGGGAATTAACGAAAAAATAGGCCAACGCACCAAGAGCGCTCAAAGCGTAACCCAAAGTAATCAATTTTTCCTTGTGTTTCACTTTGTCTTCCCAACGCCCCACGAAAAACATCGCCACGCCGGTAGTCAACATAAACGCAAAATAAGCCCAACTGGCATCCAAAATATCTCCCCCGATCTCTTCCACGAAAATCGCGTAAATCGGACCCAACATGCCCATCGCCAAAGTGGCCCACGCATCCATGTGCAGTAAAAATTTTAAACCTTTTCTCATATTGATATATTATTCTTATTTTTTCAATGCGAATTTTTTTCTGCTGACAATAACCGACAAAGCAATTAACAACCAAAATAAAACACTTAAATCATTTTTAAAATACGGCACATCCACCAAGCCGTGGATAAATATTTCCACCATCATCGCCAATAATATCAAATATATGGTTTTACGCTCCACGGGTATTTTAAAATACAACAAGAAGAATCGTCCGACAATAAACACAAAAACCAACAATCCCGCCAATCCGATTTCCGTCCAAAAATTTAAAAAAATGTTATGCGGGTACATGTAAATTTCCACCGGTTGCCATACCTCTTGACGATATTCGGCGTTAAATACGGTTTTACGATGGAAATCCGGATCCTTGTGTTTATTGAAAAAAATTCCTTCTTGATGATATGGCGCGACCGCCTCTTGATAGCCTGACAAACCTGCCCCTTGAAGCAATTTATTTTGATTGAGCATTTGCCAAGTTTCCGACCACATTTGCAAACGGATTTGACCTGATAAATCTTGCAAAGTCACCTTGTCCCGAAAGTTTTCACGCAAATCGGAGTTTAAACTTAATGTGCCACCCAGCAAAAGCACCACCAGCAATGCCACCAACTTAATTTTCCGCTGTGGCCAACAAAACAATAACATTATACAAGAAGCTACCACCGCGAGCAAAGCACCTTCCGAACCAGCAAAATATATGGCTGAACAATTAAGTAAAAAAACTAAAGCATAAAACAATTTTCGCCAAACGGAAAAATTAATTTTTGCCAAAAAAGAATAAAGAATCAACCCGAAAAACAAAACTGACAATGGCCCCAAAAACAAACCTATCGCATTCGGAAAACCATACCATGAAGTAACCCGCCTGGTTTCTTCTGCCAACCAAAAAGGATTGATTATACCCCAACCGGTAAATTTTTGAATAATCGCCGGCAACGCCACCAGTAAAGACCCCCAACCCAAACCATTGATTAAATTGAAAAAATTATTTTGGTTCTTTATTTGATTGATTACGACAATGAACAACAATACCGGCTCCACGAAATAAGCTTTGAAAATACCCAATGCGGCCAGCTTATCGGGCGAAGCGTAAACTCCCGCCACGGCGGATAAAACAAAAAAAACTATCAGCCATTTATATTGACTGTAAATAATTTGTTTCCATTCTTTATTTATTATGCTTTTACACAACCAAACCGAAAAAACTACCAAAATCATCAGTTCCAAAAAAGTCATGGGCACACCGAAAACCTGAAACCTGATCAAATATGTCGGCAAAAAAGCTATTAAAATAACCAATGCCCAATTCATTTTGCGCCAAGCAAGAAGCGCGTAAGTAAAAGAAAATAAAACAAGTAAAATATTCATGTTAAGAAATCAATTCTTTTTTATATTCGGCGATCATTTTATCAAAAGTAAACTTCTGCTCAACGGTTTTACGACCAGCGGAAACAAGATCGCGCCATTTATCCTTATTATTTTTTAACTCTTCAATCCCCTCAGCCAAAGTCGCGGGACTGGCGACCTGTACCAGGATTCCATCTTTTCCATGTTCCACTATTTCCGGAACACCACCGACATTGGTGGCCACCACCGGTTTACCGCAAGCCATGGCTTCCAAAAGCACAATTCCCAATGATTCTTTTATTGAAGGTAAAACAAAAATATCAAAATCATAAATCCAATCCAAAAAATTGTCTTGATAGCCGACCAACTTAACTTCTCGCCTCAAATCCAGCTGATCAATAAGCCATTGTAATTTTTGTCGCTCGGAACCTTCTCCCACGATAACCAAATCAATATTGGCCTCATTTTCTTTTAAATGCGCCATGGCGCGAATCAAATATTCCAAGCCTTTGATTTTTTCCAAACGACTAACCGTACCCACGCGAAAAGTGGATTTTTTATCAAATTGAAACCTGCGGTTGGCCATGCTGGAAAAAATATTTTCTTGTTTTTTGAAAAGTCCGGCATCAATACCATGATAAATCACTTTAGTTTTATAAATCCCGATATTGGCCAATTCCCATTTTACAAAATTGGAAATCGCGATAAGCTCCACGCATTTGAGCTTGGCCCAAGCGCGATAAATCGGACTGTAAATATTGGCCGTAATCACCGGATCAACTGATAAATGTTCCAGCCAGAAAACCTTATATCCGAACAAACACGCCAGAGGCGTCATAATTAATTTTTCAGTAATGCTAAGACAATAAAGTTTATTGAAACCATATTTTCTTTTCAAATACCAAAGCATGAAAAAAGAACTTATGGTAAAAAACGGCATGCCTAAAAAAAACAAAAACTTGGTCCACTTATTGACCGGCGCCAAACCGAGCCACCATCTTTTCGCCCACCATCCGCGCTTTTTAAATTCAGACAACATCACATGGCAAGAAGACAAAAGTCCAAATTGACAACCTTGATCCTTAAGCGCATCAACCAATTGGAAAGTATGTTTTTCCACACCACCCAAACTGGAATACAAGGGAAACTTGGTAATCAATATTTTGCTTTTCGGCAACATAAACAAATTAATCCTTGAGACTCACAAGCTGTCTCAAGATTTCCTTTCTTATCCCTCCGAATAAGTATAAAAACGAAAAATATATAACCACTGAAACACACAAAATAGCCACCACCGGCCAATCAATAATCCGCCAAGCGACAAATCCCATAATCGCAGCCGCCGGCACGGCTTTAACGAAAATCTTTAATGACGGGAAAAAACGAATTGAAACATAAACCAAAATTGCACTCCAAATCACAATCATAGTTTCGGAAAAAACCGTCATCCAAGCAGCGCCCCAATAGCCGAAGCGAGGAATAAAATACAAATAACCGACCAAAGTGATCACTGCCGTAATAGCATAACCCCAAACCATCCGACGCTGTTTATCAATCCCGACCACGGCATAACCGAACAAACTGGTTCCGAAAATCCCGGCTGAAGCGAGTAATAAAACTCGTAAAATATCACCTGATAAATAAAACTCTTGTCCCGCCACGAAAACCATTAGCGGATTGGCCACTATCAAACCTCCGACCACGGTCGGGATGCCGAAAATCATTAATGCGTCAAAGGCTTTTTGCATAAGATCAAACAAATTCCTTTTTTTTCCGGCTTCAAAAAATTTTGTAATTTGCGGCAAAACCACTCCCATAAAAACCGCTGGTAACATGGTTAAAACATCAATCACCCGATAAGTTGCTCCGTACAATCCCACCGTCGACTTATCGTGATACAAAGATAAAATCAAAGTGTCCATTTTCAAATAAATCAAATTAAAAGAAATCGCCAGAGCGATGGGCCATGATTTCTTTATTATTTGTTTCCAAACTTCCGGCTCCAAACGCCAACGCCAATCCACGAATTCACCGGCAAAATAAAAAGCCAAAATAATCGTTACCAAACCTTCCAAAGAAAAAACCGCGAAAATATGATAAATGCTTTTTTCAAAATAAATGATAAGCGCCACCAAACCAAGCATAACGACTTTACCGGCAACTTCGGCGATAGTAATCTTGATCATTTGCAAATGTTTTTGGAAAATTCCCGTCAAAGCTTGGCGAATGGTCACGGCAAAAAAAGAAAAACTCATAATCACCGCTCCCCATTGAACTTCCCTGCCATAAGGTAAAACCCAAATTAATGAACAAGCCAAAATCATGTATATTCCGGACAGTAAAACGCGAAAACTCATAATATTGTTCATCATGCGACTTTCGTCAACTCTGGGTCTGGAAATCAATTGCACGGTGGCCATGGTCAAACCAAAATCAACCAAAGTTGATAAAAACAACAAATATGCAAAAACCGTAGTATACGCGCCGAACCCTTCTTGCCCCAAATATCTGGTAATCATAAAAACGGCCATGAGACCGATCAAAAGTACAGCGAATTTTCCCGCCAAATGAATAATTGAATTATGAGCTATTTTCCTTAAAAGCGACATATTTTACTTTTGCCAAATTTAGTTAAAGTTTAACATAATCAAGGCATTTTTTCAATTCAAAAACCGGCTCATGCCGGCTTCCTATCAATAATTATTTGACCGGATCATTACCTCCTTTACTCCATGGATTGCAACGCAATATACGCCAAACTCCCATTGTCGCTCCCTTAAAAAATCCGTATTTTTTTATGGCTTGATATGTATACTCCGAACAACTGGGATTATAACGACAATATCCGTGCGGAAAAAATATTTTCCCGAGTGGACTATGATCAAATGATAAATGTTTTTGATAAAGACGAATCACTTTCATGGCAATCAAAGCCGTATAATTTTGTACAGTTTTCAAAATCATATAATTCCCGCTTTTTTCATCAACCCGAGCAAATCATCGCGCAATGCTTGAACAGAAGCGGTTTTCGCGGCTGGCTTGGCTATAAACAGCATATCACAATTTTCTTTAATATCGGGCAAATTTTTTCGCACGATTTCTCGAAACTGTCTTTTCATAGCGTTTCTGGCTGTGGCTCTTTTATCAATTTTATTGGAAATAATGAAAGTGACACGAGGATAATCCCGTCCGTTCAAATATGTTTTCAAAATGGCAAAACGCGAAGATGCATTGCGTCCGCGATGTTTTTTAAAGCTTTGACCGAAAAATTGATCAAAGTCTTTTTGCTTGCCAATGCGATTGATTCTTTTTAACATAATTATCCGATTTCTTTTATTCTACCGCGAATATTTTGTAATTGTTCTTCATGCTTTTCCTCATATTGTCTGTTTTTCAAAAGCGCTCGCAATTTTCGCAATTCTTCACTTAATTTTTCTTTTTCCGAAAGCAAAATTTTGTTTTCATGTCCCAATTCTTTGACTTTTTGTTCCAAAGCCCGCAAAGAGGATTGTTTCATAAAATAATCAACTCCCTCCACCGTGCCACGCCCGGAATCTCCTACCAAAACACGCTCTCCCTTTTCATTAATTTCTGTTTTGTAATGAATATCTTTTTTAGCTTCTTCGCCTATATTATCAGCCAATTGTCTGATCTTACCGGCGTTAATTTTCCCGTCTTCACGCAAATAATTCCTTTCTTCAATATGACCTTCATCGCTCAATTCGTGTAAGTCGCTTAGCGCCACGATCCCGGCGGTAACCGAACCGAATTGAGTCATTTCTTCTTGGCTTCTTTTCACCTTGGTTTCACCATCCGCCAAAGTTAGATCTAAACCGGCGATAAATTCTTGTATCCCTTCTTTATAAGTTTGATATTTTTTCCCTTCTATACCTTTATCTTTTTCCGAACCAGTCAAAGAAGCTGTTTCCGCGGGCTGATCCACGATTTTCAAAATTTCTTTTTTTAATTTCTCGTTCATTTGTTGGAAAACAAAGCGTGACTCGGATCCGGACAAACCGGGAAAAGTAGCCACAAATTCTTCTCCTCCGGTCGCGCGAATCACAGACGGTTCAATCCCCGTTTTTTTTATTTTTTCTCCCAAACCGTTATAAGGATCATCTTGTCCTTCAGAAGGATTTAATAATTTTTCCATTTCTTCCTGCATGACCCCGCTGATATTCATCAACACCACATCTCCCAATTTATGCCCCCAAGTATCATTAACCGCTTTTAAATTATCAACATCAAAAGAAACCATGGCGTAATCATGCTTTTCTTGTCTGACTTTTTCCATTTCTTCCGGGACTACTTGTGCCAAATAATTATAATTTTTAGCCAAAGTCAAAGGTTCAATATATTTATCTTTTTGCAAAATTATCAATTCTTCATAAAAATCATCTCTAAATTTTTTTCCTCCCTCTTCCAATCCCGACAAAAAACTATCCGCCAAGTTATCATTAAATAGCGGTTCTTGCTTTTGTTTTGCCGTTTGTAATCTTTGCGCCAATAGTGTTTGGACCTTATCCAAAACATCTTCATAGCTTTCCACGATATTTTCATCCGTTATTTCTCGCGACTTCAATTGTTCAAAATGAAACTTCTTTGCCGATACGGAATTTCGTTTTTGTTTTTTCTGATCTTCTTCAAGCTTATTGGCTTGATCCACGATCGTGCCGAATCTGGCAAAATTGATTTTTCTGATGTAATCAACCGCTTTTTCCTTTACTATATCTTCAGAAATATCTTTTATAAGCTTATAAACACTTTTTGAAAAATCATTAACTGAAGCGTCTTTTGTTTTTACGACTATCAAATTATAAACATCCGGATAATTTTCCAAAATTTTATTTAATTGATCCAAGTATTCTTGTCTCTCTTGTTCGGGCAATAATTCGGCTTCTTCGGGAAACTCCACATAAGCCATTCCCACGGTTACCGTGCCCAATTCAATTTGCAGTATATCTTTGATATTTTGTAAATTTTTTTTCACTTCCGGATTTTCCACGCTTTCAATTGCCTGATTAACTGAAAAAACCAATTCCGCCGGAGACGACTTTAAATTAAAGCCGGGAACTTGGCCTAAGTATTTCTCATTCTCCATCAAAGCTACCAATTCGTTTTTGAATTTTTGATAGTGAGGCTTTTCCGCCATTTCTTCGTTAAAACTTTTTTGGTTTCTATCTTCGGTAAGAATTTTTTCTTCCATGAATTTAACGGTTTTATCGGATACGCCTTGATGTTCATCCACGCTACGAAATAGCTTTTGCAAAGATTCTTTTACCCGATTTTTCAATTCTTCAGCATGTTCGGAAGCTTCATCATAAGTCATCCCCCCTTCAACCAAAAGAAAAATTTCTTCTCCTCCCAAACGGACACCGAAACCCCCACCTTTTTCTTGATTAAAATCATTGATTGTTTCACCCACTGTTTGTAAAGCCAAATCACCAAAAGTATGGGATATTTCATTATATGCTTTAAAAAAATCTATATCCAAACTGATAACCGAGATACTTTTTTCTTTTTCTTTCCCTGATTCAATTCTTTCAATTAAATCAATTCCTTTGTCAAAAAGCTGTAAACGATTATATAAACCGGTTAAAGTATCTATCCCTCTTTTATCGGATTCTTTGAAAAACTTTTCCATGAATGTTTGACAAGCCGGCAGGTTTACAAATTCAGCGTTTTTCATTTCATCATGCTCCGCTTGATATGATCCACTTGCCATTTGATTGACTTTCTTTTCCAGATCTTCACCTTTTTCTTGTTTTTTCTTCAAAATAAAATTTTGATCAAATTGATCGGTGGGATTTTCTCTGCTTTTAAATTTATCACTAATGGAAGACTCCACAATTTCTTCAGAAGAAAGCTTTAATTTTTTTTCCATAATATCTAGTATTAATTTTATTAAATTATAGCTTATTTAAACAATTATTAAAAACAAAAAACTGATTGGAAAAGTCCAATCAGTATTTATCAAAAAGATTATGCGGAAAAATCCACGCCGTGTTTGTGGCAAAATTAATTTTCATCTTGTTTTTCTTTCGGCTCATCCTCATCTCTGCGGTTTTTCATGAAGTCATCGTAAGTTCCCGGTCCAAGCCAACTATCAAGAAACATTTGTCGTTTTATTTCCGCCAGAGGAGTATAATAGCGACGCTTTTTCCTTTTTTGATTTTTTTCCCTTTCCATGGTTCACTCCTTGTTTTGTTAAGCAATAAAGGATTAATTTATTTAAACACATCCGCGATCTCTTGTCAATCCCCTTTGTTCAATTACAATTTTTGACAATCTTTGTCAAACACAAATAAAAAACCACTCGGAAAAACGAGTGATTTTATATATTGAAATTTATCTATCTGATGAACTCAAGCTGGCGCGCCCTTTATCTCGTCTTCTTTTCAAAACTTGGCGACCGTTTTTATCGCTCATTCTATTTCTAAAACCGTGTTTTTTCAATTTTTTCCGAGTATTCGGTTGATAAGTTCTTTTCGGCATACTGCTTATGGTAAATTTTTCGCTTAATTAAAAAATAATATGAGTAGATAATACAGAAATTGAAAATTTTTGTCAACCGTAAACCAATAATCTTGTCTTGCTTAAAATCATGTTTTAAAAACTTAGATATTGTTTTATTTTTTTTGCAATATGTTTTTTATCAACAAGCTATCAACAAGCGTTTTAAAAAGTGTGTAATTCTCCGTTACTTGTCCACAATTCCAATAATTGCTAAAATACAAAAGTCAAAATTTACAATCATCTTAAAAATAAAAAGCAAAAACTTATGGAGGACAAAAACGAACAATTGTGGCAAGCCGTTCTCGGAGAATTGGAATTAAGTTTAAGTAAAGCCAGCTTTACCACTTGGCTCAAAAACACTTTCATCATTGAAAATATCGGCGGTCGCATTGTCGTTGGAGTCCCCAACACTTTTTCACAAGCTTGGCTCAAACAAAAATATCATTCTCAAATTTACAAAATAATCCAAACGCAATCTGAAGATCGCGTCAAAGAAATCACTTACAAAGTTCAAACCAAAAAAGAATACGAAAAACAAGCTAACGAATTAAAAAAATCCATTTCCGAACAACCGAAAGAACAACCGACGATATCCATACCTTCTTTTCAAACAACAACTTCAACTCTAAATTCTCGTTATATTTTTCAAAACTTCATCGTGGGCAAAGCCAATGAATTGGCGCATGCCGCTTCACACGCTGTAGCGGAAAAACCCGGAGAAAACTACAATCCTTTATTTATCTACGGTGGCGTAGGCTTGGGCAAAACTCATCTCATGCAGGCCATTGGTCACAAAATCAAAGATCGAAATGAAAATCATAAAATTCTGTATGTAACTTGTGAAAAATTTACGAATGATTTTATTTCTTCCATTTCCTCCGGCAAAATGGCTGATTTTATCAACACTTATCGCACTCCGGATGTTTTACTTATTGACGATATTCAATTCCTAACCGGAAAAGAAGGCACGCAAGAAGCTTTTTTTCATACTTTTAATGATTTACACCAGCGCGGAAAGCAAATTGTCTTAACCTCGGATCGTCCGCCAAAAGCCATTCCCACGCTGGAAGATCGTTTGCTAACTCGTTTTGAATGGGGCATGATTGCTGATATTTCTCAACCGGACTTGGAAACGCGTATCGCCATTTTGGAAATGAAGTGCGTGGAAAAAGAATTTGAATTGGAAAGAGATATTATTCAATATCTGACTTTAAACATTCAAAATAATATTAGAGAACTTGAAGGCGCTTTAAATAAAATAATCGCATATTATCAATTGAACAAAATTACCCCAACCTTGGAAAATGTAAAAAAGATTTTGTTTTCACTTTCCAATTCCAGTAAAAAAGGCGGTAATGTTTCACCCAAACAACTAATGTCTTTAATTGCCGAATTTTATGAAATAAGCCACGATGACTTGCTCGGCAAAAGTCGTGAAAAACGCTTAGCTTTCCCTAGACAAATCATGATGTACTTAATGCGCGAAGAAATGGGTTGCTCATATCCTATGATCGGCGCCGAACTCGGCGGACGCGATCACACCACAGCCATGCACGCCTTTGAAAAAATAAATAAAATAATAGAGTTGGATGAAAAGGTCCGCCAAGAAATCAACCTTTTAAAACAAAAAATGTACGCTTAATCTTGAGTATATTCTGTAGATAAAAGCCTGAAAAACTTTTATAAATATGTTGAAAAGATCCTCTAAAAACTGTGCATAACCCATCCTTTAAAACTTATCCTCTTTTTCGTCACCTTACGCACATCTTTTAAAAATGTTTTAAACATACTTATCCGCAAAGGAATCTTAACCTTTTATCATGGCAAAACATATAGTTTTCCACTTCATCCACAGACTTATTATTATTATTAATTAATATATATATTTAAATAATATAAATAAACAAATAAATATGAAAATCACTTGCCTTCAAGAAAATTTAAACTTCGGTTTGCAAACCGTAGGACATCTGGTAAATAAAAATTTAAACTTACCGATTTTAAATAATGTTCTTTTGGAAGTAAAAGATGGAAATCTTAAATTAGCCACCACTAATCTGGAAATCGGTATTCGTTGTAATGTGCGTTGTAAAATTGAAGAACCGGGAATTTTTACGGTTGAATCAAAACTTTTAAGTGAATATGTTAATCTTTTACCCAATGATCAAGTTTCTTTGGAATTAAGTAAGGATGATTTTTTAAAAATAAATTGTTTAAATCATAAAACCAATATTAAAGGCATTGCTGCGGATGATTTTCCGGTTATACCGGAGATTGAAAAAAACAATCCCTATAAAATTGATTTGGTCGCCTTTAAAAAAGCAGTCAGTCAAGTTTTATTCGCAGTTTCTTCTTCTGAAAGTCGTCCGGAAATAAGTGGCGTGTTAATGTCATTTAACGGTCAAGCAAAAAACAATTTGACTTTGGTTGGAACGGACAGCTATCGTTTGTCTGAAACAAATCTGCAAGTCGCGGGTTCGGAGGAAGAAAAAAAAGTTATAGTACCGGCCAAAACATTGCAAGAAGTCTTGCGAATAATCGGAAACTTCAAAGAGCAAAACGCGGAAGATACGAATTTGGAAATTTATTTGTCGGAGAATCAGATTTTATTCAATATCGGCGGAGTGGAATTGATTTCTCGTTTAATTGAAGGAGAATATCCAGATTATAAGCAAATTATTCCCACGGAAAGAAAAACTTCAGTTATAATTGACAGAGCGGAATTATTGAAAGCCGTAAAAACCGTGGCGCTTTTTTCCAAAACCGGAATATTTGATATCAATCTGATTTTTGATCCGGGACGCGGATTGGAAATAAAAGCCAATAACGCTCAAGTCGGAGAAAGTAGCACCATGCTGGAAGTTGAATATCAAGGTGAAGTTAATGAAACGGTTTTAAATTTCCGATACCTTTTGGAGGGATTAAATAATATTGGAAAAGATTTGGTGGAAATAAGTTTAGTTGATGATAATATTCCGTGTACGATTAAAGGGAAGGAAGATACGGGCTTTCTGTATATCATCATGCCGATCAAGCAATAATTAGATCTTGATTTCGCGTCGGAATTTTTTGATTGACAATTGCGGAAATTTTGATATAATTTTTCAACAAATCTGTTTCGTGGTTTGATAATCAGGCAATTGGATTGGTCGCGAACATTTGCGGGAGTAGCTTAGTTGGTAGAGCGCAACCTTGCCAAGGTTGAGGTCGCGGGTTCGAGTCCCGTCTCCCGCTCCATTTTTTTTATAAAATCTTCGTATAGGCCTCGGTGGCGGAATTGGTAGACGCGCGGGACTTAAAATCCCGTGATAGCAATATCGTGCCGGTTCGATTCCGGCCCGAGGCACCAGGACAAAAAAGCGATTAATTTGATCGCTTTTTTGTTTAATAAAAAAATGCGACATAATAGTCGCATTGATTTTTTGGTTTTAAATAAAGAGCTCCCAAATACTCGGGCGAAGATGTCCGCCAAAAGGCAAAAAGTGGAGCTGTTGATATTTTTTCAGGCGAGGACAAATGTCCTCGGGACAATCAAGATTGCAAGGGTCAAGATTTTTATCTTGAGATTCAAATTCGCAACCAACGCAAGGTGACTTATTGGCATCCAAGCACGGGATTTCACTCTCCGGTTTTTTCAGAAGCTCCAATAGTTCTTCCGTGGTCAATGGTTTTTCCGAGGAGTCAAATTCAACAGGTTTTTGCATGTGTTCTTTCTCCGGTGAAGGTTTATCGGTTATCGGCGTTACAGCCGAAAAGAGCTTTTCCCACCGCCACGCCGATCATTACGGGATAGGCAACCAAGACAATGCTCAGTTCCCAAAGGAATTGTACTCTTTCCTGATTTTTCGGGGTCATTCTGCTTCTCCTTATATAAATGAACATGACCATAAGATAGCAGGAAAAATCTCTTTTGTCAATCTTGAAATTGTCGCCAATAGTAGCCGATGGCGCCGAAAGCCACACTGACATTCAGACTTTTTTTTATGCCCGACATGGGCAAATGAACCACTTTATCACAACGCTTCAAAGTGTGAGAGTAGATACCATTTACTTCATTGCCTAAAATAATAACGGTTTTGTAATTCGGCTTCCATTCACGATAATCAATACTGATTCCCGCTTTCTCTTCCAAACCGATTATTTCATAACCTTGTTTTTTTAATTTGGTAATTACTGGACCGAGACTGCGACTGTGACACCAAGGAACGCTTTGATCCGCGCCCAGAGCAGTTTTGCTTAATTGTACGGGTTTTGTTTTTGGGGTGGCCGTATAACCGGTTAAATACAATTTTTCCACGCCCAAGCCATCGCAAGTGCGAAAAATCGCGCCCACATTATACAAACTGCGAATACGGTTGGCGATAATGATTAATTTATGATTTGGTTGCTTTTTCATATCTTGATTTCATGATAAAATGAATTACACGGAACCATTGTAGCAGTGGTTTAACTTTAGTCAAAATATGATAGAGTCAAATTTAAATGAAAATAATGAAAACAGATTGGTTGATCCGGAAGAGCAAAACAGTGAAAATATTTTGGATATTACTTTAAGACCGCAATGTTTGAATGAATTTGTGGGGCAATTGCAGATTAAAGAAAATTTGGATATTTTTATGAAAGCTGCGAAAATGCGCGGTGAACCGATTGAACATGTTTTGCTTTACGGACCTCCCGGTTTGGGCAAAACCACTTTGGCGCATATTATTGCTCGGGAAATGAGCGGAAATTTAAAGGTGACTACCGGTCCGGCTTTGGAAAAAAGCGGAGATTTGGCTGCGATATTAACCAATCTGGAACAAGGCGATATTTTATTTATTGATGAAATACATCGCATGAACAAAGTGGTGGAAGAAATTTTGTATTCAGCCATGGAGGATTTTGTGCTGGATATTGTGATTGGCAAAGGGCCCAGCGCTCGCACATTGAGATTGGATTTGCCTCAATTCACTTTGATCGGAGCCACCACGAAATTGTCTCAATTGTCTTCTCCACTTCGTGATCGTTTTGGTAATGTTTATCATTTGGAATTTTATAATCATGAAGATATTGACTTGATCGTCAGACGCGCTGCCAAGATTTTAAGCGTGGAGTTTGCCGATGATTGCAGTTTGGAGATAGCCAAAAGAGCGAGAAAAACTCCGCGTATCGCCAACCGTCTTTTGAAACGAGTGCGAGATTACGCAGAAGTGAAAAACAAGGGGCAAATAGACGCTTCGGTAGTGGAAAAAACTTTGGACATGCTGAAAATTGATGAACTTGGACTAGATCAAGTAGATCGTAAAATTCTCTCAACCATAATTGAGAAATTTAAAGGCGGACCCGTCGGATTAAACACCATTGCCGCTTCCACCTCTGAAGAAATGTCAGCCATTGAAGATGTTTATGAACCATATTTATTGCAACTCGGTTTTATCAATCGCACCGGTCGTGGTCGCACGGCGACCGACAAAGCTTACGAGCATTTAAAAATAAAAAAAGAAAATACCTTAATTTAATATGACAGTTTCTTTATATGTATTCTTATTACTGTTTATTGTTTACTTATTGATATTTTTATTTTTTACTTTTTTTAATTTATATCATGTGTTTCGTTTCGGGTTCCGAAGTTTTGGCGGTAGTTTGTTGACCTTTATCTATATCATTGTTACTTTGGTCGTGTTGTTTATTTGTTTTTATTATATCGCGCAGATTGATTGGAACGCGGAAATAAGGTTGTATGGTGAAGTGAGCGGATTATTGAATTCATCATTTGAGTAATTATAATTTAAGTTCATATGTATAAAAAAAATCAAATACCCGATCAAAGACCAAATGAAAAGGTTTTGTTGTTTTTGCGTCGTCACTGGGTACACGCGGCCAAATTGATTATGTTTTCCTTACTCCTTTTGGTTTTCGGGTTGGCGGTTTGGGCGGGAACTTATTATTTAACCAATTTTTTATTGATGTCCGGTTTTCGCGCGATTTTCACTTTGATTATCAGTGCTTACTATTTATTTGTGGTCATGTTCAGCTTTTATAATTTTGTTGATTACTATTTGGATGTTTGGGTGGTAACGGATCAAAGGATTATTAACATTGAACAAAAAGGTCTGTTTACGCGAGTGATGTCTGAAAAAGATTTAGCTAGAATGCAGGATATAACCGCCAATGTGGACGGCTTTTTTCCCACTGTTTTTAATTACGGCGATATCATGATTCAAACCGCGGGAGAGAAAAACAGATTTATTTTTAAACAAATTCCGCATGCGGCTGAAGTTGCACGGCAAATCAGTTTGATTGTAACCGAATACCGAAAAAAATACGGTGTGTTTGATTAAAATAATTAAATTTTTTCAAATAAAAGCACCCTCTTACGAGGGCGCTTTTGTTGTGGTGAAATTCTAATTTTTAATTTGTTTTCCAAAGAGCAGGTCTTTAAACTTAAAAGAATTGTTACAGCTCTCAGAGAGGCTGAGAAATTTCTTTGATAACGATGTTTCGCATCGCGTGTATATTAAATTTAATTGTTTATCAATTAATAAATTTGTTCCAAATCAATGCCGGTGTAATAGTATTTCAAAAGCTGATCATAAGTCCAATCTTCATGTTTTGCATGCGCACGCGCATCGGTAGCGTCAATGCCGACACCATGCCCCCAAAGCTCCATATCTGCGGTATAAGGAGTTGGCACAGAAATTAAATACGGAACATCATTGTACCAAACTTCTTTGAAACTGCGAGTTCTACCGTCACTGCGTGAAAAGTAGGCCGCTACGATTAAATTATCATCATAAGTGGCGACAATGCCTCTGGTATCGGCTACGGCCTGAGCGTGATTTGGTAGAACAAGAGAAGCCACATATCCTTTGTAAACTTGATCGTAATATGAATCAACATCAAAATATTCATTCGCGTGTTTGGTTCCTTTGTTATGATGATACATGGCATAGGTGCGAGCCGCTACGGCCATGGTTTTCAAATATTCCGCCGGATCATAATTGGAAGTTTCCTTAATTCCCGCAACATAATCTTCCAGCGGTAAAATTTCAATCAACCAAGTGCGATCTTTGGAATCATTATGTCGCATCTCCAGATCGCCGATAAAATCATTATAATTGATGGAGGTGTTCCAAGATGGTCTATCTTCGTAACTGGTTACCGTAAACATTCCATCATTAAAATTATTAAATTTCAAATAAGAATCCGTACGAACGGTTCGGTCAATAAAATCAAATACATATTCCGTTTTTTCTTCAAGGTAATGAAAGGTCAATTCCACATCCTTTGGCACGGAAGCGAGCAATTTGTCGTTTTTATCGTAAACTTGCCAAGCGTGGTCGTTTTTAATGGTAATGGGATCTTCCGAGTGAAAAAGCCCGACCCTGATATCGGGACCTTTCTCCGGAAGGGAAAATTTCTCTACACAACTTACATTATCCAGGGCTTCGTTGCCCGACAATGCACTGGCTACACTTAAAATTTCCGGATTTAAACTTAGAGTACATACATTTTTAATAGTTAGATTGTTTTGAGATATTTGATTGGATGCTTGCTTTTTTTGTTGTTCCGCCGCGGCAGCGGGATCTTCCACTACATTCATGGTTAAGCTGACATTGCCACCTTTGATCAAAATATTGTCATTTACCAACAGGAAATCGCCATTATATTCATTATAATTTCCCGGCGCGGTCAAAGCGAATTTAAATGTGCCGATTTCGCCCGGTTCCACGATTTCTTCTTCCAATTGTGCCGGTAAAAAAGGATCCGGCCAAAATTCATGTCTGAATTTTAAAGCTGTGGTCAATGATTTTAAATAAACATTTTCACGCGTCCAAGTAGATTCGCCGGTATTTTCATATTTTAGAATAAATGTAAAACCTCCATTGGGCATAATATTCACGAAACTGTGAGATTGCTCAGTCAATTCAGCTTGATGTGATAAAGTCGCGGCTGAAACCACTTGAATGTTCCAAGGTTCCGGTTTATTTTCTTGATTTACCGAGAAGAAATTGTGTTCCAAAATTCTTAATCCAAAAGAAACCGCTAAAATTATTAAGATTGAAAACAAAATATGCCAAGAAATATGAAAGGATTCAGCCTTTTTGATCTTTTCCTGCAAAGATTTGTTCCATTGATAGGATTGATATTTGGTCTTCATACTAATAATTTATGCTATTTTGCGAACACGATAAAAAGAGTGCTTGGGAAACACTCTTTTTCGTTCACATATATATCGTATCAAATATATAGTGAAATGTCAATATTGTAAATTTAGATAAATATAGTGATTTTTCAATATTTGTGGATAATAATCTTGTTCATAAATTATTTTATAAAAATATTTACCTATAATTAGCCTAAAAAATTGCGATAAAGGCTATTTTGTTTGATAGCGCAATGTTATGCAGTTAAACTTGTTTATTCGGTTCTTTTTATCAATTAATTTCAACAAAGGGGCAGATCATGGCTTTTAATCAAGTTTTTGCGGAAGCTGGGTGTGTTTTTCAAAAGTTGAGTATTAACGCCTCCCGAAAATGATGGGGGGCATTTTTAATTGACTTATTTTAGCGGAGATGATAAATATATATCAGTGTTTGTTCTTTATATAACAAGCGAGGTGCAAGATGTCTTCCATTGATCATTTGGAAAGCCGTAAAAAAGCGTTAATGCATTATTTTCAAGAAACAGTCAGGGCGATGAAAAATAATCACAATTCTCGTGTTATTGAAAATATCACCAAAAGTTTTTTGGTGATTTGCATGGGACCGAAACCTGGAAACGATGAAGATACACAAACCGCCGTAGAATTGTATGCGGATTTGATTAGCAAGGTTGCCAGGTTGAATGATGAACATTTGCTTTCGTTCAAAAACGCGTTAAAATCCATCTCTATATTAGCGGATTCGCAAATCGGTTATTGTTATCCTTCTCCTTATGAAGATCAAAGCTTTTTCAGAAAGTTGCTTTTAACGAAAAATGAAGCAAAAATGTTTTCCGTCCGCAACAGAGCTTTTCAACAGATCGTGCGTATGGCTTATGACTTGGCGAAAATTGTTTCGCAAAGCTTGCATCATCTTGAAGAAATATAAACATGAAATTATGTCGGCTCAGAGCCGACTTTTTTTGTTTTGACATTGCCGAATTGGTGTATTAACATTATATCGCAAGCAGTCCTTTCAACATGGAGAAAAACATGAGCAATCAAAGTGTCATGAGTAAGCAACTGAAAGCTTTCGTCACACTGTTTAGGCGAACTTGGGCGGACGATCAATATTTGAATCTTTCGGATACCATGGGGCATCTTAATTTCAAAAGTTTGGAATTAAGCCATACGGTTGATGGGAAATATACGATTATTTTACCCCCCAAGGACGGGTTGGTGCTCTGGGATAGATCTAAGCGGATTTTTATGAACTACGACCAATGGGCTTTGCAAAGGCTGGTTGGCAATATCCGCAAACAAAAACCATTGGGTTGGATTACGCAGTTTGTCATGGCCTATGAAAAAGAAGGCGAAGATTTCCTTCAGCAGACTACGGATATAAACAGTGCTTGGAAATATCGTTTGTCTGACAAAGAAATTTTGCAGTTGGAACCTTTTTTGCTTTTGTTAGCGGGCGTTAAACCTTTCGGGTTAATTGAATCGTTGGAAGTTGTTAAACAAGAAAACCTGCAAGAACTGGAGGTTTTAACTGAAGCCTTGAAACAAGCGCTTCATCCGCGAAAAAAAATCACTTAAAAAATAAAACTTCGCCTTTTACGGCGAAGTTTTCTGATTGAAACAATTTTTAAGTCAAACCCAAAGTTGAAAAAATGTAAAACGCGTTTAGCAACCCTTCTCCCAGCAGAACTCCGAGCAAGCATTTTCTATAAGAAATATTTAAAGTGGACGCCACATATATCATGAGATCGGTAGGCACAATCGGGAAAAAGCTCCAAGATGCGATAATCGGTAATTCTTTATGTTGTAAAGTCTTTTTGGTTTTCTTGATTTGTTTGGGATATTTTTCTTTCATAGCCTGATCCAATCCCAAATATTTGGCGAAATAATAAACAATGGTGGAAGAAGTAACAATACCGATTAAATTAAAAATATAAGCTTCCGCGGGTGAAAAAATAAATACTCCGGCGATGGCAAAAGGAGTTGAGGGAATAAAAAATAAACCAAGGATTGATAAAATAAATAAGTATATCAGCACCATGATAATTTTGTAATCATTGAATAGCCCTTCAATTACGATTAAACTGAAAAATTCCGGTTTCAAGCGGTATAAAACAAAAATTACGCCGATGATGATCAGCCAAGCGATAAAATGCTTCAATTTGAATTTCCGCTTATTTTTCATGGGATAATTTATCGGTTACATAAACAAAGTCCGTGTATTTATTGATGCCGAATGTTTTTATTAATATATCGCCGTTATTTTCCGGGCAAAGATAATGATGAAGATAGACAATTAAGCCGTCGTTGCTGGAATCAGCCGGATAGAGTTCATTAAGTTTCTCTTTCAATCGCGCGTCGGAAACATAATCTTCTTCAAAATATTTTCGCGCGAAGGCTTGTTTGGTGTAGGTTTCATAATCAAAATTACCCCAATTCTCTTGTGAGACGGATTGTTTATTTGATTCATTTACCACTTGGTTTAATGGTCGGAAAAATAGGGCAAAGCCCCACGCAGTGGAAAAAACCAAACAGTAAATCAGGCACGCCATAGGAACCAAAATGCTGATCGCCCAGATAATTCCGTGGAGCAATTTTTTGAAGCGCATATTATTTTAATTTATTGAGACACTCCGAATAAAGATCTTTATTTTGATAGTTTTCACAAACTTTTTCACCCAATTCAGGTGATCCGGCATTACTCAGAACAAGAGCCACGCCTTGGTAGCAACCATCAAAGTTGTGCTCCATTTTGTCAATTTCCTTACATAAATCCAGAGAAATGGGTAGATCGGTAATGGCAATATCCTTGGCTGCAATATATAAACATTCGGCGCGCCGGTTGGTCGCTGAGTAATTGCTGTGGCAAGTATCAATGATTGTTTGCTTATCAAAATCAGCGCTGTTACCGATTATAAACGGTTGACTGAAAACACTGTTTTGATTTTTTTCCTTCGCGCAATCTTTTTCACTTGTGTAATAAATGAATTCCAATTTAAATTCACCACTTACACTTAAATTTTTTTTAAAAGTTTTAGTTTCATTGTTTTTCATGGTGTAAACTTTCGCGTCTCCTCCGGTTAAAAATAAATCAACCGTGAACAATTCCGGTTTGGCAATCCATTTACCTTGCTCATTTTTTTGGTGAGCAATAATGGATTTTTTTTGACGCGGGCTGTGATAGAAAATTTCTTTTCCGCTGTTGTTTTCCACTTGAACTTCCATGAACGCGCTGGGATTGGCCGGATTTACTTGATAAATTTGTTTGTCCAAAGACACGCTGATCGTTTTTTCCGAGCCTCCGAAAGAACAACCGGCCAGTAAGAAAATAATGGCCAAGGATAGACTAATAAATTTTTTCATAAAATTATTATGTAAATTTTTTAATGATTAAAGTTGCGAGGTATAGTTCCAGCAAGCTTAAAGGTATATCAAAAATTAAAAATCCCCAAGAAAAAACTTGCAGATTATAAGCCGCTATCCACATCAGAACAAACGCTCCCAGCCAAGTCAGCCACACGGTTTGACCGATGGAAAATTTTTGCAGGAGCTTGTAAACCACATAAGCCAAAATAAAACTCCACAGCGTCCAGAAAAGTCCGTTGATCGGCAAAGTTTCAAATTTTAACCCCAGTGCGTTGTAATGATTTATCCAATAATCTTTGAAAAGCAATTCATTTCTTAGGAATTCGGATAAAGAGATCCACGCACCCGCCAAGAGAACTGCTAAAATATCTTTTTTCATAATAATAGTATCTATTTTTTATTACCTAAATTATACCAAAGTTACAAGTTTTTTAATAATTTTAAAAGAAAAGAATTGACATGAAATGTTATTTTTGTTAATATTATAGACCGTAAATAGCACTTTATTTAAATTAGGAGGAAGTGATCATGGAGAAAGTTAAGTTTTTCTGCGCGTCGGTTAGCGAGATTGAGAAAACGGTCAACGATTGGTTGGAGAAAAATGACGACAAGGAAATCATCAATCGTGAAGTGGCAAGTGTTGCTGATAATTCAAGGGTTTTTTGCACGGTGATGATCTTTTACCGGGCAAGTTCAATTTCATTTGGAAATAATCTTGGCGAAAAACTTAATTTTGAAAAAGCTCAAGAAGAGTTAAAAATAATGTATTTCCAAGAAGCACTGAAAAGGACCGAGGGAAACAAAACTTCGGCAGCCAAACTTTTGGGGATATCCTTTAGAAGTTTCAGGTATCATTGTAAGAGACTGGGGATCAAATTATAAAAAAACAAACCCACCCGTACGAACGAGTGGGTTTTTTGTTTGATTATTTATGACAAAAAGACATTTTTGAAAGTGTCCGCCATTATACTTATCGCTTTATTTTTCAGTTTTTTTGATAAATTATTCGGCTGAGTTAAAGGAGTTTTGTTGGCGTCTATGATATAAATTTTTTTGGTGGGATGGTCCCGTAGGATATCCAATTCTCCATAATCAAGTCCCATTGCTTCGGCAAAAGCGATAATCCAGTTTCTTTCTTGACTGTTAAAGGTTTCCTCAAATGACGCCAGTTCAACTTTTAAATTTTTGTAACTTAATCTTTTTTTGATTGATTTGGTTTTTTTGTAAACAAAGGGAACGGTATCGCCGAATACGGGAACGCGATATTCAATAACCGTATTTCCGACTGAATTGTCGGGAATTTTTTGATAAAAGAACAGTGGCCAAGCGCGAGATTTCCGTTTTCTGATAAAGCCCAAGTGAAAACCGTTAAGATCAAGTTTTTGGACATATTCCCGATCATAAACGCGAGGATTGATTTCACTGTTATAGCCCAAGATTTTTTCATGAATTAAATCAACATGTTTTTTGGAAATATTATTGCAGTTTTTGTTCAAGATAAGTTTTTCCGTTTTTTCCGGCCAGTTGAAATCAGTATAAGTTCGGTCGTGCCAATGTATGCCTAGCAGATAATCATGTTGATGATTATTTGTGATTTTAATATTAAGTGTTTTCAAAATTTTGGAGATAGTACTGAATTTCCATGGTAAACTTGGATAAAATAGGATGTTTCTTGTGGGCATAAGATGCTGATTGGTTTTTTGTTAATTTCTATAAGTGTGCTATTCAGTGGCAAGTTCAATTTTACCGCATTTTTTTTCATGTGTTTTAACAAGCTCAAAAATATCATCAATTGCCGGCTCCTTGGCTTTTATGGTAGTTCCGTTTTTTAATGTAGCTGTTACATGTAAGCTGTGTGTTTGCATAATTAATTTTACTTGGCAATCGGTCAGCGCTTGTTTGATGGAATTCCAATCGGTGATATTGGTTAGTGCGTAAGTTTCCGCTTTATCAATCAGAGGACGAATATCGTGTTGAAATATTTTTTCTTGGACATCTTCGGGAAAAATTGTTTTAACATCTTCCGCATAAGCAGCTCCATCGCGTGGCGTTTCATGAGAAAATTTATTAATATCATAATATGATAATTCATTGGGATAATTAAGTTTTATCGGGATTGATGAACCACTGATTGTTTTCAGTTCTTGATTTTCCATGATATATTCCGCGCAATATGACCAAAGAAATAAAGGAAACAATTCTTTTTCCGGATCAAGATTTTCAACTACACAAAGATTATGACTTCCCTCTTTAGTTTTCCAGCTGAAATTTTTTTCGCTGAGAAGATACTCTGTGATAGCTTCCTCCAAATAACGGTTTTTAAATTGTTCGCCTTCAATGACTGGTTTTTCTTTTCGTGGAGCTTCAAAAATTTGTTCGGACTGATTCTTTTGATAGAAAAATTTCAAGAAAAAAGCGACCAAAATTGTCAGCGCGATAAGCGGTAAAATAATTTTTATGGATTTGTTGATTTGCATAAGTTTATAATAATATTATTGTTAATTATAGCAAATCATTCCCAATTTGGATAAAAGAAATTAATTTTTAAAAAAGCCCTTTACGGTCAATCCGTAAAGGGCTTTATAAAATGGTTAAAAATATGATTATATGAAGCGACTCTTTGTTATTAACGCACGCTGTTGATCTTATGTCTGGTAATCGGGCCGAGATGTCCGATAGCCGGAGTAATATGATTATCTGATTGAAAGTTGATTAAGGCGTCGCGGGTCAGTGCTCCGAAATAAAAGGTTTCTTGTCCCGGAGATCCCGGTCCGGATTCCGCCAAAAGATAGCCGTTACGATTTAAATATTCTTGTAAATATTTTACTTGTTCATCGTTCATGCCCATGAATAAATAATGAGTCAGTAATGGAACTGAGATTTTTTCATCATAACAAATGCTTTCGCCTTCGGGGTAAGCCGTGAGATCCGAGCGAATGATAATGTTTTCCCATTTATAACCGCGTGATAAAAAGGCTTGTTCATTACAAAAAGGCCTTTTACCATTATTCTCAATTAAAAATACCGTAGGGTCGTTTGGTTCTTTGAGCAGACTTTCGTTGCTCGGCAACCGGTCTTTTTCATTATCAATTGTTTCTTTTTGCAATGATTGATTCAAGGGCAATAATGTCAAATCAGCCATACCGCTGTCCAAGGCGTTGAAAAACAGAGCAAAATCAGATTTTCCATCTTGATCAAGGTCAACAAAAAGCAAACCTTTTTCATTCAATTCAAAAGATTCATTTTGAGGTTTGATTTTAAATTTCACTTTTCCGTTTTGATAATCCAAATCTTCAATCATTATTTCACCGTTCAGTTTGTTTGTGTGATATGGAAAAGTGTAAGAGAAATCAAATGATGAAAAAGGAAAAGCCAAAATATTTATTCCGCCTTGATTGATATCATTGATAGTTCGGTGGCCGAATTTTTCAATAAAATATGTATCATGACCTTTACCGGAAGAAGTTTTCCTTGAAGAAGATTTACCACCGGCAAAATAGCATTGTCCATTACTTAAATAATACCCGAGTGCGCAAGAAGTCGCGCCACAGGTCGGATAGGAGTTGTAGGTTAAGGCGTGATCAACTGTGGGGCAGGTGCCACTTGTCCATTCCGCATACAGGACAGTGTCCGCGTTTACGGTGAAAATAGCGTTTTCCGCATAATGAGTACCCGATCCGTCGGTCGCGGTGTTCCAACCGTTAAAAGCGGAATCGGCTTTGGTAAGGGAGCCGGTATTGCTTCTTATGTTTATATTAACATTATATGATTTGTTTTGATTTGCCGGTACGGTTCCGCTGTCGGCTCCGTTGGCATCATATGAAATAATATAAAATTCGGGGATGGTGGTGAAGTATGTTTTTGTTGACCAATTCGACCAATTGTTTGAACCGTTATCTTTGTAGCGCACTTGCCAATAATAATCGGTTTCATATTCCAATTTTGTTTTGCCGACCGATTCATTGCCGAAAGTTCCGTTGGTCGCGTTAATCGTAGTCTGAGTTTCCGCGCCCGAACTTACTCGTTCCCAGCAAGGGGAAGAAAAGTCAGCGTCATCATCCACTTGCCATTCGGTATCAATATGAGTATCGGTTTCAGGATCCGAGTATGTAGAACTTGTTAAAATGGGATTTAAAATATTATCACTTGAAGCGTCAAGCGGTGAACTGTGAACGGGAGTATCGGGTGGCGCGTTGTATTGAACGGAAGTGGAATTCAATTTAGCGGTAAAATCATAATCATCCGTATCAAATCCGAATTTGTATTGCATGAATTGATTATCGCTCACGGATAAACTTTGAGGTGAAGATAAATTGTTACCAAGATTGGTCCAACTTTCTCCGGAGCAAGAGCTGTCATCGCAAGAGCGCACGCTTAAATTGATATTCGCCACGCCTCTTAAATAAATATTTTCAATTTCCGATTCGGAAAGCGCGCGATCAAAAATTGCCACTTCATCAATTATACCGTTAAAAAAGCGATCATTGGCGGTTCTTCTGCCAATATTCAAATCACTGATTGAAGTTACCAAATCACCTCCATGCGAGGCAGTATTTTCCAAGTTTCCGTTTACATAGATTTTCAAATCCGCTCCGTCGTAAGTACCAACCAACAAGTACCATTTGTCTTTTTGAGGTATGGTTGTACTGTCCACCCACCGATCTCCGTTTGGCGTTGTTCTTATGGCGAACTCAAAATTTTCATTAGCATTATTATGCTGCAAGCGATAATGGTTGTCTGCGAATTTATTGATAATTGAAGCATAGCTGTTACCCAGCGACGGATCTATATCCCATTTAAGCCAAGCCAACAAGGTTATTTTATCCGTCGGATTAAGCGAGTTGTCATGCGGGATATGTATAAATCCGTTGGAACCGTTGAAATCCAAGGCCGTACCGAATTTACCGGTTTGATTATAGCTGATTCCACCGTTTACGGTTCCGTTATTGCTGTTTCCGGAAGAATCAACAATTGCGCCGGAAGTTTCATTTAAATGCCATAAGCCGATGTTGCCTGTCATATCCATACCTTCGGTAAAAGCTCCGCTTTCCGCAGTTTGATTGTCGGGCAAATCTTGCCCGTAGGGAATTTCAGTAATCCATGAAATTGTCGCCCAGTTTGAGTTTTTTCCGGAATTGAAAATTCCAGATAAATATTCACCCGCGTTCGCGCCACCATATTTTTTTGTCTGCCTTTGATAAATATCCGAGATTTCTTGATCAGTCACACTTCTCGCCCAAACGGCAAATTCATCAATATTGCCATCCAGGTATTGTCCGAATTGAGGAGAGTAACCGATCGCGAAATTGTGATGGTTGGAATTCAAATCTCCGGCTGTTTTGCCAGTTTGATGAAGCGCTACATCCCCATCTATGTAGAGAGTTAATTCGGAAGAGCTTTTTCTGCCGAAGCAAACATGATGCCATTCATCATCATCCAGATTATAGTCCGTGGTTTCAATTCGGCAGGCTACGGAATTTTGTGTCCAAGCCAAGAGTCGGTTATCGGAAGGGCGATAATGAAAAGTTAAACCGTTAAATGGCGGATTGCCGTTGTATTGTTCCGCGATACGCATGGGTACGGTGCTGACACTGTTAGGAATCTTCACCCAGGCGCAAATGGCGAAATTTCCCGTTCCGATATCATCAAAATCCTGAAAATCTCCCAAAGCTACGCCGGTATTATTGCCATTGAATCCAAGCGAAGAATTCAAAGCTCCGTTTTGAGAATACAGTGAACCGCTGTATGAACCGTTATTGCCATTGCCGGAAAAATCAGAGATAGTGCCGGACGCTTCGTTCATATGCATCAATAATATATTGTCACTCATGTCAATTCCCCAGACATCGGTTGTTTCATTGTGAGGTAATTCTTTTTCCGTATCCGACCATTGCTTCAGAGAAACCGAATCAGAGTAAAAAGCGGTATTCTGATAATTGCCCAGATTAAAGTCGGTTTGTGAATCCGTTGTCCAGGTAAGAGCCAAAACAGACGGAGCGATTAAAAAAGCCGTAAAAGTAATAAAAAATAATTTAAGTAAAGTATTGCTTTTCATAATTAAAGCCAGATGTGGATAATTTGTTAATATTATACAAAAATTTAACTATTTATTCAAAAAATCAACTTGAAAATCATGAAAATAAAAATGACTTTTTAAAAGTCATTTTTATAGAAAAATAATAAAAAGCCGTAATTCATTAAATATGCTGTTAGCTGATTTTGAATAATGTGCCGCGACTAATCCGAAGTGTCCGCAGACAAATCTGAAAGATTGAACT
>CAZAKN010000004.1:3622-96115 GCA_964486065.1 uncultured Gammaproteobacteria bacterium | reverse complement strand
GCGGGACAGGCCCCGGCGGTTTTTGGATACTTTTTGACGGCAAAAAGTATCTTGAAGAACCTTCGGTTTTTCAAAACAAGTAAATGATTTACTCGCAAAGATACGGGTTTTGGAGTTCCCGCAATAAATACGGGATGACACCCCTGTTGGGGATGTTAATGATAAGCAGAGAATTGATGTTTCACTTGCTGAGAAAACTAAGCTCTAAATTCTAAACAATTACAAATTTCTAATACCTAATACCTAATTTAAAACATCTATGTTAGACCAATTAAAAATGATGAAACAAGCTCGTGACATGCAGAAGAAAATGAAACAAATGGAATTTACCACCGAATACCAAGGTATCACCATTACCATGAACGGCAAACAAGATATTATTGATCTAAAAATTCCCGAAGACTTGATGGAAAATGCCGATAATCTATCCAATCGCTTGAAACAAGCTTTTAATAATGCCATCGCCGACTCGCAAAAACAAATGGCTGAACAAATGCGCGGAGAAATGGGTGGCATGCTTGGCATGTAAAAACGAAATGATCCATATTCATGCGTTATCCTGACAAAATCAACCATTTAATAGATTCTTTCACCAAATTACCGGGGATTGGTCGCAAAACCGCTGAACGGTATGTTTTTTATTTACTTAAAAGACCGAAAAAGGATTTGGAAGAATTCGCTTATAACTTACAAAAATTGGACGCCGCCAATTATCAATGTCCGGAATGTTTCAATTTCACCAACGGCGCGACTCTTTGCCCGATTTGTTCGGATGAAAGACGCGACAAATCGCAAATTTGCGTTGTGGAAGAAATCCATGATTTAACGGTGATTGAAAATACGGGCGATTATCGCGGACTTTATCACATTCTCGGTGGCAGATTGGATCCCATTCGCAGTATGACTCCCGACAAATTAACCATTGAGCAACTTTTACGCCGAATTGAAAAAGATAATATTGAAGAAGTTATTTTGGCGCTTAATCCGGATATTCAGGGCGAAGGCACTATTTTGCATTTGAAAAAAATCTTATCAGCCTACCCCGTAAATTTGACTATTTTGGCGCGCGGTTTGCCCATGGGATCGGATATTGAATATGCCGATGAAGTTACTCTGTCCAACGCGCTGAATAATCGCAAACCGATTTAATTGAATAAAAATAGATTTTCTTAATTAAAAAACCCTCTGCCGAGCAGGGGGTTTTGATTTGTGAAATCAATCTTGAGAAACGGTCGCCACCAATGTACCTGGCTCAATCTGCATCAAAACATAATAATCCTGATACAATCCCGTTTCATCGGCAAGAATAATAATGTTATTCAAACTTTGTCCCATAGTGGTAACTTGAAAATGTTTCAGCAAATCGGGATAAGTCGCGCCGAGGGATAACAGTTCATAAACCGAAGCCGGTCTGTCTCCGGCCAGTTTCAACATTCTCAGCACGCTTTCACGCGTAATCTTGCCGGTAGCATCGGTTTTCCCTTCGGAAAAATCATAAAGCCTGATTTCTTGTGTGCCCGGTTCGCAAACATGATTTTTCAAGTCTGTCGCTTCCATGCCGGGCAAATCAAGTTTTTTATAACCGGCTTGACGCAAAACCTGCAAATCACATTTGACTTTGACCGACAATGTTACGGTTTTGGCCAACCTGACTTCGGTTTCCGATCTGAGGAGTAAATCTTTGCCGTTTTGTTTGAAATCTTCGCTCCAATCACGACTGTGTCCCGCGCAACCGAGCATCAGAACAATAGCGAAAATAACAGTAAAATAACGCATTTTATCCTCCCAGTAAAGATTAATTCAATGAACTTGGATATTTTATATTAGCATTAAAAGTCACTTATGTCAAACCGAAAATCCGCTCAAAAAGCGGATTTTCGTTTTATTGTTTTTTCAATATTTTTAAGAATTGATTACTTCCATCACTTCCGATTTTTTCCGCTCCATTATTTCAGGGTCTATCGCTTCCAAATTCAAACGCACTTTATTTTCCGTGTTGGACGCGCGAACATTAAACCACCAATCCGGCCATTCAAAAGTTACTCCATCAAAATCATAAACCAAATTGGTCGCGTATTTTTCTTTCAAGCGTTCAAACACCGCGTTCTTATCTTCCACCGCGAAATTAATCTCACCGGAATGATTGTATTTTTGCAAAGGTTTAATGTATTCGGAAACCTTTTTTCCGGCTTTTGAAAACTCCACCAGCAATTTCAAAGCCATGATCATGGGTAATTCAAAAATTCCCAATTTGGTTTTCAGAAAAAAATGTCCGCTGGATTCACCGGCAAACACCGCGCCGGCTTCCCGAGCTTTTTCTTTAATCAATGAATGCCCGACTTTGGTAACGATCGGCTCTCCTCCGTTTTCTTCAATCATGTCGCGAGTAATTCGTCCCGGACGAATATCATAACAAATTTTTGCTCCGGGATTTTCTCGTAAAAATATCATAGACAAAATACCGCGAACAATAGCCGGTTCTATGGTCTTACCGCTATCGTCAATAAAAAATATTCTATCCGCGTCACCGTCCAAAACGATACCCAAATCCGCTTGCTCTTCAATCACCTTTTTTTGCAATTGCCGATTATTCTCATCTTTCAGCGGATCCGCTTCGTGCGCCGGAAAGGTCCCGTCCAATTCCGCGTTGATATGAATCAATTCGCATGGCAATGCTTTGAACATTTTTTCAAACATCGGACCTCCCATGGCATTGGCGGTATCCAACACAACTTTCAGCGGTTTAATTTCCTCAGTATCAGCCGCCCGCAGGGCAAATTCAACATGGTCTTGTAAAACCGCGTTATTATCTTTTTTCTCGCCCAAACTTTCGGGTTCGGGAAAAACATCCGCCAACATCAGATCCTTGAGTTCCATAATCCCCGTATCACCACTAATCGGCACGGCCTTGGCTCGCACCATTTTGAAGCCATTGTATTGAGCGGGATTATGCGAAGCTGAAACTTGGATACCGGCGTCATAATCATAATTGGCCACCCCGAAATAAAAACTCGGCGTGGAAACCAAACCCAAATCCGCCACATCCGCGCCTTGATCCAGAATCCCGGCGATCAATTTTTCCGTTAACTCAGGTGATGATAAACGCATGTCGCGCCCCACGCCGATGGTTAATTTTTTGTTCGGATTTTCTTTGCTGATAAGCAAAACCAGCGCGCGCCCCAATTTGTACGCGAAATCAGCGTCAATTTCCGCCGGATAAACGCCCCTGATATCATAAGCTTTAAATACGGATTCATTAATCATAAATATATATATTATTTTTAATTTTTCGCCAATTTAAGATTAAAAACAATTCACTTTAACATCTTTACGACTACTTAAATTTATTATACAATAGTAGCAGTAAATTAGGCAAAAAATATTGCGTCCGGCTAAGCGCAAAATTTTTCGTTATTCCTTTATTAAATAATCATTTAACATGAATATTTTTTCCGACAATTTCGTGAAAACTTTAAAATTGGCTTGGCAATTTGCTTCACATCAAAAAACCGGTTTGCTTGAACCGGAACATTTACTCACCGCCATGCGCCAAACCAAAGGCTCACTGGCTTATGATATTTTGAAACAAATTTTGGGCGAAAACACTATTGAAAAAAACAAAGTATCGCAAACAAAAAAGGATTTACCCGAATTCAGCGAGTCCACCAAACAAATCATTTTACACGCCGGTGCGCTGGCTTTAAAGCATAAACACCATTATATCGGCACAGAACACTTACTGGCGGCTTTGCTTGATCATGCTCCGCAAACTATGGATAAATATTTCAAATCCAAATCAGCCAAAGAAAAATTGCGCGTGCATTTATCAACTGTCATGAATAGCAGTTCAAACCTACCCAAGTTTTCCAAAATCATGAATCAAGGTGCTGATTTCTCAAGACAAGATGAAGACGAAGATCTTTTGCAATATTTTACCACCGATCTGACCGACGCTGATTATCAAGAAGAAATCAATCCGGTTATCGGTCGTGAAGCGGAGATCGCCCGCTTGGTTCATATCCTTTGTCGCAAAGATAAAAATAATCCTTTATTGCTCGGAGATGCCGGTGTGGGAAAAACCGCGATCGTGGAAGGCTTGGCAAAAAAAATATTGTTCGGTGAAGTGCCTTCGGTTTTATTGAATAAAAAAATCTTAACTTTGGATTTGGGATTATTGGTGGCCGGCACAATGTATCGCGGTGATTTTGAAAATCGTTTGAAAACCGTGATTGAAGAGGTGGAAAACGAACCCAATGTAATTTTATTTATTGACGAAATTCATAATCTTATGGGCGCGGGTTCGGCCGGTGGCTCCATGGATGCCGCCAATATGCTCAAACCATTACTGGCACGCGGAAAATTGCGTTGTATCGGCGCAACCACGCCACAAGAATATAAGAAGCATATTGAACCTGATCCGGCCTTAGAGCGCCGTTTTCAGACCGTTAACTTACGAGAACCGAGTCACCAAGAAACTTTGGCTATTTTGCGGGGGATCATAGAAAATTACCAAGATTTTCACAATGTGATTTTTGAAGAAGATGCCCTGCGGGCGGCCGTTGACCTGTCGGTGAAGCATTTAACTCACAAATTATTGCCCGACAAAGCGATTGACTTAATTGACGAAGCGGCGGCCAAAGCGCGCGTAGCTTTTTCCGATACTTTGCCGGAAATCAAAGAATTGGTGAAATTGGAAAACGAATTACAAAAAATAAATTATAGCAAGCAAAAAGCCGTAGCTGAAGAGAACTTCCCCGAGGCTGTTAAATTAAAAGAAAAAGAAAAAAGCTTGGAAGCCGTCGCGCGCAATCTGGGCAAAAAAGTAAAAGCTCACAAAAGCAAAAAACCGGTTAAAATCACAGCCAAAGCCATGACTGAAATTATTGCCGATAAACTCGGCATTCCGCCCGCGGAACTTAATTCCGGTTTAATCGGCAAACACAAACACGCAACCGGACAATTGAAACGAAAATTTATCGGACAAGATGAACATATTGATAAAATCGTGCAATCTTTCACTTTCGCGGAGTTGAATATACGCGCAGAAAATCGCCCAAGATTGCAAATTATGTTGGCCGGACCGAGCGGTAGCGGAAAAAAGAAATTGGCGACCGAGTTAGCGGAGTTGTTTTTTTCCGGCAATGAAAATTTCATCAATTTGGAAATGTCCGAATTCAATGATAAATTCCAAGCCTCCAAGCTCACCGGCGCGCCAGCTGGCTATGTCGGTTATCGCGAAGGCAACAAATTTACTGATTTGATCAAAAAAAATCCGCGCTCTCTGATCCTATTAAACAATATTGAAAAAGCTCATCCGGAAATACAAGATATTTTCCTGCAAATCATGGAAAGCGGATTTTTAACCGATGCCACCGGTCGCAAAATTGATTTCACCGGTAGCGTTTTAATCATGACGACAAACTCTCTGAACGATAAATTCAAAGGCGCCAAACTCGGCTTCGGACAAACTGAGGAAGCTGATTATCATGATGAATTGAAAAATATTTTAAATTCTCGTTTACTTGATAATCTTGATGAAATAATCGTGCTGAACAAATTGGCGGAAAAAGATTATCGTAAGTTATTGAATTTGGAAATAAGAAACTTACGAGAAAAATTGGCGGATGAAGGAATTGAAATGCAAATGTCCGCGCGAACATTAAACTCTTTAATCAAGGAAATTACCGAACAAGATGAAGGTTTACACGGATTACGCAAAACCGTTCGCTTAAGGGTTGAAAAACCTTTGGCCGCTCAACTGCTTAAAACCAAAACCAAAAAAATAAATATTCAATAAAGCATGGCGGACACTCCTGCCACTCTGGCTTCAATTCAAGAACAAATGGCCGCCGGTCGCGAGCTGGCGAAAGAAAAACGCGAACAATACACCGATGATCGCGGTTATATTGATGTTGGAAAAGGTCAGGGCTATATTGATGAATCAACCGGTTACGGAGGCGCCACTCGTCGTGAAAAAGAGGCTGCCGGCTTATCCGGTTCCACTTTGCCCGCGGACTACAACACCAAAGAGGCCAATTTAGGCTCGCGCGGAGTCGGAGTCGGCTACCAAGACCCCAACCTCGGCTTGCCTCAATCAGATAATTTGCAAAGTTTTGACGCTCAGCGACAAGCCTCCCGACAATTAAATGTCGGTCGCACTCGCAAGGGATCACAAACCGATTCGGAAGACGAAGACGCCCCCCCAACAGATTCCATCGGAGCGACAGGTTTGAGTCCGATTAAAAAAAGATTAAAATCGCTGTTCTCTCCCGGGCTTGATACTTTGGGCGCGATTACCAATATCATTATCATCGCGTTAAGCGGAGGCATCACCACCACTGTTTATGCCGGTTTGGACATGAAAATGGGACAAAAAAAAGTTGACACCTTCACCTCCCTAATTGTTATTTTCGTAATTTTAATTGCTATTTTCAGTTTATTTATAGGTATAACCTTTTTTATAATAGTAGTGGATCAAGCGCAAAAAGCTTTGATGGGCTTGGCCGGAAGAGTAGGCATATAATAAATAAAAATAAAAATATTATGAACTTGCAAAACATTGATTGGAAAAAAATGGGAATTATCGTCGGCTTTATCGCTTTGGTGATAATTCTCGGCTACCTTTTATACGCACTATTTTTCGCGCCAACTCCGCTATCCTTACCGCCGGAAGAAGAGCCGACTGAAGAATTGGGACAATTGCCCGAAGGTCGTGAAGGAGAGCAACCCGGCTTAATCTCTCCGGACGAAGAAGGCTTGCCCATCCCCGCACCGGAAGAAATCATTACTCAAATACCGGCTGAAGAGGAAACCGTCTCCCCTGTCGCGGAAGGTGGAATCACTCAAGTTAATGACATTGATTATCAAAGAACCACGCAAGTTACTTTATCTTCAGACGGTGACAATCTGATTTCTTATCAACCTGATCTGGGTAAATTTTATACCATAGACGAACAAGGCAATAAAACCGAATTAACCAAACGAACTTATCGCAATGTTCAAAATGTCAGCTTTTCTCCGCAAAAAGACAAAGCCATTTTGGAATTTCCGGACGGAAGCAATGTGGTTTATGATTTTAAAAACGACAAACAATATCCGCTACCGAAAAATTGGACCGAGTTTAAATTCACCAAACAAGGTAACCAAATCGCTTTTAAAGACATGAATAATCTTGATGATTATAAATACATGGGTATTGCCTCCCCGGACGGTAGCTCCATTAAATATTTGACCACTATCGGCTACAAAGCCAACCAATTCAAGGTGGATTGGTCGCCAAACGGTCAAATGGTCGGACAATTTACCGAACCGAGCGGTCCTGGCACAAGCAATATATATTTTGTGGGAAAAAATAATGAAAATTTCCCCGCTTTAACCGTGAACGGCTATGGAGTGGAAACCAAATGGGCACCGAACGATAATCGTTTGATATACAGCGCCTATAATGAATTTTCAAGCAACAAACCGTTATTGCATATCGTGGATGCCGACGCCGCCAACATGGGCGGAAATCATTACAGCTTGGGTTTGAACACTTGGCCGGATAAATGTACTTTTCATGGCACTTCCACGCTTTATTGCGCGGTTCCGAAAAATCTTCCCGAAGGCGCGGATCTGGTGCCGGCCATTGCCGATGATATCCCTGACAATATTTACAAAGTGGATTTAAAAACGGGCGCGAAATCTTTTATCGCTCAACCCGAATCACCTCACACCATCGGCAAAATGGAAGTTTCGGCAAACGGCAAAAATTTGTTTTTTCAAGATAAAAACACACAAACCGTGCATAACATCAAATTAAAATAAATATGTGTAAATTTTTTAAATATTTTTTACTCGTTTCAATCTTGTTAGTGATCTTCTTACCGACGATAATGGAAGCTTCAGCTGAACCTGCCGGCGGATCATCTTCAAGTGCTTCTACTCCTGCCGGCGGATCATCTTCAAGTGCTTCTACTCCTGCCGGCGTGCAATCTTTTACTCCCACCGAGCCGAAAATCAATATTCCCATTCCCGAACTGCCGAAAAACTGGAAAGAAATAAAAAATTTGAGTGGCAACATGGTTTCAATACCTTGGATCGCACAATATATCATCGCGTGGTATAAACGAGGTATTATTTTCGCCGCTATCGTGGCGGTGGTGGCTTTTATGACCGGCGGGTTTTTGTATATTCTGGCTGGAGGTATCCCGAGCAATGTGGAACGAGCCAAATCTCTGATTTTCAGTTCACTGGCGGGCATGGTATTGATTTTATCATCACACTTAATTTTAAATATTATCAACCCCGAACTGACCAATTTAAAAGGGCTTCCGATTGAAGTGATTAAAAAAATAGAATTGCCCGACGCCGAAGAACATCCCAAATGTAATAGTATTTCCGACGATCCTCTGGAAGCCGGAGTGGCGGAAGATAAATTCGCTCAATACTTTTCTGAAGTACGCGGTCGCTTTCTTCAAATTCCGGCGGCGCTGGATTTTCAACGCTGGATGGAAGCACTATCTTTTAACACGCCGCTGAATTCAGCTTACCGTTCCTCTAAAAAACAAAAATGTTTAAAAGAAAATCTTCCAAAATTGGCGGCGCGTGCCTGTTCATCAAATCATGAATACGGCTTGGCCGTGGATATGCAAGTCAAGACTTTGACCACGGCGCAATACAAGGAATTGGTAGATGAAGGTAAAAAACATAATTTTAAAAATTTTGTTTATGCTTCCGGTTCAGCTGTACCTGATGATAAAATTGAAGAAAAAGACGGTAAAGAGATAACTGTTTCACCATGGAAAGAAGTGCCTGAACGCTGGCATTTTGATTATGTTGGCGAAGCTTTGACCAGAGATTGGATAAATCTTAATCCCGAATGCGTGAAATAATGGCCAAGCAAAACACAATCTTTGAATGTGAAAAATGTGGTGCCCAATCTCCTAAATGGTCAGGGCGCTGTTTGGAGTGCGGTAGTTGGGGCACGCTAAAAGAATCCGCCGGACAGACTTCAAAGCAAGCCCCCGCGGTAGCGGTCAAATTCAACCACAAAAATCTGGTGGATCTCAAAGACATATCGGATAAAAAATTCAGTCGTATAATTTGCGGTTTGCCGGAAGTGGATCAGATTCTTGGGGGCGGATTGGTACAAGGCAGTATCACTCTTTTGGGCGGTGAACCGGGAATCGGCAAATCCACGCTGGTTTTACAAATTCTGCAAAGCTTGGAAAAACAGGAGCGACCATTGCTGTATGTTTCAGGAGAAGAATCAGCTGAACAGATTAAATTACGCATGAATCGTCTGGCTTACGATAGTCGCAATCTCAAGTTTTTGGCGGAAACCGATATCAATCAAATTTGCGCGGCTATCACGGAAATCAAACCGGCTTTGGCGGTCATTGATTCCATTCAAACGATTTACGATCCGGACACCGAAGGTGCGGCCGGTAATCTGGCGCAAATTCGCGTGGCTACGGTAAAAATATTGGAAACCGTTAAAAAACTGAATATACCGATTATCATCACCGGTCATGTTACCAAAGACGGCGCCGTGGCCGGACCGAAAACTTTGGAACATTTAGTGGACACGGTGATTTATCTTGAGGGTGATAAACTGCACGGCTTCCGCATTTTACGACCGGTCAAGAATCGTTTCGGGCAAACCGGTGATATCGGTGTCATGGAAATGACGGCTCAAGGTTTGGCCGAAGTGAAAGATCCGGGCAAAGCTTTTATCCGAGACAAACAAGAACAGATTTCCGGTTCGGTTATAAGTTGTTTCATGGAAGGTAATCGTCCTTTTCTGGTGGAAGTTCAGGCCTTGGTCTCCCCCACGATTTTCGGTTTCCCGCAACGCAAAACCGCGGGCTATGATTTAAACAGATTACAAATGATCAGCGCGGTTTTACTGAAAAGAGCCGGACTCAATTTGGCCAATCAAGATATTCATTTAAACCTCGCCGGCGGCTTCAAGGTAAAAGAACCGGCCATTGATCTGGCCGTGGCGACCGCCATCCACAGCGCCGCCAAAGATTCTTTGATCTCGCCGGATACCATTATTCTCGGCGAAATCGGACTGGGCGGTGAGATCAGACCCGTCCCTCATTTGGAAAAAAGATTGCTTGAAGCGGAGCGCTTGGGATTCAAAAAAGCCATTATCCCCGCGCATAAGACGAAACTTAAAAGCAAATTGCAAATTAAAAACATAAAATCTGTCAATGAATTGAATCAAATATAAAACAATTTTAAAAAAAGTCGCTTCAATTTTGAAGCGACTTTTGATTTAATTAGATTTGGCCTCCCCTGCGTCTGATCAACCATAAGAAAAAAAAGATTAAGCGAAAAACAAAAATTCCCCGTTTTCACGGGGAATTTTCAATCGCTATGTAAAGATTTTAGGCTTTTTTAATGTTCATAGCTTTCGGGCCTTTGCCTCTGTCGGATTCTCCAACTTCGTAATCAACTTTATCGCCTTCTTTTAAGTCGTTGAAATCAATGCTTTCAACATCGCTGAAATGGAAAAATAAATCTTCTCCATTTTCTTGTTCGATAAAGCCATAGCCCTTGTCCATTAAACGTTTAATGGTACCTTGCATAATGGTTGTAATTTTTACTTATATTTTGTAACCGTCCAAAAGGTAACTCGACTAATCCCTTGTTCAATGGACTTTTACCGCTTAAATAATAACTGATTTTAAAAGATTTGTAAAGCTATTCAAAGTGCATGCTAACTTCGGCTTTGGATAACTCCTCTTGCAATGCGGAATTTAAATCCCCCTCGGACAATATGGTACCAGCTTCTTTTTGCGCGATTTTGATCAATTTCACATCATTCAGCTTGGCAAGTTTGAGTTCCGGCAGGCCGGACTGTTTCACTCCATAAACCTCACCGGGACCTCTCAACTGTAAATCTTTTTCCGCCAATTGAAAACCGTCCGTGTAAGTTTCCATATATTTCAGGCGAGTAAGGCTTTCCGGGGCGGTATTTTCCGTGAATAAAAAACAATATGATTGATATTGCCCGCGACCAACTCGGCCACGGAATTGATGCAATTGCGCCAAACCGAATCTATCCGCTCCTTCTATCATCATAATACTCGCGTTCGGCACATCAATCCCCACTTCAATCACCGAGGTGGAAACCAAAATATCATATTGTTTGTCGTAAAAATCTTTCATTACGCTTTCTTTTTCTTTGGCTTTCAATCTTCCATGCATAAGACCGACTCGTAAATTCGGAAATATATTTTTTTGCAATCTTTCATATTCTTCAAGAACTGATTTCATGGCCAATTTATCCGAAGGATCAATCAACGGACATATCACGAACGCTTGCCGGCTCTCGGAAATCTGCTTTTCAATAAAAGCATAAGCTTTCGGCCGGTCGTGTTTTTTAACCAATTTGGTAATGATGGGCTTGCGACCGGGTGGCATTTCATCAATAACCGATAATTCCAAATCACCATACAAAGTCAAAACCAAAGATCTGGGAATCGGCGTGGCGGTCATGGAGAGAAAATGCGGTACTTGTTTTCGCTCACCTTGACGAGACAATAATGCTTTACGCTGGGCGACACCGAATCTATGCTGTTCATCCACGATTACCAGCGCCAAATCTTTCATCACGATTTTATCTTGTATCACCGCGTGAGTGCCGATTAACAAATCAACTCCGCCCCGCTCCAATTCAGCGATAAATTTTTCTTTAGAAAATTTCTTGCCATTAATCTCCCGGCGAGAGCCGGTCAGTAGTCCAATTCTGAAAAGTTGTTTTGCGAAAATTTTATTCAAGCCATCATAATGCTGCGTGGCCAAAATTTCCGTGGGCGCCATAAGTATGACTTTCTTTTTATTTAGCAAAGTATTCAAAATACCAAGCGCCACCACAATCGTTTTGCCAGCGCCCACATCTCCTTCAAGCAAACGATTCATGGGTTTGTCTTTTTGCAAATCTTGAATAATTTCCCAACCGCATTTTTTTTGCGCTTTGGTCAATTGATACGGTAATTGCTCCACAAATTCTTTGGTTTCTTGCTCCCTGAATTTCAATTGATGCGCCTGATTGTTTTGTAATTCCATTTTCATCTTTTGCACCGCCAACTGGATCAAAAACAATTCTTGGAACTCCAGTCTTTTCCGCGCCTTGGTCACTTGCGATAAATTTTCCGGAAAATGAATTCTCTGCAACGCCTTGGCCAGTTCGGGAAAATCATATTTTTTCAAAATTTCTTTCGGCAAAAACTCTTCAACCGATTTCATGAGTGGTCGCAACTGACTGATCAAAAACCTTAATTGCTTTTGCGTAACATTCTCCGTAGTGTGATAAACCGGCAAAATTCTGGCCGTGTAAACCACGCTATCCGCTCCGCCACTGATTTTTTCATACTCCGGACCGGTAAACTGCTGGCGCAGAGCATCAAACTTGCCGGATAAAAACAATCGCTCACCCTGTTTAATATTTTTGGTTAAAAACGGCTGATTGAACCAAATCACTTTTACTTGTCCCGTATCATCACTAACCAAAGCCTCGGTAACGGTTTTTCGCGTTTTCCATGAACGACGATTGGCGATCAATTCCACGCGAACTTTCACTGTAACCGGTTCATCGTTTCGCAAATCGGATATTTTGCAAATATTACTGTAATCTTCATAACGAAATGGAAAGAAATAAACCAAATCTCCGGCTTTGTTCAAACCCAGTCTTTTCAATCTTGAAGCGGTTGTTTTGCCCACTCTATTTAATGTGGCGATTCCCGTTTTCATGTCCATATATTTAATTTTAGCACATTTTGACAATACAAAAAACGGCTTTCGCCGCATATTTTAATAGCATTCTTCCTCTTGCACGAAAACTTGATCATCTATACTATTCCGCACTTAATGATTATGGTGCCCCTGCCAGGACTTGAACCTGGATCTTAGGCTCCGCAAGCCCATGTTCTATCCGGTTGAACTACAGGGACATTTTCAACATAAAAACGCGAAAAACGCGCTTTTATTTAATTTGCATTATATTACCGATATTTTATCATTTTGGCAAATATTTCATCAAATTCAACTTCTTCCCTTTCAAAATCTTCGGGAATGAAATTTTGCAATATTTCCCTGACTTTCAAAGGATTAATATCTTGCAAAGGAATGGGCAAACTTTTCTTCAAGCCATTTTTAAAATCAAGATACAAATATTTTATTTGCGGTGGTTCGTAAATCATCCAGAAACTTTGCAAAACTTTATAAGGATAAAATTTTTCATCTATTAAAACTCCATCTTCACTCAATTGAATTCGGATTTTCGCCGTGGGTCTGAAATATTGAAAGATGATAATAAAAACCGAAAGAACGATAATCATGGCAAATAAAAAGTTGGATGTCATTACCGCGTAAATTAAAACTCCGGCCAATAATATGGTTAACCCCACGGCCTGCAATTTGCCAATCTGCCTATCTTCAACTTCCGGAAACTCCCATCCCAAAAATACTTTTCCAATATCTTCCGGCACGGTAGGCGTAAAAAAGTTTTTTAATCTTTCCATATTAACCTCCGATAATTATAACCACATCGGCATCGGTTTCCGCTTCGCCTTCAGGCAATGCTTCAATTGCCGTAACTCCCAATTCCGTTTCCAAAGCGGAAACATCAATATTATGTGTTTTGATTAACAAAGTTTCTTGATAATTTTTATCTTTGGCGTTGGCGATATTGATCACTTCATATTCTTCCATTGGATCATATTTTTCACCCATGGCCGTGGCTTCTCCGACGACTGTACTGCCGTTGCGAATATCCAATTTGATAACAGCTAATTGTTCCGGTTCTTCATTATTCATTTGTTCGGTTTGCACTTGATCTTTTAAAAATACCGGCCCGACATTGACGATTTTATCCAAACTCTCGCGATAAATAATGGCTTTATTGGAAAAAATCAAAAGTTTATCGCCATTCTCCGCGCGAGCGTAAAACGGTTCTTCATTTTTTAATTTTTCCACATCCTCAATGGTAGCGATCATCGGTGACTCTTCTTCCGGCAAAATCATGTGCATAGCGACTTTATCCAAAAGTTCGGATAATTGTTCTTGCTGAACTTGTTCGGAATTTTGTTCTTTCACTTCCGCCAGTTCTTTTTTGGCTTGATATAAATTGACGGCCATGAACGCCACTCCGATTATAACCACTAAAATTACCACCAAAATTAAAATTTGATTTAATAAATTGCTTTCCACCGTATAAGTTTTTTCACTGTTTTTCTCCGGTTTTTTGGTTGTTTTCTTTTTTGCTGGAGGCATAGTATTTTGTTTATTTTTACTGTCATTATTATAACAGATTTTGCGTATTCCGCCAAAGTGGATTTTCCCCAGTCATTTTTTTAACGCAATAAAAAAGCGTCTCAAATTAAGACACTTTTTAAGTTCCGAAATAATTATATCCAACCGAAAAGTAATACCACGCCCATGATCGTCATAATCAAGCCAGCTAGTAAATGCAAAATTCGCAGATTTTTTTGTCTTTTTTCTTCGGCTTCCGCCACATTCATTCCCCAATAAGCGCCAAAAGAAATCAACAGCATTGGTAAAACGAAAATCAAATTGTATAAAACCAAATACCAAACAGCTTTATTGTAAGTGGCTTGATGACCGAGCATACCGATAATTACGATATATGGTCCGCTGGTGCAAGGAAGCAAAAACAAACTGACGGCGAATCCGATAATAAACGCGCCCAAAGGTCCGGTTACCGAACGAATTAGGCTTTTCAGCTTCGGCCGCCAAGCCAGTGGCACTTCCATCAAAAATCCTTTGCCATACCAGAAAAAATCTTTCAGATTGAACAAACCGATGATTAACGCCAACGCCCCGACGATTTTCATGAAAATATTAGACATTTCAAAAGTGGCGACCACCGAGTACAATCCCAAGCCCATTAACAAATATGAAATAAAAATGGAAACGGTAAAAGCCAAACCGGAAAACAACGCCCTACGCCGATCACCGGCCGCCAAAACCGTGGTCATAAGAATAAGCAAGACCGCGAAAGCGCATGGATTAACCGCGTCCACCACGGCCGCCCCGATTAAAAATGGCAAAGTCAAAGAGGAATCGGCTTCTTTTTTTTCTTCCGGTTCTTCCACGGACGCGATTGAAACTTCGTCAATATTTTCCAAATATTCAATTATTTGCGAACGACCGATATAACACTTGTCTTCAGCGTATAAAAACGGCACACCGCGATTCATAAGTCCGATATTATGTTCTTCACATATCTTGTTAAATTCTTCCGCATTTTCGGGATGACGATAAATTTCTTTTTGTTCAATTTTCACCGGAGGCTCATTATCTTGCAAATATTTTTCAACTTGAGCGCAATGCGGGCACCCTTCACCGTAAAATAATATCGGTCCGCTTTCTCCGGCGTTAGCGGGAAAAATAATTAAGGCGAAAATCGCCAAAATTAATAAAAGCGTTTTTTTAATCATTGTTTTTTTATTTTAATTGCATCACCTTGCACGATCGCTCGTCCGATTTTATTTTGCGCGGACGATAAGATTCTCTGCAAAGTGCTTTGTGAAGTATTCATTTTATTGGCGGATTCATGCTGATCCAGACCATCCACATATTTCAACCTCAAAGCTTCCCACTCTTCCAATGACAGTTCAATTTCTTTCAACTGCCTTAGCGGGATACCTTGAGGCTTGTAAAAAGTTACGGACGGCGATCGCCTTAAACGCCTTTGTAATCTGGGTCTGGGCATTTTAATCAATTATTTCTCTACGGCATTTTTCGCTTGACGCACTCTTTCCAATCTTAGCGAAAGATCTTTCTCTTCTCGCTCCAGAAAGGTTGCGTCCGCGCCACGGGAAGAGCAAAGCCCCATTCCCCGACCTCCGCGCGAACCGGCGCCAAAACCGCGCCCCCTTCCGCCTTGGCCGAATTCTCTCGGTCCTGTTCCATCAAAATTTGGCATACGATTATGGGTTATTTATTATTCCTATTATGATTATATACCCATAATTATTTTATGTCAAATTAAAGCGGGAAAATGCTGACATTTTCCCGCTTCGCTTGGAGATGGAATCTCAATCCCGTGCTTCTCGTTTGGCGCGAACTCCGGCATGATACAGTTTCTTTACCGCTTCATTTTTATCATCCTCTGCTTTTGCCAAACCGGTCGACAGACGGCTTTTGGGCGAGCCCTCAATTAAGCAATCACAAGTCGCTTTACCCGTTTCCGGATTTTCCATGATCACCTTACCGCAGAATAAGCACTTCTGACCTGCCAAATTCTGCTGTTGTCCCAAGTCCGTGGTAAGTCCTCTTTGTCCGAAAAGCATTATCTCCTCCTCGCGTAGATTAGAGCAAGTTAAAAAGAGCCACTAACAAATTTATTTTAGCACATTTTTTGTTTTTTTAAAAAAAATTTACTCGGGCAAAACCTGTAATGCGTCGTTGAAACGATTGATATAGCTGAACAAACCGACAACGCTGGTAATTTCCACAATTTGCTCATCAGTAAAATTTTCTTTCATCTTTTTTATCAATTCAGGATCAATTTTATAAGCGCATTTGGCCGTGGCTTCGGCATATTCCAGCGCAACGCGTTCTTTTTCATTTCCGGCTTTCTCCATGCCTGTCATTTCTTCTTCACTCAATCCCAAATTTTTCAACTGCATTTTGGAAACACTGACGCAATACTCACATTTATTGACTTCCGATACCGCGAAAGCTATTTTCCATTTAAGCAATTTATCGGTCGGCGCATCATCCATAACCGATTTAAATAACAAGAAAAAACCGTGTAAGGTATCTTCGCAATTGGCCATTACTCGCATCCATTTCGGGACTTTGCCGGTGGACTTTTTTATTTGTTCATAAATTTCTTTGGCCTGATTTTTGGCTTCATCATCCGCCACCAAGTGTACAATGGGTTGAAGAGACATAATTACTTTTTTATTTATTATTCCAACTTTATTATAACATAAAATATATAATCTCGTTTAATAAAATTCGGCAATCCTGAATTTCCCCTTCACAATAATAATTCCTTATTTTAGTGCAAAAAATACAAAAGGTATGTATACATTACCCCGAAGATTTGACAAGAATGCGTAAATATTATATAATTCAAAATCAAGATGAAAGATTTAAAAACTAGTTCCTCATTCCGTATATAAATGAGGAAGCAATGCTGGAGAGAGACCCGTGCACTATAAAAGTGCAGGGTAAACATTGCAAACATACACACTTATTTTATAACCGATTTCGGTCAGTTATATAATATAAAGGTAGTAAGTGTTGTGGTACTCTCCGACGCATTGAAGAGCATTACAACATTTATTACCTTTTTTTATTGCTAGCCACGCGGGGAATCACAGATGTTCTTTTAAAATGAGGTACAACCAGCACTCAACTTGGTCTTACCTCCAGCACTCACATCCGTGAGATGCTGGACAAGGAATTCTTAATTCGTTCCTTGAGCCAACTTTTGGCTTGACCATGATGTTTGATCTGAGATTCACGATTACGAGCGTCTGTTTCTGACAAATACGCTTCGTAATAAACAAGTTTCCATTGCGAACCTTGAGATTGTTTAAGATTATGTTCTTTAAGACGACGCTTCAGATTATTCGTTGAGCCATAATATAAACCCTGTTTGTTTTGTAAGACATAGAAGTAATATATACATCTATATTATAAAGCAAATTTAGGACTAAGTTGAGTGCTGGTTAAAATTCCATGAGTAGCTTTCTGCTTATATTCACCCAGCACTCAGTAATTTTTTCATTTATTTCGTAAGTGTTAACAATAATCACTTTTACGAGATATGTATTGAGAATAATACCGAGTGCTGGGAAATACTGTAGTCAGAACGCTACTCATGGGGAGTGGTACGTCTGAATCTGGTGCATGGTGCACTATGTAGAGGACAATCCAAAAATCTGGCCAAGGTTAGAAACCACGGCCACAATTACGGAAGGAGATCAGAAATGATCCAGACCACCATCAACACCACGACCGTTTTTTTCTCCAAATTCTTTTCCGCCAGCGATTCCGCCAACGTACTCGAGGCCATTCCGGGCCGATGCTCAGAAGGTGCTCTTCGTGGACACCGGCGCCACCCCCGATCTCGTGGCGACCATCGAGTCGCTCGTCGAGAAAGGGATCTCCGTGACGATCCGTGACCACCACAAGGGTGAGGGTCGCAACCCCGAGGCCGCCGACACCATCGAGCAGATCTTGGGTGACAATGCCCAGATCGTCGACCGCAAAACGGCTCCCGGATGCGCGACCCTGATCACGCTTGGAGAGTTCTCGGACTACGACGTGATCGTCGCCGACCCCGACTACGATGGTCTCGTCGCGGCCATGAAGGCCGTGGGTGTCTCGTACGAAGGGATGGATGACGACGCCGAAGTATTCGATGTCCGGCCGAAGCAGTCCGCGGAGACGCTGACGGAGCTTGGTTGGACGGCCGTCCGCGCTCTCGCAACCCTGCCCCCCTTCAACAAAGAGCGGCCGGAAGTAAGCGAAAACGCGAAAAACGAGCTGTTCGATTCGTTCGTCAAGGCCGCTTCGGGTGACACCGAGGCGCGCGCGAACCTCGAGGGACGCGTGGCGGAGTACGAGGCCGGTGTGGCCGAGGCCGAGCGACTGCTTGCCGAGAAGATGAGCAAGCCCTGCACGGGTGTCGTCCTCATCGACTCGGTGGGCGCCGAGCGCTCCGATCTGAACACGCTCACGCGTGGGATGGAATCGGAAGGCGCCAAGGTCACGGTCGTTCGTAAGGACTTCGGTCCGATCGCGGGCAAGCCGGGCGGTCACGGTACGCAGTACTCCCTCGCTGTGGTGCGCAAGCATCAGGACGAGATCGATCTGCGTAACCTCGTGCCCGAAGGGACGGAAACGTCGCCACAGGCGGGTCTGCTCTCGAACGTGGCCTTTCTCCTGCACTGCAACGAGAAGGTCTGGAACGAGACGATCCTCCCGGCGCTCGAGTCCCGGCTCGGCTAACCACCAATACTATCAACTCGAACAAGGTTTAGCCTTTCCCCTTTCCTCAAGGATAAATAAAGGCGCAATTAAAAATTCCCTCTAGGGGGAGAGGATTCCGAGACTTATTCTCGAGATGATTACAAAGAGTTTTGCAAGTTTCTCTCAAAAAAACTTGCTTCTGTCCATGGATGTGTTGTCCATGCTGATGAGTCCGAAAGGACGAAACAGAAAGTCCCCAGTATCTAAAGCTTGTTAAATGCTGGGATCGTATCTTTGACAACATAGGCAACTTTACGCCCACGATCGCAAGATCAAGGGCAAGGAGGTGAATGATGAAGTCTCAGGACAGGTCTCCCAATCGGGAGCTACAAGACTTGGAGAGGAGAGCTTCGGCCATCCTCCAGCTGTCTGACAAGGAGCTGTGCGAGCAGTTCGTCCAGATTGCTGGCAATGAGACGCCGACACAGGCGTACGAAAAGGCGTTCGACCTCGCCGACAAGCACTTCGGTGCTCGTCTGGCCAGTGAGTACGCCAAAGCCACCAGGTTCCTTGCAATGATTCGCAGGGACTACGGAGACGAGCAGTTCAAAGAGATGGTGAGCTGAGGCGCAGTGCCGAAGCCACCGAAATACACAAACTTTACGCCCACGGTAAAAACCAAGGGTACAAAGGAGAAAAAATGAACAATCAAGAACTTCCTATCTCTGCGTTCCGCAAGACAATCGTCGAAACGGTTCGCAAAAATCCTGTAACCGTCATCACGGCCGAAACCGGGGCAGGGAAAAGCACGCAAGTGCTCCAGTACCTGCTGGATGAAGGTTACGATCTTGTCGTGACCCAGCCACGCAGACTGGCCGCCCGAACGGTGGCACAGCGCGTAGCCGAAGAAATCGGCAAGGATCTTGGTGGCACTGTCGGTTACCGCACTGCGGTGGATCGGCAGGACTCGCCTGCAACCCGTTGCTTGTTCTGCACCGACGGACTTGCGCTGGTGCGCGAACTGATGGGGCAGAACAAAGGCGTACTGGTTCTGGACGAAGTCCATGAATGGAACGAGAATATGGAAGTCCTCGTGGCATGGGCCAAGCATCAGATCCAGGAAGGCGTCGATTTCAAGGTTGTGATTATGAGCGCAACCATGGAAGCCGAAAAGCTGTCCGCCTACTACAACGGCGCGCCGGTGATCTCGGTTCCCGGTCGACTCTTCCCGGTGGAATCCCGTAAACCTGCATATCGGTTGGTTGATGATGTAACGGCACTCATTCGCGAGGGTCGGAACGTCCTAGTGTTCCAACCGGGCAAGCAGGAAATCGAAGAGACGATCTTCGAGATCAAAGAAACGGGAGTGGATGCGGAAATCCTTCCTCTCCACGGACAACTCACGCCGGAGGATCAGGCCAAGTGTTTCAAACATTACGGCCGTCCGAAATGCGTAGTGTCGACGAATGTCGCGCAGACCAGTGTGACGATCGACGACATCGATGCGGTCGTGGATTCCGGAATGGAGCGCCGAATCGAGCTGGTGGATGGCGTTGAAGGCTTGTATCTCAAGCCAATTTCCATCGCTGATGCCACTCAACGAAAAGGACGCGCCGGTCGGACTAAAGAAGGAATCTACATCGACCACTGCGGTGGTTCGCGTCGTGAGTTTCCGGTCGCAGAAATCATGCGCAAACGCCTTGATCAGACTGTTCTGCGTTTAGCGATTGCCGGATTCGACATGGAGGAGATGGATTTTTTCCATCAACCCTCAAAGTCGGATATCAAGGATGCCAGGCAGACGCTGATCGGGCTCGGTTGCATGACTGAGTCCGGGGAAGTTACGCCCATCGGCAGGCTGGTAAACCGCCTTCCTGTTTCGGTGAAGTATGCTCGGATGTTAGTAGAAGCTGATCGGCTCGGCGTCATAGACGATGTTCTGACAGTCGCAGCCATCATGGAAGTAAGCGGAATTACCGTTCCGCCTCCGAGTCGCAACCGTCCGGAAAGGCCGGATTGGAGATACATGGTGACTCATGAAAATGAGTCCGATGTCATGGGTCAACTCGCCGTTTGGCAGTTGGCTAATTCGATGTCGAAAGACGAAATGCGCGAGAAAGGTATCGGCATCCGGAAATATTTCCGGGCAAAAGAAATCCGACATCATCTCGCCAATGCCGTCAAGAAGTACTTCCGATTCGGTTCAACCGGAAAACGCGAGGACATCCTCAAGGCTGTCTGCGCGGGAATGGTTGATCACCTGTATCACGGGCAATACAATGTTTACCGAAATGGTGAAACAGTTGACCGTGAACTGGGGACAGCTTCACTTGTCCGCAACGCCAAATGGCTGGTCGGGAAGCCTTTTGACCTCCAAATCAAGACGAGCAGAGGCATGCTAACTCTGCGTCTTATCGAATTGGCGTCGAAAGTCGATCCGGCATGGCTCGCCGAAGTCGCTCCCCAGCTTGCTTATACCGAGGAAGGGCTCAACCCCGAATTCGACAGCGAGAAGGACTCATGCATTTCGACCACTCGCACCCACTTCAACGGCCAGCAGGTCAAAGAAGAGCAGGTCGCGACGCCGGAGCATGAGAAGGCGGCCGAGGTTTTTGCCGACTGGCTCGCCGGTCAAATGTGTATCTGACCAAAAACCCTGCCACGCCCAAGTTCCGCACCACTCGCAAGAGTTGGTTGCGGGACACGGGCACGAAAGGAGATACGAATGCCTCAAAAAATGTTGCAGGCGGTCATCACTGAGAACCGCCAGATACAAGAAAAAGCCCGCCAGCTCAACATTCGGGCGGGCAAAGAGATTTTCAAGTTGATGACACATTCGGAATGGCGCGATTGGCTGGTCTTACGACTTAATGGCGCACGCTCTGCAATGGAAGTGATTGACTTCGAGAGCCTCAAACTTCCGCAACTTGACCCCAAGCTGGTGCAGTTAGTCATCACTGATAACCCCAATACCGTCGAGATTGAAGGCGTTACGCTGGAAATCGAGTACGGCAAGGAGTACTACCGTGAGACTTATGTCCGCACCTCGGTCGAGGAAGAATTCGCTCGCAAGACGACCGTCGAAGCGGTTATTCTCCCAAGCGGACGCACTGTGGAGATTCGTTGCTCCGGGCACTCTGCCAAGTCCTTCGCGGAATTGGTGAAAAAGCTCGAGAAGTCGCGGATCGAACGATCCTGGTCGGAGGCTCGCAGTGAACATGAAACCAGCTATACGAGTGATACTGCAAAGGTCATCGGCTGGCTGGATCGCGTGGGCTCGAGCATCGAGATTACCCGTACGGAAAACGGTAACGGCGACCCAATCAATGGATTCGTCGGCCTCAAGAAGTACTCGGGGTATTTCAAATGGCAGATCTTCTTGGCAGATTCCCAAGAGAAGGCAACTGAGGAAACTCAAAAGTCTCTCGAGGGGATCATGAAGAAAGCCGTGGAGGAAAACCTCGCAGTACCTAAAGAGGAGCCGTGGCAGGAGAAGAGCTCCGGCTGGTATGTCAGGTGGTCTTTCACCGATCTGGGTAATGCGCTCCAAGGCCGTTACGAGCAACTCGTTCGCGAGCACGCCGAAGGTCTGACCTCGAATAACATCGAGGAGAAGATCGAGGCACTCAAGGTGGCGATGGAAGCGGCGAAGACCGAGATCGGCGGTGAGCACGAGAGCACCAAGGCGATCGTCGAAGAAGCGAAGACTACTCTCGAAGGGAAGATCGCTTCCCTCGACGACAAGGGCTTCGTCAACTCGGAGATCAAGGAGGCACGCAAGCTCATCCAAGAGGCTGAAGAAGCACTGGCCGTTGGATCATACGCGGACGCCAAAGCGAAGAGTGAGAAGGTCGAAACTGTCTGGCAACAGGCGCAAGACCGGATCGCACAGCGTCAGGCTCGAGTGGATGGTGGAGAAATCCTGATCAACTTCGAGACGTGGCATCGCCGAGGCGGTATGAGTGGCAATGGTGATGGCTGGGTCATCCGACCCGATGGATCGCTTCGTGATCGTGATTCCGATGATGTATGTCGTTACAAGAGCGATGGCAACTATCGTTGGAACTATGTTAACGAGGATGAGCTGGCTCTCAAGTGGTCTTGCGGGACTATGCGAGACATCGCCGGCTCCAGCGAGTTCATCGTGGCGAAGATGCCCGTCAACGGTCTCACCGAAGCCCAGCGCGAAGCTGTCCGACGGATCGAATTGGAGGATATCGGTACCACCGAGAATTCCTTCGGACTCGACCCCGAGGCTGCCGAGCGTCAGGCCAAAGTGATCGCCGAAGCCGCAAGTGCTTTCCCCTACTGTCCGGCCTGCGGTGAGAAGCTCGTCTACGACGAAAGCACTTACCTCTCCATGACTGGCGAATACGGTATCCAGATCTGTCAGGATGATCATCGCATCTCCCGACTGGTGAACTGGAACAAGCCGTTCGATCAGTACACGGAAGGTCGCGACGCACAGGTCGTCGCATCCAAGCGCACCTCCAACGGCATGATTGAAGCTCTCGCCTACGAAAAGTGGGGCGGGTGGAACATCAATCTTCGCCTAAGGAAGTTCGCGGAGGAAGAATTGGCAGAGCACATTAAGGAAACGACTCAAGATAATGGTAACTTCACCTTCATCGGCGGTCGCTACTTCAAGTGCACCTGCGGATGTAAGGAGCGAGTGACCAAGAGTGAGATGCGGTCATACAAGTCCGGCGGAACGCTCGAAATCACCTGCTCGACCTGTAGCGCCAAAGGCAAGGTGTCGGATAACACGGCTCAAGATTCGGATGAAACCGATGACCAGAGCATGGAATCCGCCCTGGACGCCTTGAAGCTAAAATGGGGTAGCCACTAGATCTGAAAGGTTTTATGTGTTTGACCTTTAACAGAACACTCCTCTACCGCTTCAGAGTGGAGGTCAACTCAGAAGCATCGTTCTTTCAAATCCGGTAGGGTTACCGGTGTCCCGAACGCACTTCGGGATTGGATTACGAGTTTTCGGAAGTTTCTCAACAAAAAACTTCCTTCTGTCTGCTGATGTGTATCAGCACTGATGAGGCCAAAAGGCCGAAACGGAAAATTTGGAATGAATTTTATAAATATATATGGTATAACAAATAAAACTATTCGCGAAGCCGGTAGACATTCGCGGAGCAACAACAAACTCAAGGGAATTTTTTATCTCTCTCCAAGAAATAAATACTCTCTTGAATCCGTTGTAGAATGACCTATATACACCATTCTATGCTCCTCGGTTATCTGCCGGTTTTTTAGTATATAAAAACGCCCAGCCGAACATACGGCTGGGCTTCAATATTATTACAACTTTATTATAACATAAAGCGGAACGCGCTTAAATAAACAGCAATTATTTAGCGCAAAAATACCTCCACATTATTGACATTTATTCATCATTTATGTAAGGTTTCATCACTGTTCATTAACCAAACATAGTGGGAGATTCTCATGAAAGCATATTTCATCCAAGGTTTTTTCTTTCAACGACTGATGTCGGAAATGTATCCTGATTTGGACGAAAACGGTAATGTGGCCGGTTTCGTGAATGTTGACACACCGTACCGATTCATGTTTCAAGGCATCATTCCCGACGCCAATGCCAGCGCCTTTGATTTTCCTTTTGACAACTGGCAAGGACAAACTCACGATATTCACGGAGAGGCAAAACTTTCAAATATTGTTTTAAAAAACAATCAGCTGAAATTCATAAAGAAATACCTCCACTTGGATGAAAGGATTCAATATGTTTTCGCCAAAAAAGTAGGCGACATCTGGATCGGAGAATACTATTTCCTTGACAATCCCGACATGAAAGCTCCGGCCACCTGCATGCTCACGAAAGCCCCACCGGAAATCTTCAATGTGCCTGCTTTCTAAACAGATTTTAAAGCTCGCGTCTTCGCGCGAGCTTTTTTAATTAAAAAGGAAACGGTTTTCCGTTTCCTTAATTGCTATTTATCAAATTATAATTGGTAAATTTATAACGGTAAAACTATCACCTATTCCCTATTACTATTTCAGTTTCAAACTTGATTCAACAGCTTCACGGATCTCTTGGCAACCGACCGGTTTACCGGAATCGTCCTCATAACCTGTCCCGCATGAACTGACAAAAACAAGCCAATCATCATTCAACATATGCGGATAAGCATCTTCACCCGCTGAACAAATATCAAAATCTTTTTCAAACTGCTCAAATGAAGCGTAATCGGGCTTGTTTGGCAATAATGTAACCGTGTAAGTGTCGGGATTTTGACTTTCGCCTTGATATTCAAATTCATAAACAAGTTTATCGGTTCCGGCGAACTTGGCCACCAAATCATTGATATAGTCTTGATCAATATCATGACCGCATTCTCGCGCCATTGCGACTAATTGTTCCGCGGTATAATCAAAAGAAACCGCTTTTTTATTAACAGAAGCAGCAATACCTTCCACGGAATAAATTAATGGATCGCTTTCAATAATTTTATCTTTTGCAAAGAAACCGGTTTGACCGGCGATCAACACAGCCAAAATCACCATTATCACAACTGCGATTACCGCAAGTATAATTTTTGTTGTTTGTGACATAAAGTTTATTTAATTATTATTTTTTAAGAGGTTTTTATTTTGGAAAAATGGCAAAGTAAGTGCAACTTTGGAATACTATTAACGCACATTTTTCTTAATCTCATACACGCTGTTGTGCGATGTAATTATTTTGCACAATGTAAGTGAGCGTCATTTCGTCTAACTCATTTACACTATATATTTCATCAACTTAACATTTCTTTCCTTCCCCTAGCGGAGCCAACAACAAAAATATTAAAATTGGCGGAGAGGGCGGGATTCGAACCCGCGGTTCCTCGCGGAACACCGCTTTTCGAGAGCGGTACCTTCAACCACTCAGACACCTCTCCATATTCTTGCAATATTCATATCATAATATTTTTTATACATTTTAGCAAAAAAAAAGACGGCTTACACCGTCTTATAATACAATTTAATCTTTTAACTCCCTAAATACTTGGCTTTCCGAGTTGCGCCATGAACCGACTTAACTGTTTGATAACGCCGAACTAGTCGCGACACAATTAAATTTTTCGCACCTTTTTTTGGCGGAGAGGGTGGGATTCGAACCCACGGAGGGCTATGAACCCTCAACGGTTTTCAAGACCGCCGCCTTCGACCACTCAGCCACCTCTCCATAAATAATCATCTTTTCAATATTCAATATGGCAGATTTTAGCAAAATATCAAGGCTTTGTAAAGATTACACTCGCATGTATTTGCCGATCGCCAATCCTGAGCTGATAATGGTCAAAAGTAAAACAGCCAAATATTGCACTCCGAAAATTTTGATGAAATTTTGATTGTAATACGCGATTAAATTGAAATCATAAGATTTTAAGAATTCAGCGATGTAAGGACTGATCGCGCCGAAAGTCGCGTATAATATGACCAAAGACACCACCAAAGAAACAGTGGCGTAAATAAAACTTTCCAAAATAAACGGCGATCTGATAAATCCGTTGCCGGCGCCAACCAAACGCATCACGCCAATTTCTTCTTTGTGTATGTAAATATTAACTCTAATGGCGTTATAAACGATTAAAATGGCGATAAATGCGAAAATCGCGGTTAATACTATACCGGCTTGCCGGACTTTATTACTGATAATTTTTACGCGCTCAATAATTTTTTGGTGGTCCGTGAAATCTTGATATTCAATCAAGGCTTGATTCTCCTCCAGTTGTATAACCGGCAATATTTGATTATATTCTTCAATTGAATTTGCTTTTATCACCAAAACATCCACCAATGGATTTTCTTCCAACTCTTCAATGGCTTGTAACAACTTGGGTTCATCTTGATGATCTTGTTTAAACTTATTCAAAGCTTCTTCCCGAGAAATAAAACGAGTTTCTTTAACTTCGGGGATACTTTTTAATCTTTCGGTGAAATTATCAATTTCCGCGCGCTCCGCTTCAGCTTTGAAAAATACGCTGACATCAACTTTTTCTTCCACGGACGCCACGATCTCCTTGGAAACAGCTTGCAAAGAAATCAAAATATTAACCGACAAAAAAGCCAAAACCAGAACCGTAATGGTTACCAAAGATAGCCAAATATTGCGCCAAAAATCCTGGAACGCGAATTTAAGAGCTCGGAAAAATGAATAATTCATATCTTGTGAAAATAATTATTTGTTTTTATTTTGATTTACAAAACATAACGACCGACCTTTTTGTCGCTAACCAATTCTCCGCGATCAATGGTAATCACGCGCTTCTTAAGCATATTAACAACTTCTTTATTGTGAGTTACCATCAGCACCGTAGTTCCCAATTCATTTATTTTCTTGAGTAAATTTATAATTTCCCGTGTATTGTTCAAATCAAGATTACCGGTCGGTTCATCCGCCACCAAAATCTTCGGACGATGAATCAAAGCGCGAGCGATCGCCACGCGTTGTTGCTCGCCTCCTGAAATTTGATAAGGATATCTTTCCGCTTTCCCCCACAATCCCACGATTTTTAATATTTGTGGCACAATGGCGCGCACCTTGCGACGAGAAGATCCGCACACTTCCAAAGCAAATCCGATATTTTCAAAAATGGTTTTCTGCGGTAAAAGTTTAAAATCTTGAAAAATCACGCCTATCTGTCGCCTTAAAATCGGTCTTTCCGAATAATTAATATTGGAAATATCCCAGCCACCCAGAATTATACTGCCTTGCGTCAGCTTGGTCTCACCGGTCAGAAGTTTAACCAGCGTGCTTTTCCCGCTACCACTTTGACCGATGATAGACACGAATTCACCCGGCTCAATATGCAAATTAACGCCCTTGAGCGCGTAAGTATCCGGCGGATAATGTTTGGTAACATTTCTGAATTTAATCATATTGCATTTGTTTTTTGAAAAATTTTTTGCTAAAATCACTTCATAACCGGCTTTTCCGAGCCACCTTAGCTCAATTGGTAGAGCAACGGTATCGTAAACCGTAGGTTGCGGGTTCAAGTCCCACAGGTGGCTCCAAAAATTCGGCTATTTGATTAAGTTCTCCTGCGGAGAGCTTTTTTATTTTTGCAAATCAACAAATTTGCGTATTTTGATGGAATCACGATATTCGGTGTAATAATCGGAAAAAGTTTTGCTACGGATCAAAATATGTCGCGCTTTGATTTCTTCAACTTCATCACCGCTTTCCGCGTCTTGCACTTTGCGACGATCTTCCAATTTGATTATGTGATATCCGAACTGAGTCGGGATCAATTCACTGACTTGTCCTGGTTCCAGAGCGAAAGCCGCTTCTTCAAATTCCGGCACCATCACTCCGCGCGGGAACCAACCCAAATCTCCACCTTCTTCCGCCGAACCGGCATCTTCGCTGTATTCTTTGGCCGCCACTTCAAATGACATTTCTTCATTTTTTATTTTATTTAAAATATCCTCGGCTTGGCCTTTGATTTCATTTAAAGCTTCCTCGCTTTGAGGTGCTTGTTCCACCAATTTTTGTCCCAGCAATTCACTGCGCAAAACATGTTTTTTGAATGTTTCCAAATCCCAATTGAAAAAATCTCTCACACTGGCTCTGAATGCCTGTTCTCCGCCGGATTGTTCCGCCAGCTTGGCCACATGTTCATCAATTTCTTGCTCACTCACCGTAACACCAAATCTACCGGCCAATTTTTTCAAAATCACATCATCAATCAACTTATTCATCACATCACTTTCAATCTGTTCGTCCGTCAAACCCGCTTGTCTGGCATTATTTAAATGTTGAACCGCTTCAATTTCAAAACGCCAATCATCATAATAAACATAATGTCCATCAACCGAAGCCACGGGATAAGGCAAAGCGCTCATAACCGAACTAACGAAAGAACTACGCCAACCGAGTTTATAATACCCCACACCGACAGCACCGACGAAACAAATCACCACCAATAACACACTGACAATCGCCACCAAAGCCAAACCTTTGCCGGTTTTTAAAAATTTAACAAAACTGTTTTGTTTAAATCGTTCGGTTTTAACTTGTTTTTTTTCTTCTCCCTCCCGAGATTGATTTTCTTCTTGATTCATAAAAAATTTATTCGTATTATTTATTTTTAACGCGGAGCGTCAATCAAAGCGAGCAACGACCGCTAAAGCTTATTTTAAATTTTATCAATTGCTACTTCCGAAGTTTATTCGGACAATTTAAAAGAAATACGCCCACCAATCATTTAAATTCTTACTCATTCTTTCTCTTAAATTTTTCGGCTCAGTATTCTGCGGTTTGGTTTTATCCCCCAAAGCGCCGACAATATCTTGATCATCAACGGGAATCACCACCACTTCCTCTCCGGGCTTTTGCAAATTAAATTTGGTTCGCGCTTCCTGCTCCACAAACAATTCACTTTCATAAAGATCAATGGAACTGAGAAATTCTTGCCTATCCATTTTTAAATTTTCCAATTCTTGTTGCAATTCATCTATTTCATTATTAAAACTTCTAATCCGCCAAGCCTCGCGAATAATGCCACTGATAAAGATAACAAAAACCAAAACAGTAAAAACCACCGCGAATCTGGAAAAAAACGATTTTTTATCCTTATTTAAGGCATTTTTCTTCATAACAAGATTATAGCATAGATTCGTTAAACACGGAACATTGGCTTACATTGCATAGCTTTAAAATATGGAATGTAATGAATAATAATGTTTCGTTTTCTATGCTTCACCGGTCTCGTCCTGACGAATTGCTTCACGATCAAAACTCCGTGTTTCTCTTTCCACCAATTCATTTATCACGCTTTGCACCTTGTCCGGTTTGGGAACTTTGAATATTTCAAAATCATTGGTTTTATTGCGTAAATCCAACTTTAAACTGCCATAACGAAAAATCGTCCCGAAAACACCTTTGGTTACCGAATGAGCTTTATTTATTTCGTAAAAACCGAATTCATTGGTAAATTTTTTAAAAAATCCGACTTGTTCAAAATCCAAAATCCTTTGATCCGTAATAATCAACAAATTGTTATTAAATAAAAATATCAAACGAGAAACATAAAAAACCACCGCGAAAACCACCGACGCGAACAAAACCATTCCCCACCACCCCTGCAACATAAGCCAAAAAAATAAGAAAAAATCCAAAATTAAAATTAAAAAACTGATCACCAGTCCGGGAATCAAAACAATACGATGATGTTTTACCAATTTTTTAATGCGCTCCCCTTCACGCAGATTGAAATCTTTTATTCCAAGCATATACTTATTATTTACTTTTTATTATAATGATGTTTGGTTATTTCTATCAAAATCAATTTAAATACGGCCAAGCCCGCGATCAATAGCCATTCGCCGGCGTTCAAAAGTGATAATTCAAAAATTTCTCGCAAAACCGGCACATACATGGCCGACAATTGCACCGCCAACCCCAGAGCCACGCCACCCAACAAATATTTATTGTCAAATATATTCACTTGCCAAATGCCTTTTTTCAAACTTTTACAACTGAACACATAAAGCAAAGAATCCAAGGCCAAAGCGGCGAAAATTATGGTTCTGATATGAGCGATATCATGACCGGTAAAATTATACAAATAATAGAACAAACCGAGTAAAACAAGATCCGTTACCACGCCGATAATAAAAATCAAAGCTTTCATCTCCGTGTCCAAAACACTCGCTTCTCTGGGGCGCGGTTTTTCTTTCATCACATCTTCATGCGCTTTTTCTTGCGTTAGAGCCATGGCCGGGAAACCGTCAGTCACGATATTAATCCAGAGGATTTGCGCCGCAGTAATCGGCAAAGGCAACCCCATGAACAAACTACCGACCACCAAGATCACCTCACTGAAAGCGTCCGCCAATAAATACACTATCAATTTTTTTATATTTTGAAATATCAAACGGCCTTGTCTGATCGCTTCAATAATCACGGAAAAATTACTATCCAAAAGCACCATATCCGCGGTTTGTTTGGTTACATCGGTTCCCGAACCCACGGCAATACCGATATCTGCGATTTTCAAAGCCGGCGCGTCATTCACCCCATCACCCGTCATGGCCACCACTTGCCCGTGAGCTTGCCAAGCTTTAACAATGCGTAATTTATGTTCCGGTGAAACTCTGGCGTAAACGGTTATTTTTTTTACTTTGTTTTTCAATCCCGCGTCGCTCAAAGCGTCAACTTCCGAACCCTCCATTATTTTATCCGCTTGCGCGTCAATCCCCGCCTCTCGCGCGATGGCCACCGCCGTCAATTTATGATCGCCGGTAATCATAATCGTGCGTAACCCCGCCTCCTTGGCCAGCTTGACCGTATTTTTCACCTGTTCACGCATGGGATCACGAATAATTATAAATCCTTGAAAAATGTAATTTTTCGTATTCGTGATTTTTTTATCTTCCTCATATTTATACGCCACCGCCAAAAGACGATAACCTTGCTTGCTATATTTATTAAATTGCTTTTGAAATTTTTCCGCTTGCGCGGGGCTCAGCTTGGCCGGCTTGCCGGATTTAATATACCTGTCCGACAAAGAAAGAATCTTTTCCGGCGCGCCTTTTTGAATATGAAGAAACCGTTTACCGTCTTTATGCACCGTAATCATGCTTTTTTCTTTTGAGTCAAACGGTCGCTCCTCCACCCGAGGATTTCTTTTTTTTAAAGAATCAATGTCAATCCCCGCGTCTTCGGACGCCCTAACGATAGCCGCCTCGGTCGCGCTACCAATAATCAAATCTCCATCGGAAACCGCGGCATCGTTGCACAAAACCGCGTTGCGTATCATAATCTCAATTTCCGGCTTCATTTTATGTTTCTTGCTTTGAGTGAAAGAAGCGCCGGCCGTAATCCATTCTCTGACTTCCATTTCACCTTTGGTTAAAGTTCCGGTTTTATCCACGCAAACCACGGATGTGGATCCCAGCGTTTCCGTGGCCACCAAGCGCCGTACCAAAGCCTTTCTTTTCAAAATTCTCTGCATACCCACGGCCAAAATAACGGTAATTCCCACCATCAAACCTTCGGGCACCGCTGAAACCGCCACTGCCACCGCCACTAAAAATATTTCCCAAAAATCTTGTCCTTTATACAAACCGATGGCAACAATGATGGTAGCGAAAAACAAAACCGCCAGACCCAATATCTTACTGAAATTATTCATTTTTTTTTGCAAAGGCGTCAATCGGTCTTTACTTTGCTTAAGAATTTTGGCGATCGCGCCCAATTCCGTGTTCAAACCGATGGCCACAACCACGGCTTGCCCTTTGCCCGAGGAAACCAAGGTTCCCTTGAAAACCATATTATCCCGCTCGGGCAGAATAACCTCGGTTGATTTCAATTTGCGTGAATGCTTGGCTTGAGGTTCTGATTCTCCGGTTAAAACCGCTTCACTGACTTCCAAATGAATGTCTTGAATAATTCTGGCATCAGCCGGCACCATATCCCCCGCTTCCAAAATTAAGATATCACCGGGCACGATATTTTCAACCGGAATCAATACTTCACGCCCGTCACGCAAAACTTTGGCTTCTTGACGCAAATTTTCTTGAAGTTTTTCCAATGATTTTTCCGCTTTGGCTTCTTGGATAAATCCGACAATCACATTGATCAAAATCGCCAATCCGATCACGGTGGCGTCAACCCATTCTCGCAAAAAAACGGATATTCCGCTCGCCGCCAATAAAATATAAATCAAAACACTGGCGAATTGACGGAAAAATATTCTAAAAAAGCTCATCTTCTTGTCTTTCGGCAAAGCGTTGGGACCGTATTTTTTGCGAAGCGCCTTTATCCGGCTTTGCTTGAGACCGATTTTTGAGCTTTTTAATTTTTTCAAAGATTGTTCTTTGTTTAGATTGTAAAACTGCTTTGACATTCTTATTATTGCATTAAATCTTCAATCAATTTTAAATAATTCTCATTGGCGTTTCGTGGCATCATATCTTTAATATTATTGCTCAACCTTTGCAAACTGCTGGGAGTATCAAACAAATCATGGATCAATTCCACGAATTCATCCGCCGTTACGGACTTTTGCGACAAAGACATGACCGCGTTTTTACTGACAAAATAATTGGCATTATCTTCTTGTTGATTATTCGGGATGGGCACAATAATCGCCGGTTTTGTCAAAGCGGTTAATTCGGTCAAAGTGGAAAGTCCCGCTCGGGCGACCACTAAATCCGCGATCGCGTAAGCATCGGGCATTTCTTCATTGAAAAATTCATAGGCGTGATATCTGTCCGCTTTGGAAAATTTGTCTCGGTCAACCCATTCAATCAAATTATCTTTGCCGGTCAAATGCACGATCTGACAAAATTCAATCAGGCGAGTGATGCTTTCGGTCATCAGTTCATTGATTTTTTGCGCTCCCAGACTGCCACCGCAAATAAACAAGGTGGGTAAATCTTTTTGTAAATTGAACTTCGCCAAAGCTTGCTCGCGATCTCCTCGGAAAATATTTTGACGAACCGGATTGCCCGTCAAAACGGTTTTGTTTTCCGGAAAATCTTTCATTGAATCTTCAAAAGTAACTGTTACCTTGGTGGCGAAGCGGGTCAAGATTTTATTGGCCAAACCCTTACGAACATCTTGCTGATGAACCACGGTTTTGATTTTTAACCAATTGCCCGCCAAAACCGCGGGAACGCAAACAAATCCGCCGGCTGATAAAATCAAGTCGGGTTGGAAATTTTTTATAATTTTACGAGCTTGTATTGTCCCATAAAAAATACGGAATGGCTCCACAAAAGTTTGCCAACTGAAATATCTCCTCAACTTACCTGTTTTTATGGCGCGGTATTCAATGCCTTGTTTTTTAACAAAATCTTTTTCCACGCCATGCTCCGAACCTATCCACAAACTTTGCATGTCGGGATATTTTTCCTGTAAATCATTTTTTACGGCGATAAGCGGACTGACTCCGCCGATCGTGCCTCCGCCGGTAAATAAAACTTTCATAATATATTCATTTTTATTTTTATCCATGGCAAACCGCCAAACAAATAATGTTTTTCACTCCCGCTTTTTTCAAAGCTTGAGACGCTTCGCGCATAGTCACGCCCGTAGTTAAAACATCATCAACGATGATAACGCTTTCAGGTATTTTTTCCGTCAAATTGACCGCAAAACAATCTTTTAAATTGGCCAATCTTTCCTTTCTTTTCAATTTAGCCTGTTGTGCCGTGTATTTTTGTCTTTGCAACAATTCGCTTTTTAATCGCGAGTCATAGCGTTTGGTTAAAAAATCACACAATTTTTCGCTTTGATTGAAACCTCTTTCAAGATATCTTTTTTTATGCAAAGGGATCGGCACGACGGGAATTCCGTAAATATGGTTTTTCAATCTTAAATTTTCAATTTGAGTGGCTAAAACTTTATTTAAAATCATGGACGCGCTCTCCATAAAATTATATTTGAAACTTTCCACCAATTGCCCTACCGCCGTATCCGTGTAAGCACAAGCCGGTACAATCAACTTAACATTAGTTTGCTCGGCACAAGCCGGACAAATACCTTTTTCAAAGCCCGGTTTTTCACAAAAATAGCATTGATCCGGACGCAAATATTCAATTCGCGTGAAACAATCCTTACACAAATACTCTCCCTCGGCGCCACATCCGAAACACTGTTTAGGAAAAACATAATCCAAAATTGAATCCAATGTTTTTCGCCAATCCATATTTACCTTTTTCCTTGCCAGAAAACACCATCAACCAACCAAGTTCCCGACTGCTCTACCATGGTTAATTCCGCGTCTTGAATAAAAGTGTCTTCGTTTTTTTGAATCATTTCCGTGCGTTGCGTGGAGACTTTGTAAACTTTCAGACCTTCTTCTTCTCGCAACAATTCAATGGACGGCGCCATGGTACTGACACTGTAATAAAATCCGTCAATCGGATGATCTTGTCTTAGTTTCGGTAAATATGAATTGTAAAACCAATCGCGCATCTTACTATTCATCATGGGCTCCAATTCATACAAACCGGCAAATCCGGCATGATTGGAATAAGTGCCGTATCTCTCCATAAAATTTTTCACTTGCTGTTTAAGCGAAGCCTCTTGTTTCTCTTGAACGGGGACGGGTCTGGCTGTCAAAGTTTCCGATTCTCCGGGCAAAGCTTGCCTAACGGTACCGGCTCCTTCGGAGCCATGTTTTTCGCTTTCCATGTCTTCCGAATTCATGATCACAGCTAAAATCAAAGCCACCACCAACAAAACAGTCGCCGTGATTAAAATTATTTTCTTTTTACGGGAAATAAATGTCCAATGCATATATATAAAATCAATTATTTTTTAAACCGCGCCTTCGGCTTCTTCCAATTCTTGTTTTTTCTTTTTTTTACGCTTTTCTTCTTCCAAAAGTTGTCGCGGATCGGAGGTTACCAGACGATCTTCCAAGGTTGAAGCCACCACGCGAATGGCCGCGTGACGATTACCCGCAAAAAAGATGCCTTCACCCACATTACTTTCCAACAGTAAATATTTCTCACCTTCGGTCAACATAAAAGTCTTTTGCAAAAGATCAATGGAGGCGTTGGATTGTTTAAGTAAAACTTTCATGGCCGAATTAGTAACAATGGCTTGACCGTATTGTGAAAGCAAAAAATCATTAACATCTTGTGTAATGGTGGTAACACCGAGATAATATTTACGACACCGTTTCACCAAAGCGTGAATAAATCTGGCTGAATCTTCATGTTGCATTAGCCACCAAGCTTCATCAATCACCAGAATCCTTTTTTTCATTTCCGAACGCACCACATTCCAAATGTAATTGACAATTGAATAAATGGACATGGGACGCAATTCGTCTTCCAGATCACGAACTGAAAAAATAACCAATTGATTATTCATCTCCACATTTGTCGGCGAAGTGAACAAACCGGAAAAAGTTCCATCCGTGAATTTCTTAAGTCGCAAAGCCAGATCATCCGCGCCTTCCATGCCATCCAAAACTTGATACAAATCAATCATGGTCGGCGGTTCCACTTTTGACAGATCACTGTCCGCGGTGATGTCTTTTTTGGCGTAAGTTTCAATCAAAGCGCGATCCAGCAAAGAATCTTCTTGAAAGGTCAACTCGCCAAGCATGATTCTCAGGAGTCCTTTCAATGAAATAACCGCGCTACGGATAATATCTTCCGTTGACATATCTCCGACTTTGCGAGGTAAATCAAAAGGATTGATCTTCACATCCGAATTTAAAGAAATATTTACATAAGTTCCGCCCACCGCGTCACATAAATTTTTGTATTCTTTTTCCGGATCAATAATGATAACATCCGTACCAAGCATCATGGAACGCAAAACTTCCAATTTAATGGTATAACTTTTACCGGCACCGGAAGTCGCAAAAACGCAAGCATTAGCGTTTTGCAAAGAAAAACGATCAAAAATTATCAAACTGTTATTGTGACGATTAATTCCGAACAAAATTCCTTCATCAGAAGTTAAATCGGAAGAAATAAAAGGAAAAGACGCGGCAATGGGAGAAGAATTCAAATTGGCGGTAATCATAAGCTCATCATTACCGAGCGGAATACAGGAATTGAAACCTTGTTCGGCTTGATAAAGCACGCGTTTGGAAAAAATCAACCTTGATCCCAACAAAGATTCAATGTCCGCTGTCAGCATATCAAGTTTTTCTTCATCTTTTTCATACAAAGTGATGTATAAACCGAATTGAAAAAATTTTTCTATACCTTGAGTTAAATCATCACGCAATTTTTCAATATCACGCAAAGCGGTTTCTCTCAATGGGTCGCGAGGAGCGCCTTTTTCCGCGTCCGTGGCCAAAGTCGCCTGCAAAATACCAACTTTGTTTTTCAACTGTTTTAAAACCACTTCCGATTCCATGGGATAAAAATACATACTCACATCAAGAGCCGCACTGTAATTCAAAATCGGTGAAAACCAGCCCACGGAAATATATCTCGGATACCCCATAATAAACATAGTTCTGGCCACCCTATCGCCGAGATGGATCAAACTGGGTTTTATTTCCATTGCATCCGGCGCGACAATATCCAAAACCGAAGTTATACCTTTGCGATATGTTTTTTCCTGCTCCAAAGCTTTTTGCGATTCTGCTGATTTTTGAGCGATTTGTTTTTGTTTTTCTTCTTCCTTAATCTCTGGTTTTTCTTCTTTTTTTTCTGAAAGCAGAGATTTTTTATTAATATCCGATGTTTTAAACATATAATATTTGAATTATTCTTCTATTCGCAATTTATCCGTATCCACCATTTTTTGCGTTTGTGCCAAATGAGGATTATATACATTGTAATAAAGCTCTATCAAACTTTGCGTGTCCAATCTGGCCGTGGTCAATCCCAAGCTGGAAATATTCATTTTCACATGATTGACGCGCTGATCCAACGCATGCGAATACTTTTTAAATTTTTCTTGTTTTAAACGCACTATTTTCGCGGGAGTGAAAACCGCTCCCAACTTGGACCAAAATCCTTCGGATTTATTTTCCACCGGACTGTAAGGCACTACGATAAAAAATTGCTTGGTCATAATATCACCCAAATCAACCAATTCTTTAACATATGCTTTGTAATTAACCACCACTCTTTTTAATAAATCATTGGTCAATTCTTTTTCCGCTTCGGAAATACGGTTTAAATAATTACCGATATCCAATTTGCGCGATTGCACCACTATCTGGATAGGAAAATCAAGATAATTCAAAAAACTGACATAACTGGAAACCAACGCCTCTTGCTCATCGTCTGATTTCAAAGCGAAATTAATACTGGAGGTCATGAGAACCGCTCTTAAAGTTCCGTTTTTTAAAATAACGGTATCGTTTTTAATTTCGGCAATATCCATGAACAGCTGAGTGGATTGCTGAATTTTATTGCCCGCCAATTTTTTATCTTGCATATGAAACTAATATCATTTTTAAATATATTAACCGATAGGCTTTTCTTTTAATCTTTCTTCCGCGGTAAAATCTTCATTTTCTCCTTCATATAACCCTCCCGTGTTTACAACCAATGATACATCTTGCAATCGTGATCCTGAAATAGGTTCTTTGTTTTTCTTTTGTTTTGTTTTTTCTTTAATCTCCGATTTTTCATCTTGCACATCACGCACGAAAGCGGATTTACTCCAAACGCGAAAATTGGGTCTTCGTGAAGTTTGCAAAAAGTTCAACAGAAAAAAATGAATCGGACGACCATTAATTTTGGCGAAAGCCAAAGTCGCGAACATTCCCAAATCCAAAAGTCCGGCCGCGATAAAGTAAAAAAATGAAAGCAATTTGTATAAAATAAACAATAAAAGCGCCGATACTAACATTAAAATAAATTGCCTCATGGTTATCGGCCCAAGTATTTTGTCTTCCACATCAATAAATTGCGGTACTAAAAACTGCTTCATATGGTGTAAATGGTGTTTAATTGACCAATTGTTTCATATTCGCTCAAAGAAAGCGTTTCTTGATTGGCGAATTGTCGCGCTTCAATCACTTCTTGCAAAGATTTATCTTCACGAATCCCTTGTAAATTCATGTCCAAATACAATTGAAAAACCGGGGATCTTCTCCATGCTTTGATTCCTTGTATTTTTTGGGGCAATGATTGCTCGACCAGTATATTCAACTTGTTTTTCATGGCGTCAATCATCGCGTCATTGGTTTTTCCAAGTAAACGAAAACCTTTTAAATCCATGTATTCCAATTCTTCCAAAGGTCCGGTCAAATATCGCGAAGCTCTTTTTACATCATTCATCACCGGTCGCTCTTTTGCGTCACTTTGTTTTAAGGAAGGTTTTTCCGGTTTCGGTTTGATCATGGTTTTCATTTTTTGTTTTTCAATACGACTATTTCGCGACAATTCTTTGTTTTTTGTTTGTTGTTTAATAGAAGATGAGCGTTCCGCCGGCTCAGAAACCGATTTTACCTTATTTTTGCTGAAAACATATTGCTGGGCGCTCTCTTGCTTGATCAATTGATCCAACTTTTTTAAGCCATCATTTTTTTCCCTATTTACAGCCGGTGGCGGTGGCGCGATTCGGTGGCGCAAATCAACGGTTTCCTTTCTCACTATCGGCTTTTGCTCCACTTTTTCCACGGTTTTTTTTCTGCCATTATGAACTTCTTCTTGATAATTTTCCAAAACCTTACCAATCAGGCGAGCTTTTTCTCCCGATATTTCCAAACCTCCACTCATCTTGGGCAAAGCCAAAGCATATTCTATTTCTTTGCGGGATCTGATGCCTCGGAAATAAGTGATCAAAATATTGATAAATCTTTGTTTGATCTTTTCATCGCTAAAAGAAATCTTCAATCTTTTTATGACTTCTTGGACTTTTTTTTCAATATTTTTTTTATCTTCTTCTCTTGCTTTGGTCAAATCCGAGCCGGAATTAAGTTCTGCCCAATCTTGTTCCAAAGCCTCTTCAATATCAATTTTCTTTTTCGGTTCTGATTTCTTTTGATAGCTTAAAACCGGTTTTAAAACTTTTTTCGGCGAATTTTCTGATTCTTTTTTTGAGCTCCGCGCAACGGCTTCTTGAATTTCTTTTTTGGTAAAAAACTTGCCGTCCTTGTAATATTTTAAAACACCATCCTTGTCACGGACCAAAGCATAACCTTTAATTTGTTTTTTGTCGGACATATTATTCACTCCATTTAAATTTACCTTCCGCCAAATCCAAATAAGCCATTTCGCCGTATTCCTCAGCGCCCTTTTCTTGGAAAATCATGCTAAGCTTAGCGGCGATACGAGCCGCTTCTTCCTCGCGAATACCCAGCCGTTCTTCCAACACGAAACGAAGAAAAAATTTTAAAAAACGACTTTGATATGGATTGGCTTTAAATTCATCTTGTAATTTGGACATATTATTGCGCTTCAAATAACCGAACAAAAAGTCTTGATATCGTTGATCATTGGCCAGCAAATTATCCAACGCTCCGATCTCGGCCAAAAGTTCAAGTGACGCCAAAATCGGCACTCTTTTACGACGCAATAAATAATCTTCCAATTTATCGGCGATTTTATGATACTCTTTGCGCGTTTCCATGATCAAATCTTTCTTATGCTTATCAATCGCCAATCTTTCATCAGGATCGCCTTCATACATGGCGCCAATGTCAATTTCTTGCTTATCTTCTTGCGCTTGGTCCGTAGTTTTTTTCACTTTACTTGTCTTGGTTATTTTCTTTTGTTCGGCTTGTTCAATTTCCGCGATAAATTTGGCTCGTTCAGCTTCGCTGATCGGTAAAATCTGAACTTCCGACAAATCGTATTTACTTATATTGGTATATACTTTTTGTAAATTAACGAAAAAATCCAGTAAATTATCCAATTTGTTTTTCTCTTCTTGTTTTAGTTTTTTAGCATTGGGAGCTTCCGTGAAATACTGAGCTTTTTTGATACTGCTAACAGTTTCTTCCAATCCCACATAAGCAACATAATCTTTAAGCCAATTTCCGATCGTACCGGGTAACTTCTCATCTTTCATTTGCACTTTTGTTTCAGTTAAAATTTCTTTGTTTTTATACAATTCATCCGTTAAATCACGAACAAATTTGCCTTCATCATCAGCGGCCACCAAAAAAGCGATACGATAATTCAATTCGGCTTTCAGTTTATAATCATCCGTGGTCAATAAATACAATAAATCGGATTTCATGGAATCCTTCAATTGTTTTTTTTCTTTTTCCGGATTACTGAGCAAAGCATCGGTTAATTTTTCACCCACATCTTCAACCGCCTCTTCGGCTTGTTCTTGTTTTTCCACCATCATTTGTTCATATTCTTGATTCAGTTTTTCATCTTCCGCCTTTTGTTTATCTCTTTCAACTTGATCCCTGTATTCTTCAATCAGTTTTTCATAATCAGTGCCTTGTCCTCCCCACTCTTGTAGCAATTTCGCTATTTGTCCGCCAAAAGCCAACTCATCAACCACCAATAATCTTTTTCCGGCGATTTCTTTGGCGATCTTTTGCGCTTTCTTTTGTTCAATTTCCAAAGAATTTTTTAAAGCTTCAGGCAAATTGGCGGGAGGCATTTTTTTATCATAAACCGAGCTGATCAATTCGGTCATGCGTGCCAATTGCCCCACCGTTAATTCATGTTCCGCCGCAATGCCCGCGTTTATTTCCGCGGCTATCGGTGATTTCAAATAAAAGGCCAATTCCTCACTCAATCCGCTATTGGAATTTTTTTTATTATTTTTGTTTTTTGTGTTTTTCTTTTCCGGCATAAATTGATTTTATTATGTTTGGGTTCCGCCCGAGGCTTGTCTTTCCGCCTTGGTTTTGGCTTCTTGCATGGCTTGCGCGATTTTTTCATCCAATTCTTTTTCCATTTTATTGATTTCTTCCTCCTCAATCTTCATATTATCTTTCATTTCTCCTTTAAGCTGATTCATAACCTGATTTTTCAACTGGTCAATGTCCTGATCGCTGAAAGCGGAGGCCGGTTTATTTTCAAACTTCATGGCAGAAGCGATTTTTTCTCCGGCAAAATCGGAAATCTTATTATCAATCTGGCGACTTTGTCCCGTAGCCTCACTCTTTTCCTTTGTTACTTTTATCTCCATTTGTTTTATTTTTTTCGAATTTTCTTCAGTTAAAATTGCTGAAATATCATGATCTGAAGCAATTTTAACCAATGCCGGATCATCGGGATTGCTGTCTATTTTTTGCGAAATCACGGTATTCATCAAATTATGGGCTTGCCCCTCGTTTGATCTGGCTAAACGCTTCAAACTTGATCTTTGAATCGCGGAGGCAAAGGCTTGCATTGTGTTATTATCACTTTCATCAATTTTAGTTTTCTCCAATTGTTTTTGTGATGCTCCCGCCAAATATGATTTCAATTGAATGGTGTCAATTTCACCATCATCTCCGGTAAACGCTTCTTTTATATCTCCCGTCATCCCGGCATAAGCTTTTTGCGCTTTTTCGTATTCTTCAGGATTTTCACCTTTTTGTTGTTTGGCTTGTTCAAGTACCGCTTTCATTGATGTTTGAGCTGCTTCATTGTGATTATCACTTCTTTCTCCAGCTTTGGCCAATGATTTTGACAAATTACCTGCTCCCATTTGATTGGCGATGCTAACCATCAAATCTTCGTTGCCCAAATCATCAACTGAAAATCTTCTAATATCCAAATCTCCGCTATCAATATCTTTTTCAATTTTTGTTTCATCAATCGTTCCATCCTCTTTGGAGTAATACATTGATTTTTGGTTTTTCTTCAGATTATCTTCAAATGCTTTCAAATCATCTCCGGACAACTGTTTGCGCGCATTAGCCACTTGCTCATTTGTTTCAAATTCTCCTTTTTCCGCCATTTTCAAATTCAAAGCCTTAAATTCTTCACCTTTAACTTGACCTGATGACAATGCTTGTTGCCTGTCTTCCTTGGTATCCAATCCCATGGCGGCGAGATTTTTTTCAGCTTCTTCCATAGCTTTCTTTTTTCTACTTGACTCTATGGCTGAAGCTGTAGTTTTATTTTCCAAGCCCACCATGCTTTTTCTGGTTTTCTTGACGCTTTCTTTTGCTTGTTGAGCTTCTTCTTCGGAAGCTCCTTCGGCAATAGCCTTACGATAGGCTCTGGAACCCGTGTCCAAACCAGCCAAACTCAATGTCCCCTCTTTAAGGTCATGCATTTTTTCCTTGGCTCCGGCCACCAATCTTTCTTTTTTAGCATACAATCCCGCGCCGGCTTCTTTTTGTGAGGCGGTTCTTCTCTCACTCTTGGCTCTCATTTGCTCTCTAAAACCGATCGCTTTATTTCGTAACCCCATTGTTCTATCATCAGCAAACTTTGCTACTGATAAAGGCATGGAAGTAGCCACTTTTTTAGCCGTACTCAATCCTTTTGAAGCAATCTGCCCGGCCACTCCACCGACTTCCTGAGCCGCCAACAAACTGGCCGCCAACAAAGCCAAACCAACCATGGAACTGGTGAATTGATCAAAACCCTGCATACCCGTCGCGCCTTGCTGGCAAATAAATTCCAAACTTTTATCTTTTTGTATAACTCCGCCGGCATTACCCATTACCAATAAAGACATCCACAAAAAGAACGCCATGATGGGACCGATAGACACATAATTTACGAATTTATCCGTCCATTCATTAGCTTTGTTTTTCATTTTGGTTCCCGAAGGCATAGCGTGAAAAATAAAAGCAGCCGGAGATAAAACCACCAAAAGCCATAAAGCGGCGATCCTGAAAACCAAGATCAACAAAATAAACATCACCACAACCACTACCATTACTAAATAAAAAACCGCCAATACCAAGCCGGTTAATTGCGTCCATGTCATATCGGTATTAGCTTCACATTGGCTGGAAGTATTCAATTCCATCAGCCGAGTCAAACCCAGACCTGAAGCCAAATTTCCACCGGCGGTTTGCGCGAAACCGTTAACAAAGGTCATCATCACCACTTGAGCGAAATCAATGGCAATGGCGCAAATCAGCTTGCTGAAATTAACCAAAATGGCGGCCAACAAAACCTTGGGCAGAACAGCTTTTATGGAATATTGTTTAATTTGTAAAATTTCCGCGAAAGCGATCACCAAAAGAATAATCACAAAAAACATGTTCATGGAATCGCGAACCAAAGTCCAAGCTCTGGTAACGGCCAAAGAATCAACAATTTCTTGAAAAGAAGCAACATAAACCACCGCTCCGAATAAAAATGAAGCCACCCAACCTAAAGCATAGGCCACCACGAACAATAAACGATTTACAACATCCAAAACATCATCCAAGGTGATTTTCAAGCCCATAATTTCAATATCGCCTTTACCGCCACCATCTGCAGCATGAGCCAAAGGAGTTTCCGAAAAACCAAACCAGCTTGTGGCGATAATCAATAAAAGTAATACAAAAATTAAACTTTTTTTGTATTTCAAAACATAAAAAGTCGTAAACTCAAAAATGTGTTTAAGTCTATTCACAAAAAGAGACACTATTTTACCAAAATTAGTGGCCATTTATCTAAATTAAGTTCTTTTTTATTATACCACATTTAGCAACCTTTAACTAAGACTTTATGCACATTTAATCGGAATCCGCTGAATTAAGTTTTAATTTGAGCAAAGTGAATAGTTTTTCTCTGTTCTTATAGGCATAAATCGCGTTAACGAACAATAATCCCACGGCTAAAACCGCCAAAACCCAACGAGCCTGTAATTTAATCGGTTCTGAAGCAATGGTTTCATTTTCCGCCAAATCTCCGACTACGGGCAAATTTTGCTTGGTTATATTGACCAAATCTTCTTGCCGGCGAGGCAAAACGAAATAATTCTCATCATATTGGCTGACTATTCCCACGGCTTCAATCTCATCGCCATTTTCAAATGAAGCCAAATTAATTTCCGTGCCTTTTTTGATCTTCAAGACAGCTTCTTCAGATCCGCTTAATAAATAAAGTTTTGAACCGTTTTTTTCAATAATTTCACCTTTGACCTTAACCAAATTGCCTTCATATTCTTCACCCACCTGAGTCAAAGAGATTTCCAGTGGTGGCGATAGCTCGCCACCACTTATTTTTTCTATATCTTGTGTTTCTTTGATCAAAATTCTTCTCTCTCCTCGGGATTCAGATAAACTACCTTTCAAAGATATTCTGTCGCCCAAAGACAATTCCGGCCACAAAGCTTTGGAAAAATACACTTGCATACCGCTTCCGCTGACATACATAATCTGCTTGCCCAGAACTCCGGGTAAAACGGAAACTTGTCCTTGAGTTACAATTTTACTTTGTAATGGTAAATTCCGCGCCTCTTGAAGATTGACCGTCAAATATGTTGATTCATCATAATCCTCCGGATTATCAGAAGCTTCGTCTAAAAATTCCGCGGTTTGCACGCTGACAATATTTTCCGCTCCGGGAGTAATATCCATGGTTTCAATCCATTCCGAATTTATCCAAGCCCAGCTTTTCCCTTCATGACAAGTCACATAAGTATACTCGGAAACTATTACACCGTCAGGATCCATCAATCTCAACGCGTCACCGGAATTATTCAATGCCAACCCGCTCATGGCTCTGTCAATTATCAAATATTGTCCGGCTTCAATAAACAAATCTTCTTCCACGGTGAAGGGGGAGCTTCCCCCTTCGCCGTCATCCAGGCTCCAACCCTTTAAATTAACGGTTGTTTCACCCATATTATGTAATTCGATCCATTCAGAATCATCACTACCCTCGGGATTGGGTAGCAATTCGCTGATCGCGATTTCATCCGAATAGTCGTAATTTACAGTTTGTTGATCATTATTTACTTCCTCTTCTTCCTGCTCCACGCCCGGCAAATCATCTTCCGCGCCGTCTTGCTCTTCAGCATCTTGGTTGTTTTCAATAACCTCATCTTCTTGCAAATTATCAACCGGATCCGTCGTCTCTTGATCATTATTGTCCGATTCTTGATTAGCGTCTGAAGAATCTTGTTTTGCCGTGTAAACATTCATCTCGCCAAAACTGCTGATAATTGTTTCCTTATATTCTCCTTGATGCAGAATTATTGTATTTCCTTTTTTCGGCGCGGGAATATTATCTTCAATAATACCATCATCCCAATTACCATAAGTAACTTGATCAATCATGGTCCCTTCCGCGTCGCGTAAAAACAAGATATCACCGGAATTATTCAGATATTTTCTCTCAACCACCACATATCCGCCAGCGACGATTTCTCCGCTAAGATCGGTTTGTTTGCCACCACCTTCTTCCACCACCCAACCGGTCAAATCAACCGCTGTTTCCAAAGTATTGTAAATCTCCACCAATTCATCAGCTCCACTCTCCGGATCGGGCATAAATTCGTTTATCCGCAAATCATGATAACCAACGACGACCGAGTTTTCCGGTTCATTTTCTTCAAGTTCTTCAGGCTCCTGCGGAGGGCTTTCACTTTCTTCACTTTCAGAATTGTCTTGTTCTTCGTTTCCTTGATTTAAATTATCATCTTCTTCGCTTGGAAGATTATCTTCACTTGGTTCTTCTTCAGTTTGTGAATTCTCGTTTTCAAAAGGATTTTCGCCGATTTCCAAGTCTGTCAAATTCTCTTCCTCTTGCTCATCATCAGTTTCAGCGGGCGCGGATATTCCTTGTCCCATAAACATACCCATTTGTTCAAATACGGCTTCACACTCTTCCCCGCAATTAATGAAATAGTATTGCTGAACTTGGCTATCATGGAAAGTGTTTTGTATCAGCTGTGAATTCCCGCCCTCGCCGGCAGACACCGGTAATCCGAGAATTAAACATGATATTATCACTATGGCTGATATATTTTTTAATGTTTTCATAAAGGTCCTCCTTTCTCCGCCGCGGGTATGCCCGCGGCGGAATTAGTTTTTAAGTATTCAATCAAGCGGTTGCCATGGCATTACCGGCCGGCTCGGTTACCGGCACATAAGTTTTTTCTTTATTTTCTTCTTCCGCTTTTCCACCGTCCAAATATTCTTCATCTATGTAAAGATAAGGATAATCTCTGCCATCTTTCACCAATTGCCAACGATCATTACCCGGAGCTTTCATCATCACTTCCAGTTTTTGTTGCAGAACTTCCGCTGAATCAATCAAACGCACTTCGGTTTTCGGCGCCCAGACGCGAAATCTTTTTGTTTCTTTGAACCTTTTACCATGTTCTTCAAATGTCCAAAGAATTTTTTGAGGATTGGAACGCCCGACGGTTTCAGCATTTTTGAATAAATCCACCAAGTCAAATTGCTTACTTTCTCTTGTTTCCTCCAGTAAATACTTGATAATTTCACCTCCCACATCTTTTTTCACTTCACCGTAAACGCGACCGGGATTATCCTGATTATCACTCAATTTAAACATCCAATAGAAAAAGTTCGGCATGATTAAATATCCGATGTTTTTTACATCAAATTTCAATTCAGCCAATTTAATTGCATTGACCAAAAGATCAATGTACTCATTGGTAACAAATACATTCTTGCGACCGATAATCGCTCCCGCATGAAAATAAATGCCTCCTTTTTGCTTGAACGGTTTGTCAAACTTTTTTTCATTTTTTTCTTGAACAGCTTCTTCCGGCTGTTTGTTTGTTTTTTTGTTAGTCATACATTTTTTGCTTCTAAGAGCTTAATTTATAATTTCAACCGCTTGAAATTATTTATTGCATTCTGACTTGCGGAAGGTGAGATTCGCAATTATTTATTTTGTAAACATCTCCTCAATCCCCCAACGCTTCTACATTTATTATGGCAAACACAATCTTCAAATAAAAACAGATTTTGACAAAAACTATCAACAAAAAAACATTTAATTTTTACAAAAAAAATCAGTTAACTAAAAAAACTTGTTGAATTTCTTCAACAAGTTTTTAAAAATGTGGATAACTCATAGCTTTATTTATAAAACAAAAACCGCCCCGCCTTACGGCGGGAACGGTTTTCTATGGTAACTGTCCAATCTAAACTAGTCTTAGTTAGTTAGATAGAGTAGCACCTGATTCACTAGTCTTGCCTAACAACATGTTAGTCAAGTCAGAACCGGTACCATGATTACCATTATAGTTAAAGACTGAACTCAAGTCAGAGATTGAAGTTTGCAAATATTGATCAGTAGTGGTAACAATATTACCTTTCAAGACCAATACTACTTCACCGTCAACCAGACCTGATTCAGCCAAACTGTTCAATCTATCTGAAGCAAAAGTAAGCGTACAGCTTGTACCAGCAGCATTACATGTATTAGCGGTTGTACCTACTTCAGTAGTTGTTCCTTCAACATACATGGATACTGTCGCTAATCTAACAGCGTCACTCTTAGCAACTGCGAAAACAGCTTCATTCAATTGAGCTTTCAATTCGGAATTACCGGAAGTTCTGTTTGAGCCGTTATCAAATACCAAGTTGTATTTGCCGACAATCTTACCGTCTCCACCGGTTAAGGTACCGTTGGCCATATCATTTTCCAATGATTTTAATACAGAACCTACAACGATATGTTGCTTTGAAGCATCAGTATCATCGTATTCCTCAAAAGAAGGACTTCCGTCACCTGCAGCCCCTACAGTCAAAGCTGTTCCTGAGTAACCTTCAGCTGTTACGGCACTGATCTTATAACTCATGGTAGCACCATAATTCGCAGTTGAGGTAGGATCTCCGTTAACATTCATACCTTTGGCTTCAATAGCCAAGTACAATGAAGTTGCTTCGTCTGCCGGGAATACCACATCAAACGGATCAAAAGTAACACTTCCATTAGAAGTTGGAACTTTTTCAGCCACTACGGTTCCGTCACCTTCAACCAATTTAACTTTGGCGATATCATCACCGGTTGCTGAACCGCTATCAGTCAAAGTTAAAGTCTTAACTTTAACAGCTTCGTTTTGAGTGGTAAATACCAATTCAGCCAAATATTTGTCAGCTTCGGTTTCACTGCCGGCTAACAAATAGGAATCTTCATCAACCTTGGTTCCGGTTGTTTGCAAATCAACCTTTAACTTACCGGTTTCAGCCAAAGTAACCGTTCTGGAAGTAGCAGTAAGACTTGAACCTGTAGGTAGCACGACCTTGTTACCCACTACCGATCTGGCGGAAAGATCACCGGAGGCATTTACTTTCAAAAGCCAGTTCTTATCTCCAGTTAGTGTGAAACTTGATGAAAAGCTGGCTTTAACCATCAAATTAACAGTTTCACCTGCTTCAATCACATTGGCATCATTGGTTGTTGACAAAGAATTGAATGTAATTGTACCTGAGGATGTAGCATCAGCAGCTTCCACAATGTCATTTGAAGAAGTTTTTAGCAATACACCATCCAGATACAATTTCAATTCACTGATATTAGCATCATCAAAAGTTCTAGCGTCAGCTGTATCAGTTGTTAATTTCAAACTTTTCAATTTAACATCATCAGCATTACCCGCTTCAACAGTAGCTTGATAAACCACAACATCTTCCGTACTAGATACAACTGTTTTACTGGTTAAAGAAGTTGCTGAAAGAATCAAAGAAGCATCTTTAACGGTTGTAATGGCTGAAGAAACATTACTCGGCGTAATTTCTCCTTGCAAGTTGGCACTGGAAGTATCGCCTTCAATAGAGATAGCACCTGAATCCAAAACTACTTTAACGGTATTTGTATTGTCAATAATATCAGTCAAATCAGCTCTGATTTCATAAGTCTTTTCAACTCCCTTAGCCAATGAAATTTCATCAGTTATTGACAATGTATAATGATCAGTGGTAAAAGTTGCTGCGATATCATACAGAGCGCCTGTAGCCACATCTCTCATTTCCACATTTTCAATTTCAGCAGTTTGTAATCCGCTACCTTCCAATCTGAATTTTTTGGTTGCTCCGGCATCCGCAATTGAATTAATGGTTGCGTTTTCTCCATTGGAAACAATAGAGAAAGTTGCCAATACTACATCACTGGTATCAGGTTTAACATCTTTAGCCGGAGTAGCTGATTTATCCATATCCATGGATACACTGCCCGCGGTTAAAGTAATGTTTTTAGCGTTGGTTGTATTGCTGAAACCGGTACCTGAATTATTCCAAGCTTTAGCGGTAGATGAACCGTCAACGAATTGAACTCCAAAACCGTAATCTTCGCCCAAGAAAGCGAAATCATCACGATCTTTAACATAGAAAATAACTTTATTTCCTACATTGCCCAATCCCATGTCACAATAAACTTCCACATTAACCTTATCACTCTTATCAATACGATAATTGTTCAAGTCAGCTTCTAAATAGCGATCATAATAATCACCTGTGGCGATTTCATCACCATTTACCAAGATTCTACAATTATTGATCAATTCGTCATCATTGGTTCCACCATTACGCATGCGCATAGATTCCCACAATACCGGTTCTTCTTTGGCAGTCAAATCAAAAGCCGCGACCAATACATCATCTTCACCAAAAGCGACATTAGAATTAGAAACGGTATCAACACCATCAACTTCAACTGAACCGATAGCTGAGTTGGCTGCAGCTTGATGGCTGTTACCCATCAACGGGAAAGAACCGTTCAAGCTTGAAGCATTAGTGGTAATATCACTTGCTTCATTAATACCCAAAGCGTAATAACCATTCGCAATAACTGTAGCTTTAACAACCAATTCTTTGGTTGCGCCTGCCGAAATCATGATAGGATCAGAGAAATTGAAAGTTGCTTCCTTGGAAGAATTAATATTCTTGCTTGAACCAACTTTTGAACCAGCAACATACAAAGTTACATTTTTGATGTTTGTAGCGGTTGATAAACCACCGGCTGAAATCTTGATAGCGTTAATTTTTACAGCATCACTGCCGGCCATCAAATCATATTTTACGAATTCAGCTGTGCTGTTGGCAGGAATAGCCATTCCCATCGGATTATCACCGGCAAAAGAAACGGTCAAAGCACCTCCAACTGATGCCGGAGGAATTGATCCGGCTCCACCACCTTGTGAAGGATCATAAAGATCTTCATCATAACCATTGATTTCAGGACCATCGGTTAAACCAAGGCCTGAAGGAGCGGTTAAGATATAATCCCATTGGAAACCATTGGCGTCAAAAGCGGATTCGTTGGCAATTCTTCTTTGAGTGCCATCACCACTTACATAATAAACATCGCTGGTTCCTTCATATTGGATCAAAGATCCTTCAGGGAATTCAGTTCCGTCCAAAGCTTCTCCTGAATCTGTGTAGTTTACCCAGAAGCCATCCGGAACATCAATAACTCTCTGAGCCCAGTTTTCACCATAAAGAGCTTCAGCAACTTCTTCTGTTTCAACCCAAGTTAACATTCCATTAGGTTCAACAGCGAAAACTTTCGGCACACTTTGGATTTTAACCAAATTGGTACCGGGTCTGACAACGATATTACCGGCCAAATCAATGGCTGCCAATTCATCATCAGTAATTGTTTTTACACCTGAAAAATCGGTGTACCAAGTCATGTAAGTTGACTGGGTCGGGAAAGTGTATCTATTCCCATCAGTCGCATAATAATAAACGGCTGCGTGGCTACCCTTAATCAAATCACCTGCTTCCAAATTGGCAGTAGCTGAAGCGACCGGGATAAAAGCGCCAAATCCCATTGCCCATAGTACTGTAGTAAATACTAGAGCGATAGATAATAATTTTCTCATAAATTAATCTCCGGAAACTTGATCCATACAATCAAATAATAATATTTAACTGATAAACCCGTTTCCCATTATTTTAATTTATGTGAGGGTCGCGAGTTGTCTCGCCCGACCTTTTAAGACTCCCACAACCTAAAGAGTATTTAGGATTTAGATAATAAGTTCGGCCGCGAGTAACATAAACTCACCCGCGTCCGAGATTATTATCTAATATTTTGCTTGTTCTTGGTTTTTAACTTCATTTGCTGAAGAGGCTTCTTCCGCTTGTTCCACACCTACCGAAGAGCTTGCCGAAATAACTGAAGCAGCTTCCGATTCACTCGGTTCTTGTTCTGTTTCTCCATTTTCAATATCTGAATCTTCGTCGTTTGATTCATTGATTTCAACAGTTTCCGATTCTGTGGCAGTTTCTTCAGCTAGTTCAACACTTTCTTCCTTTTCCGCTTCTTGTTTTTCAATTTCAATATCGCGAGCCACCTTTCTGATTTGTTTTACCAAAACTTTACTTTGTTTTATTTTGTTCATTGCATTAGTCATATCTCCTTGACTTACTAATTCTTCAGCCTCCTTGACCAATTGATCGATTTTTTCATCATCATCTTGACTTTCACTCATTTCCTCCGCGTCTTCCGCGATTTCTTGTTTATCAATCTCTTCTTTCACCTTATCTTCATCTTCAACAGCTTCAATTTCTCCCTCTAAACTCACTTCATTGGAATCTGAAGTGGTTTCATTGACAGTTGTTTCATTCTCTTTATCAAGCCATTTTTCTTCCGCCAGCTTTTCAATTTTTTGTTTTTTATTATTTATTTCCGTCATGTTTTCCTTTATGGATTGTATTATTTCCGTGATTGACTCCACTAACTCTTTTTCATTCAATTCCACATCTCCTTTATCATATTTTTCAACTAAAACATCTACGACAACAACCAGTATTTCACCCACCAAATCTTCCACTTCTCCCAAATCCTGTAAAATTTCTTCATCCTGACTCGCCAAAGTTATCATACTATGCTCAATTTTTTGTTTTATTTCTTCGGCCTTGCGATCCACATTTTTCGCGGCTTCTACGATTTCACCGGCTTTTTTAGCATCTTGATTTTTCCTGGAAGTTTCTAGAACCTCTTTCACTTTGGACATTTCTTTGGTTAAACCTTCGGTCGCCACGGTTATTTTTTCCCTTTTATCTTCTTTATTATCTTCTTGTAAATTTATTTCCTCAATTTCCTGAACTCTATTGGCGGCGAATTCAATATGTTTTTCCGCTTTCTTTTCATCTTTGGTCAGAGTTACAGTTACTTTCTCCGTCGCTAATTTAATACTGTAAAGCAAATCTCCGGGCAAACTGTTTTTAGCCGCGCTGACACTTAAAATACCGCTACCGGAAATTATTAAAACAGCGATTAAAAAAACTCCGATCGGCCTAGCCAAAAACTGCAATAAATTCCCCGGTATGAAACTTTTCAATAAATAATATCCATCAACCAAAAAAGACCGGGGTTGAGCCGAAGACTGTTTTGTTATCTGCGACAACAAAACTTCACGCTCGGCGCGAGCCCAGTCCTTATTGGGTTTAATATTCCTAAGATCCTTAATTTGATCCAATATTTTAATCATTTGGAAAAATGCGGAGATTTACAATTTGGAAAATTGCAAGTCCCTCTCTCACTTATTTTTCATCATTTAACTCTTTAAGAGCGCTCACCGCTCTATGCAGGACAACTCTCACATTGCCCGGAGTTTTTTGTGTAATTTCCGCTATTTCTTTTATGGAAAATCCTTCCACATGTCGCAGGATTACCACTTCTTTGTAAATATCTTTTAATTGAGCCAAATACTCTTCCGCTCGTTCCAATTCAACTTTAGCTTCGGCTTGCTTCATTAAATCTCTTTTTTCCTCAATCCGAGCCATTTGTTCTTGATCTGTCAAAACTTCATCTTGTCTTCTACTGCGATAATGATCAATAACTCTATTTCTGGCAACTCTGTAAAACAAGGCGTTCAAATTTTCAATTTTTTTATTGGTGCCCTTGATATATTCCCAAGTTTTTAAAAATACTTCCGAAGTTAAATCCTCCGCTTCTTCTTTGGTTTTGACTTTAAAATAGATAAATCTGTAAATTTTCTCTACATAAAAGTCGTAAAGTTCGCCGTAAGCTTCCGGATCTTTATTCTGGCGCACTTTGTATATCAGGTATTTTTCTTTTAATGAAATCTTGGCCATTTTGCCTCACTTATTATGACGATTTAATTAAGATTATGTTACAAATACGGAAATAAAATTACTTTCGTAACATAAAAATTAAGCATAATTAAAATATTTAACTATCCCCCGGAGTTAATTAATAAATAAAATTAAAAATCGTGCTTAAACCGTATTTCCTAAATTAAGCACATAATTAGATTATAAAACATATAATCTCAAAAGTAAATGCCAAAGTTATCAACACCACAAAATAATATATTTCGCAATCCTTTGACAAAATCATATAAAATTTTTATCGTATAAATATACCTGTTTGTATAGACTATCCTATTCAAAAATATGCAAAATCAAGAAAAACCTATTTTCCCAATCCGCGTTTCCATATCCGAAGCGGCCAGACTTTTTGGCGTGGAACAGCAAACCATTCGTCGCGCCATTAAAAATCAAGAGATCAAATATATCATTGTCAAAGGACGCTACAAACTGAATTTTGAAAGTTTGCTGGCGTGGTCACAAGATAAAACCACCATCAACAATAAAATGAACAAAAAAGGACTTGGTCAATTCGTGGATAAATGGAAAATAAATAACAAAAAATACAGTCCTCATCCGGAATTGATAAAGAAAAATAACGATCATTAGTGCGCATAATTCAGTGGAGATAAATAAAAACTCCTCGCTATAAACGAGGAGTTTTTATTATACTTATTGGAATTATATTTTAACGGTTTTCAATTTTGCTTTTACTTTTTGCTCTTGCAAACTATCTTCATAGACTTTTTCCACGCCACGACAAATATCCAACCAATTGTATTCTTCCGCTACATGATTTTGCGTGGTTTGCGCGACTTTGGCAAGTTTACGCGGATTTTTCAATAATTTGGCTATTTTATTTTTTAAATCTTTAACACTTCTGTTTTTAAAATAAAAACCAAATTCACCATTTTCAATGGCTTCCATATTTTCCGGAATATCGGAAACCAAAGCCGGCAAGCCAAAGCTCAATGCCTCCAAAACAACCACCGGCAAACCTTCACTTTCCGAAGGATGCACGAACATATGTGCGTTTGCGTAAAGCTCTTGCCACTCGCGACTTTCGCCTTCTACATTACCGGTAAAAATAATATTGGGATTTCCTTGGGCTTTTTTCTTTAAAAATTCAATATAAGCATCAGTAAAAGCCGAACCTCCGGCAATCACCAATTTTTTATCGGTTTTAAGTGAATTATATGCATCAATTAAATAATGCGCACCTTTGTGTCTAACCAAACGAGAAATAAACAAAAGGTAATTTCCTTTTTGCAAACCGTATTTCTTTTTAATAATTTGAGGTTTAACTGATTTATGTAAATCAACTCCATTCGGAACATAAATCGTATTGGTACGATAATTATCCGAACTGTATCTTTGCAAAACGCGAGAAACCGTAATCGTATCATGACTGAATTTAACCGAAGCCAATTCACCCAAATGCAAAGCCAATCTGGCGAGCAAACCCCATTTCTGATGAAATCTATCAATACAATGAAAAGTGGAAATCACTTTTGTATTGGGTTTGAAAATTCTGGGAATCCAGGCCAATAATGCTGGCCCCACGCCATGATAATGAATAATATCATAATCTTGGCGCAAAGCATGCAAAGTGGCAAACAAAGTATGTGAAATGGCATCCAAATGTTTGGTATTCAAAGATTTAAGACTGATCAATTTCACTCCTTGATATTTTTTCTTGCTCGGCGCGGTATACCACGGTCTGGTATAAACATATACTTCATGTCCGCGTTTGACCAAGCCCACAGCCAATCTTTCAACATGTTTTTCAATGCCACCGAATTTCATGGGAATTCCTTTTTGTCCGATTAATGCGATTTTCATAAATTTACTCAATATTCAATGTTAAACATTAGCACAATACTGAGATTTTGTCAATTGTAAAACTATAAAAAAGAGATTTCTTGCTTGATTTTTAAAATAAAATTAACTATTCACCTAAATTAAGCCAAATTTTTCATAAATCACTTAAAGCCAATGTATTTTATCAATTCATAAAAATTTGGCAAATAAAAAGAGGAGTCTTATTTGACTCCTCGCGAAAAACTCAGTTCGTTTGGTGGAATTACACCAAATTAACCAAGATGTTGGTTGGGATTTTTTGTTCGTTCAGCTTTTTCTGAGCCTTGTTCAGCAAAGCACTTTTGGCGCTGTCCTCGTCAAGACCACTACTGGTGATGATAAATATCTGTTTTTCATTGGCCTTTTTTTGAGGTTTACCCCTATTCGTCAACAAAGTACGGAAATCACCATTGCTTTGTCGGAAAACTCCCAACCACATTTTCGCTGTTCTTCTTCCCATTGCATTCCCTTTCGCAGAAGTTAATGAACATGTCGCACCCTGCATGCGACTTTTTATTATTAACTGAAAATCTTTTATTTGTCAATTTTAAAATCAGGTTTTATAACTTCGGCCTCCGCGGCCCGAGCGGTCTCATCAATCAGCTCATCCAAAGCCAAAGCTTGTTCAATTTGTAAAATTTGCGGAAGTTTGGCGTGCGTTTCCGGATGTTTGGCAATAAGTAAACTGCAACAATCTTCATATGGTTCGGAAGACGCTTGGTAGGTACCAATAAGTCGCGCTTCGTTCATAATTTGAATCTTATTCTGACCGATTAGAGGAGCGAAATGGAGCATGTCCACGGCTTGATAAATAACTTTTAAATTATCCATGGTCTGTGAAGCGACTTGAGATAAACTGTCACCGCTGATCAAAGCGTCGGCCTTCAAGCGTTTGGCGATTATTTGTGCGAGCTTAAACATAAGTCTTTTGTAAATTATCATGCGCTGTTCAGCCGGAGTACCGGCGATCACTCGCTTTTGCAATTCCGCGAAAGGCACGATATAAAGTTTTGCTTCACCTTGAATCTCCGCCAAAATTTTTACCAAGTTTCTGATTTTGTTTTTTACATTTTGTTTATTGATGGTTTGATTGTGAAAATGCACAAAATTAACTTTCACTCCCCTGCGCATCATTTGAAAAGCGGCCACCGGACTGTCTATTCCGCCTGAAAGCAAACAAATCGCTTTGCCGGCGGTTCCCACAGGAAGACCACCCATGCCTTGTTCTTTTTTACCGAGAATCAAAGCCGAACTTTTTTCCAATTCAATTTTAATAACCAATTCCGGATTTTTCACATCAACTTTAATATTTTGATTAACTTCAAATTTACTGAGAATGTATCCGCCGGCTTGTCGGCTGATTTCAGGTGAAGTCAAAGCGAATTGCTTATTCGTGCGACTGGTTTCCATTTTAAAAGTCGCGGGCTGATATTTTTTGAATATAAACAAAGCCGCGCGGTTAATTGAATCCATGTCCGGCTCGGCTTTCACAGCCGGAGCCAGATTGGCAATACCGGGAACTTTTTTCAATCTTGAAGCGACTTCATCAAATTTTTTATCAATCAATTTAATTACCAATTTATTGGCACCACTTTCAATTTCAAAGCCTTTACCGAGAATTTGTCGGACATTATCCAGAAGTCGCCCCACAAAAAAACTTTTATTACCTCGTTTTAAAGTTATTTCATCATAATGCGCCACCAAATAATCAATTGTCGGTTCATTTTTTAACATAAATCAAATTAGCATATTTTTCTGCGATTAAATCAAGTTTTTCCTTTTCCCAAGCCGGAGAAATTTTTGTTCTGGCCACGAACGCGGAATCATTGACTATCTCAATATCAACAATCGGTAAACCATTTTCTTGCATGAATTGACGAATATTTTCCGGCAAACTTTCTTCCTCCGCACCGGCAAAAGCCTCATCATAATACACATAACCCGAACTTAAATTTAAATATTTGTCCCACTTCAAAGAAATTTCTTCATCTTTGGGTGAATCAGGGGCTGAAGGCATCACTTGCTTCATAAATTCATTGATTTCAAATTCTCCGGAAACTCGCGCGGAATCAATTCCTCTCATGCGATTCCAACCGTAAATCAAAACTCCCGCGGTGAAAATAATTATCAAAGCGATTAAAGCAACGGTTTGTTTTGTTTGTTGTTCCATAGTTTTTAAATTGTATTATAATCCGCCGAGGCAAGCAAGTTACGAAGAATACTTGGAAATTAACCGAATAAAAAACATCTCCCGCGAGAGATGTTTTTTAAAAAACCCTTTAGTATTCGGCTTTTTCGTAATGATTTGGAATTATTTCCAACCAAGTAGGCCCTGCTAATAAAGAAATTTCCACTCCTTCACTGTCATAAAATCTGATTCTGTCTTCAGGTTTTTCTTTGCGCCATTCGGCTTCAATCGCTTGTCCTTGCGTGAAAACAACGGCTTCACCTTTGCCCAAAACTTGAGTTTTTCGGCGTCCCAGATTATCAATTACTCTGCTTTCGGCGTAAACCACGATAATATTTTTAGCTGATAAATTATCACCGTCTTGCTCTTCAACTTTTTCATCTCCGACATAACGATCATAATGATTATTTTCCGCGTTATAAACCCATTTCACATTATAATAAGGATTGGTAAAATCAATTTTTACGCTTTGTGAAGCAACTCTTTCTTCAAGGGGCAATTCTTCCCCGTAAGACCACATTTCAAAATCACTATTCGGTTCCCAGCCTTGTTTATTGAAAAAGCTTAAAACTTTTTCCGAAGAAGTATAAGTATTGTGCGGACGAACCTTGCTGTTATCACGCCAGAAAATGTTACCATTATAAAATTCGTTCACATCATAATCATAGCTTTTTAACATTAACAATGCTTCCGGACTACCTCCCACATGAAAATACGGAGCTTGAAATTCTTCAGCCCATTCCACGAAATATTTCCTGGCGGAACGCACCGGACCGATTTCCTCAACTTCTTGATCGATTGAATAAAAAGCCAAAAATCTGGTAATCGGCGCTTCAGCCAAGGTTTCGTAAACAAGTGAAGCTTCGGCTAATCCGCTACTAGGTCTGGCCACTGAATGATTGTCAATCATAATCGCGTAAACTCCGGGTTCATTTTCGCCTTCATAACAAGTCCCGTCAATTTTTCGCAAAGTTTCACAAACAACTTCCGCTTCCGGTTCACTTTCCGCTTCCGGAGCTTCAGCCGGTTGGTTATTGATTAGGAAAAAAACCACCACAGCGACAATAATCAAAGCGACAGAACCGATAACATAAGGTTGCCAACCGCGTTTATTCGGTTTTTTCAATTCCGAAGTCAAATCTTCATAAAGTTGTTCTTTGGGGGCATCATTGGTCGCATGAGAATGTTCGGGCGCTGAATCATGTTTATGTTCCGTTTCCCGCTTCTGTTCATGGTTATGATGCTGTTGTTCATTCTGCATAAATATAAATTATTTCAATTAAAATTATTATATCATATTTACTACATCACCGCCTTTTTGTCAATCAATACAAGCAAAAACAGTCGCTTATCGGCGACTGTTTTTGCTTTATTTTAAGCCAATTATTTTTTAATTTCAGCGGATTTTTTCTCGCCTTCTTTCCCTTCTCCTTCGGGCTTGTCTTCTCCTTCTTTGGCTTCACCTTCCCCTGCCGCACCTTCTTCTTCAACCGGCTTTTCTTCTTCCGCTTTGCGAGGTTCACTGATCGCAGCGACCAAAACATCTTCATTTTCCAAAATTTCCACGGCTTCCGGCACTTGTAAATCTCTGACCAAAATTTTATCATCAAAAGTTTTCAAACCGCTCAGATCAACTTTAATTTCGGAAATAATATCTTTTGGCAAACATTTGACCTTAACTTCTTCAATCTGTTTTACCAAAATACCGTTAAGAGTTTTAATAGCCGGCGGAGTTCCGAAGAATTCCAATTCAACTTCCACCTCAATCTTATGACCTTTTTTAATGTGATAAAAATCAACATGCAAATATTGTTCTTTTACCGGATGATTCTGAACGGCTTTGATCAAAACTTCTCGCTCGGTGTCATCCCCTTCCACTTGTAATTTAATGATAGCACTGGAACCGGCTTCTTCATAAATTTTATCAAATTCCACCGCGTCCAAATAAATTAAAATATTTTCTTTAACATCCGGACCGTAAACAACACCCGGAACAATTTTGGGATCATCAGCTCCCTCCCCCGCTTTTCTGGCTTTTGCCTTTAACTCGTAAATCATATTATTTGATTATTTCAAGATATTTATTATTATTGAATTTTTCGTATAAGTTTAAAATTTGTTCTGAATCTATGGTCGGTGAATCCAAGTATTTTTTTACTTCATCACCGCTCAAATCGGTTAATACGCCGATCAAGTTCATGCCACTCTCGGACAAAGAAACCAACACCAACAAAGCGGCTTGACATTCTTTGCAACGAATATGCAATAAATGTCCGTTTTCATTTTCTTCAATCAATTTAATATCCGCGGCAAAATGTTTTTTGCGACAAACCGGACATTCACTGATGGCTTTTAAAGAGTTTTGAAAATTTGAGTTCATAGATTCAATTATGCGGTAATCATAACAAAAATAAGCTTTTAGTCAAGAGTTAATAAGTGATGATTTATGGATTATTTTTTCTTATTTTAAATAAATCAGTTAAAACGACCGCGAACTCTCACGCTTTGAGCTATACCGATCAAAACCAAACAAATCATTAAAAAACTACCGCCATAACTGAGAAACGGCAAAGCCAAACCGGTAACCGGCATAATTCCCATATTCATCCCCACATTAATTATCAAATGCAAAAACAATAGAATAATCACACCCACAACCAAATATAAGCCGAAATCATTGTAAGCCGAACGAGCGATGAGAAAAAGACGATAAAAAATTACCCCATACAAAAAAAGCATCAAACTCACGCCGAAAAAACCCAATTCTTCCGCTATCACCGCGAAAATAAAATCCGTCCGACTTTCCGGAATAAAACGCAATTGACTCTGCGAACCGAAGCCCAACCCTTTGCCCCACACGCCACCGGATCCGATGGCGATTACGGATTGAGAAACATTATAACCGCTACCGCGGGGGTCAGCTTCGGGATTGATAAATGAAACAATCCTGTCTTTCTGATAATCTTGCAGGAAAAATTGCCATCCCAACAAAGCCGTAACAACGAATATGATCAACAAAAATATCAGGAATTTTTTCGGTGTTCCCGACAAAACCAGCAAACCAAGCCACAATCCCATCAAAACCATGGCCGACCCCAGATCAGGTTGTAGCATGACCGCGACTGCGAAAATTGTTGTCAGAAAAAACCCGATCAAAATATGTTTCCAAACTTTGAATTGATAAAAACGATTACTGAAAAATTTTGCCAAGGAAATCAATAACGCCACTTTGGCCAATTCCACGGGCTGAATGCCCAAGCCAAAAACGGAAAACCAACCGCGAGTGCCACGAATATCCGTCCCGATAAATAAAACCAAAATCAGTAACAGTAAAGCTATGGTATAAATGGTTTTACTGTAAACTCTGAGCCAAGAATAATTCTTCAATCCCAAAATCAGCAAAACCGCGAAACCCAATAAACCGAAAACCGATTGTTTTTTGAAATCTGAAAAGTCATTATCCGTTTCACTCAAGCTGACACTGTAAATCGCCGATAGTCCGAGACAAAATAACAAAAAAACCGCGGCCAACAAAACCCAGTCAAACTTTTTTAAATTCCTAACAATATGATTCAACATAAAAACAGAGGTTTCCCTCCGTTATTTTAACATTTATACGATTCTCCGCAATCAGCCGCCCGCAGGGCAACTCATCATTTAAGTTCTCCGGAATCAAAACCCACCGCCTTGAACGAGTCCGGAGCCAGTATATTTATGTCCGGCTCAATCAAAACTTTAGCGTTCGGATCATAAGACATGAAAAAATTTATGTTTTTGCGCACTTTTTGCCCGGAATTCAGTTCTTGCAAAAATATCGGCGCGATCCCCACCAGACGATTACCTTTGTAAATCATGGCCGTAAATTTCGGTTCAAAATAACTGAAAGCCGTGAGATTGCTGATTTCAAATTGCAAGTTGGTAAAACTTACGGAACCATCTGAGCTTTGTTCACGACGCAAAACCACATCGCTGATCCGGAAATCAATAAACTTCTCTTCCAAACTGCGATAATTGGCCACCTTGCGCCAACGCGGATTTTCCACCACCAACTGCGGATTATTGAAAGTCGGCTGATCAGAGTAATTCAATTTATACAACATTTTATTCTGTCCCGGCAAAACAAAATCCGTGCGTTTTTCCGTTTCTTGAGCGCCGGATTTGAAATAATAATCAAATGACTCCAAAAACCAGCTGGCATTGGGATTGAACACTTCCACAGCCAAATTCAAAGTTCCATTGGATTTGATAACCGCTGGATCTTTAATGGTTAAAGATTGGGGCGTGTTCAGTTCCACCAATAATTCATAATTCAATTTCGGCTGTCCGATTCGGTTGATTGATTTTTCAATATCACCGCTACTCCAAAGATAGTGTTTGATCAAACCAAATAAACCGTAAAACATGGTGGAAATGGTAAATATCAACAAGACAACTATGACCATGCGTCTCAGCAAGATCTTGTTCGTAACAAACCAATACCCCAATTTCATTTCCTTTTCACTTAAATTTTTATAAATGTCAGTCATGCTATTTTCGCGACTTTCGCGTTGTTTTTGTTTTTTGTACAAAGTTAATTATATCACAAAAAGCGAGTTATATAAACAAAAGACACTGGAATTTATGCACACTTTCATATCTTGATATTAAGAAAAAATATTCACAAAAATACTAAACCGTGATAGTATGTATTTGTAATTCAATCAACTTAATACTCGGTCTCAAATCACTTCGGACCGCGGTTTAAATATTTTTATGGCAAAAAAAACAACCCAAAAACCGGCAACAAAAAATAAAAAAAACGATTACGGAGCGGAACAGATTACCGTATTGGAAGGCTTAGATCCGGTCAGAAAAAGACCAGGCATGTATATCGGAAATACCGCTTCGGAAGGTCTGCATCACATGCTTTGGGAAGTCGTGGACAACAGTATTGATGAAGCCATGGCCGGACATTGCGATCAAATAGTTATTAAAATTCTGCCCGACAATGTAATCAGCGTAACCGATAACGGTCGCGGCATACCGGTGGAAAAACATAAACTAACCAAAGTTTCAGCTTTGGAAACAGTCATGACGAAATTGCACGCCGGCGGTAAATTCGGTGGCGGAGGATATAAAGTTTCCGGCGGTTTGCACGGCGTGGGCGTTTCCGTGGTGAACGCTTTATCGGAATGGACCACCGCGGAAATAAAACGAGATGGCAATGTTTATTTTCAAGAATACAAAACAGGCAAAGCCAAGGCCAATGTGAAAAATACCGGCAAAATTAAAAGAATCGGTAAACCCGACACTTTGCATCCAGAAAAATCTTTTTCTTCGGGCACTACCATTACTTTTAAACCGGATAATACGATTTTTACGGAAACGGAATATGATTGGCAAAAACTTCTTACCCGTTTGCGCCAGCAAGCTTATTTGACCAAAGGCATCAAATTGATCGCTTTTGATTTGAGGGACAAGCAAAAGCCCAAACAATACGCTTTTTATTTTGAAGGAGGCGTGGCTTCATATTGTAAATATCTAAATCGCAAAGACAAAGCCAAACATGAAAATATTTTTTACATTGATAAAAACGAAAAAGATGTCAATGTGGAAATCGCCATTCGCTACACAGAAGAATACAGTGAAACACTTTTGGCTTTCACTAATAATATTTTAAATCCCGAAGGCGGTATGCATGTGGCCGGTTTCCGAACCGCTTTAACAAGAACACTGAACAACTACGCGCGCAAAAACAATATCTTGAAAGAAAAGGATGAAAATCTGACCGGTGACGATGTGCGTGAAGGTTTAACCGCGGTAATCAGTATTAAATTAACCGATCCGCAATTTGAAGGCCAAACCAAAGCCAAGCTCGGCAACGCCGAAGTTAAACCTATCGTGGATGGAATTTTGTCCGATCAATTAACCATATTTTTGGAAGAACATCCGCGTGACGCGGAAGCCATAATCGGCAAAGCTTTATTGGCCGCACAGGCCAGAAGAGCATCTCGCGCCGCTCGTGAAACGGTTTTGCGCAAAGGCGCGCTGGACAGTTTAAGTTTACCCGGAAAATTGGCTGACTGTTCCAATAAAAATCCGGATGAATGTGAATTATATATTGTGGAGGGAGATTCAGCCGGCGGTTCGGCCAAACAAGGTCGTGATCGTAACTTTCAAGCAATCTTACCGCTACGCGGAAAAATCATTAATGTGGAAAAAGCTCGCATTGATAAAATGCTGGCCAACAATGAAGTCAAATCTTTAATTATCGCTTTGGGAACCAATCTGGGTGAACAATTTGAAATTGAAAAATTGCGCTATGATAAAATCATTATCATGACCGACGCGGATGTGGACGGAGCGCATATCAGAACTTTGCTTTTGACTTTGTTTTATCGCCACTTCAAACTCTTGATTGAAGAAGGTCATTTATATATCGCTCAACCTCCTCTGTTCAGCATAAAAAAAGGCAAGGACATGGAGTATGTTTACAATGAAGCCGCCTTGGAAACAGCTTTGGATAAATATCGCCAAACCGATAAAGCAAAAACTGGCAAAACCGAAAATGATGATGAAGAAAAAAGTGACGAAGACAAAAATGAAGTGGAGCTTGGTGAAGAATTGGCGGAAGAATATAAAATTAAAGGTGTTTCCATTCAAAGATACAAAGGTCTTGGTGAGATGAATCCGGATCAGCTTTGGAGCACTACCATGGATCCGGCCGGACGACTTTTGAAAAAAGTTACCATTGAAGACGCGGCCAAAGCTGATGAAACTTTTGATATATTAATGGGAGCGGAAGTCGCGCCGAGAAAGAAATTCATTCAATCTCAAGCCAAAAATGTTAAAAACTTGGATACTTAAGGCGAGTAAAGCATAATTTACGATTTGTACTCATAACCGTGTTAAAAGTTTTTATTTACCTTATCTCTTGCAAAAAACAATAAAATCCTTTACAATATATTTGATCAAGGCCAAAAGGCCTTTTTAAAATAGCTTAATTAACAGCTTATATGTCTATCAAAAATAATCGCTTAATCAAGTATTTAATTGATTCCAAAACCGAATTGAAAAAGGTTACTTGGCCGACCAAGCAAGAAACTTTAAAGCACACCATGATCGTGGTTAGCGTCAGTTTATTCACCGCCGCTTTTTTGGGCGCGCTGGATTTCGCTTTTTCAAAAGTTTTGGCTTTATTCGTTTAAAATAAAAATAAAATAAATAAGATAAATCAATATGCCGAAACAAGTCGCCGAACGAGGCAAACGCTGGTATGTTATACATACTTATTCGGGATACGAGGAAAATGTGGCCGAAAATCTTAAACAAAGAATTGAATCCATGGACATGGAAGACAAGATTTTCAATATCATGATCCCCACCGAAAAAAAAATCAAAATCAAAAACGGCAAAAGAAAAATTACCACTGAAAAAATCTTTCCAGGTTATGTTTTCGTGGAAATGATCGTAACCGATGATTCTTGGTATGTGGTTCGCAATACGCCAAATGTTACCGGCTTTATCGGCACGGGAACCACTCCCACTCCGGTTTCCGACGAGGAAGTCAAATCTCTGCAAAAACGCATGGGCGTGGAAGAACCCAAATACACCATTGATGTTACAGTGGATACCCCGGTTAAAATCACCGATGGACCGTTTAAAAACTTTGAAGGTAAGGTCGCTGATGTTGACGAAGAACGAGGTAAAATCAAAGTGCTGGTTTCCATGTTTGGCAGAGAGACTCCAGTGGAACTTGATTATTTGCAAGTGAAAAAGATCTAACTTGACAAAAATGGAAAATTAACCTAATCTTACCGACATTAGATAAATAATTGTTGCTTGGATTTTCGCGAAGTTGATTGAATAATCGCCAAGCGAGATACCCGGGCGCAAAATGTATGCCTAAAGAATTGACTAAAATTAAACTGCAAATCCCTGCGGGAGGCGCTACCCCGGCTCCGCCGGTCGGTCCGGCACTGGGCCAACACGGCATTGCCATTCAAGATTTCTGTAATCGTTTCAATGACGCCACCAAAGATAAAAAAGGCGATGTTGTTCCGGTGGTGATTACGGTTTTTGAAGACAGAAGTTTTGACTTTATCATGAAAACTCCTCCGACTTCGGAATTGATTAAAAAAGCTACCGGCATTAAAAAAGGAGCTCATAATCCCTTGACGGAAACCGCCGGCAAATTGAGCAAAGATAAAGTCAGAGAAATCGCGGAAGTAAAAATGCCTGATTTAAACGCCAATGATATTGAAGCGGCCATGAAAATAGTGAAAGGTACCGCCAGACAAATGGGCGTTAAAATAGTAGATTAAAAAATTTGAAAATTGTGGGAGATGAATTTATAAAACAATTCATCGCGCGCACCACGATCCGATATAATAGCAAATTTTGTTATAAAAAAACGGGTCGTGTCTGCCCCGTTTTTTTCATAATTAATTATAAATAATGAAACAATATGCCATCAAAAAGAATTAACAACTTAATGAAACATTTTGACAAAGAAAAAATGTATCCGGTAGAAGAAGCCTTAAAACTGGTAAAAGATCTCGGCAAGAAAAAATTTGACGAAACGGTTGAATTACATTACCGCTTGGGCATAAATCCGAAGAAAGGTGACCAACAAGTCCGCTCAACCGTGGTTTTGCCTCACACTTTCGGCAAAGCCAAAAAAGTGGCGGCTTTCGTGCCGGAAGATAAAAAATCCGATGCCAAAGAAGCCGGCGCGGATGTTGTTTACACCGAACCAGAAATCGCGGAATTGATCAAAACCGGAAAAATGGATTTTGATATCGCCGTGGGCGTTCCGGAAATCATGAAAAACTTGGCGCCTTTGGCCAGAATTCTGGGACCGAAAGGATTGATGCCTTCACCGAAAAACGACACCATCACCACCAATTTGGCCAAAACCATCGGTGAATTAAAAAAAGGGAAAATGGCTTTTAAAAATGATGATTCAGCCAATCTGCACATCGCCATTGGGAAAACCGCAAACAATGAAAAAGAATTGCTGGAAAACTTCAATGCCGTAAATGAAGCCGTGGAAAAAGCCAAACCGGAAGCCATGAAAGGTATTTATGTCAAAAATCTGACTGTTTGCTCAACCATGGGACCGGGAATCAAAGTTCAAATTTAATTACACTCGTATTAAAAAAGGCTTTGCCGTTAGGCAAAGCCTTTTTGTTTTTTGCGAAAATCTTGATAACATTTATCGCACAAAACTGCCCATTGATTGATTTTGTAATGACCTCGCACCAAGCAAGTCTTTGCTTCCTCATCAAATTCGCACAAAACCGGTTGCTTACATTCCGGATTATCACAAATCAAACGAATTTTTTCGCATGGCACATTACCAGTAACAAAGGGACAAATTTTTTCGTTTTTTTCCATGACGCTCTACCTTTTGATGCTTAAATGAACGAATGATGTTATGGTGAACATTTAATATTATGCCATATTTGAAAAAATGTCAAAAGTTTTGCTTCCAACGCCCAAATTTGCTAAAATATTCATACCTGTAATTGACTTTTTATTTACGAAAAATATGAAAACCAGATTGGTTATGGTGATGAGCGCTGACGGCGTAATCGCCAAAAATCCCGAACATAATCCCATGCAATGGACTTCCAAAGAAGATAAAGAATTGTTCAAACAAACTTCCAAACAAGCCGGCGTCATGATCATGGGACAAGCCACTTATGACGCTATCGGTTCTCCCCTGCCCGGCCGTTTAAATATTGTGTTAACGCGTGAAAATCGTGATAATCAACCCGGACTTTTGGAGCATAAACAAGGTGATTTAAAACCGATTTTACAAGAATTGGAAGATCGTGGTTTTGAACGAGTTTTAATTTGTGGCGGTACTTTTGTCAATTCTTTGTTTTTGAAAGAAAATCTGATTGATGAAATCCAAATCACCGTTGAACCAAAGATTTTCGCATCGGGTATGCGTATTTTTGACCAAGTGGATACTGAACTTGATCTGGAACTTATGGAAATAAAAAAAATGAATAATAATACAATTAACCTACTTTATAGAGTTAAAAAATAAACTTTTTACTTAAATTATATGTATAACTTAGAAAATCCAAAGAAAAACAGACTTTCATGGGACGAACTTTTCATGAACTTAGCATATTTGATGACCAAAAGAGCGGCTTGCAAATTCCATGAAGCCGGCGCGGTTTTGGTGGATAAAAATCATCGCGTTATCTCCGTTGGTTACAACGGTCCCACAGAAAATGATGTGCATTGCATTGAAGTCGGTTGCGCCAAAGTGGATGGTGATCCGGAAACCGGCGAATTGAAAAGATGTCGTGGCGCTCACGCGGAAGTTAACGCCATTATCAATTGCCAAGATACAACTAGATTAAGAGGCGCGACCATGTATACCGCGCTTTTCCCTTGTTATGACTGTATGAAATCCTTGAATAATGCCGGTGTAAAAGAAATAGTGTATTTAGTTGAATATAAAAGAATTACCAAAGGAGGTAAAGATAATGTGGCGGAAAATGAAGCATGGGAATTGGCGGAAAAAAGCGATATTCTGATTCGCAAATATGATGGGAAACTATATTTTGATGAAGAAAAATTGGCCAATACCACGGGCGAAGTAAAAGAAAGTGATTCACAACCTCCGGTTTGCGCCAATTGCGGAAAATAATCAATTAATTATACACATATGATCTTGGGCATAAAAACACTTCACGAATTGGTAAAAAAAAATAATTTGGTAGAAAATCTTTGCGATCGGGAAAAAAACAATCCGGAAGGTGCCGGCTTTGATTTACGAATGAGCGAAGTTTATGAATTGGAAGGCGACGGTTTCCTCGGCGTGGAAGAAAGAGATACACCAAATGTAAAACTTGTAGCAAAAAATGATGAAACAAAATCTGAACGGGAAAACTCTTTTACTTTTGAACCCGGAAAATATTATTTAATCAAAACCATGGAAAAAGTTAATTTACCTACTACTGTTTCCGGTATTATTTTCCCACGAACCACACTTTTCCGTTCCGGTTTGGGTTTGTTCAACGGTATAGTTCAACCCGGTTATTCCGGCGAATTGACTTTTGGTATTTGCAATCTGGGTAAATCAAACATAACCGTTTCTTTTGGTGCCAGAGTTGTTCATATCACTTTTCACGAAGTGCTTGGTGAAGGCAATCAATATCGCGGACAATGGCAAGGTGGTCGCGTTGCCACCGAAAGAATGGAAACACAAGTATAACAAAATGTAATCGGTGAAATTAAAATCTCTCAGTTTCAGCCTCTAATTACCAAACCCGTTCAAATTTCTTATATCAAATTCCTAATTTCAAATACTATGCATCCTGAACAACAATATTTAAACTTACTGCAAGACATCATGGATAATGGCAGTGACAAAAAATTATTTTTCACTCCGGAAGTTTTGGAACAATATAAACAAAGAGGTGTGGAACCACCATATATTCGTTCGGTTTTTGGCAGACAAATTCGTTTTAATTTGAATAAAGGCTTCCCTCTTTTAACTACAAAAAAAACATTTATTCGCGGTATTATTGAAGAATTGATTTGGTTTTTAAGTGGTAGTTCAAATATTAAATATTTGGTTGATCGTGATGTTCATATCTGGGATGAATGGGCTTGGAAAAAATATCATAAATATTGCTTGGCCAATGATCCGACCAAAGACATGGAACAAAAAGAATTTATCGCCAAACTGAAAGATTTGCCGGCGGATGATCCTTTTGTGCAAAAATGGGGAGATTTAACGACAATATACGGCAGGATGTGGCGCCGTTGGCCGGCCAGCGATGGACGAGAAATTGATCAACTTGGCTGGGTGATTGATGGGTTAAAAGATAAACCGTTCCGTAAATCTTATGTGGTTTCCGCTTGGAATCCGGACTTCATCTACGCCATGGCATCAGAAAAAAACAAAAACGAAGTTCCTCCATTTTGTCACACAACTTATCAATTTGCCGTTACGGATGGTAACAAATTAAATTTGGGGCTTTATCAAAGAAGCGCCGATACTTTCCTCGGCGTACCGTTCAATATCGCCAGCTACGCCTTGCTTTTGCAAATGGTGGCGCAAATTACCGGTTTGGAAGTGGGAGACTTTGTTCATACTTTCGGCGATGTTCATATTTATTCCAATCATTTTGAACAATGCAAAGAACAACTTGCTCGCGAACCTCGTCCTTTACCGATTATGAAACTTAATCCGGAAATTAAAAATATCAATGATTTCAAATACGAGGATTTCACTTTGGAGGGCTATGATCCTCATCCACCGCTGAAAGCGGAAATCGCCAATGTCGGTGGTTATTAATTTATAATAAAACAATTATGGCAAAAGTTATTTTCGGCTTCACCGGACTCCCCGCCTCAGGCAAAACCTCTTGCACCGAATATATCAAAAAAAATTATGATGTTGAAGCATTTAAGTTTTCACAAATTTTAAGAGACACTTTGAGTAGATTGCATACCGATATCAGCAGGAAAAATTTGGTAAAACTGTCCGTGGCTTTGCGCGATTCTCTCGGAAATGCTATTTTAAGTCAAGCCATGCTCAAAGATATCAATAACAGCGACAAAGAAATTGTTATCGTGGAAGGCATACGCACGCTGGAAGATGTGGAGGCTTTGAAAACTTTGTCCAATTTCGTGCTGGTGGGAGTAAAAACAAAGCCTGAAATTCGGTACAAACGCTTAACCGAACGACGAGAAAACTTGGACGATGAAACTAAAACGCGCGAACAGTTTCAAAAAGATGAAGCCCTTTCAACAGAAACGGATATTCCCAAAATTCTGGATATGGCCGACGAATTCGTGGACAATAATGATGATTTGCGTGAAACTTACGCGCAAATTGACAAGCTGATAAAAAAATACGCGCAATAAATTATGGCTGAGCCAAGCCTGCATTACACCAAGGAGGGGTCGCTCGGCAAACTGCAGCTGGAAAACATCTCGCATTTTGCTTTTTTGTTTTTGGCGGGACGCGTTAATTGCTTTTATCAAATTAAAAAAACAACCGATCAATTTTACGCGGGCGATAATTTACAAAACGATCATAAATACCAAAGCCTGTTACATGAATTGCGTCATTTGCGAAAACAAACAACTTTGAAAGATGTGTGGCCCTGCGGGCGGCTCATAAACGCTGAATTCGCCGGCACGCCCGAAACAATTAAAAATCTTGTTTTAATCGCCAGCCGAAGTTTTTTTCCTGAATTAAGAACCATCGCGGAACTCGCCGCTAAAGAACTAAAAATTGAACCGGAGAAACAAAATAATTTATCTGAAATGGAAATTGAACGACATGAATATGACGCGAGGAAAAACCAATTGCAAATTTTGGATATTGATAATTCTTTTGAAAATAAATTATTGTTTTACAATTTTTTCCAAAATGATTATGATCCGCTTCCTCGGATAACCGACAAAGTTGAATTTCTGTCTTTCGCTAAAAAAGGAGAAATTTTGGAAAATATTTTTGAAAAAGATCAAATCTCTCTTTTGCCGAAAATCATCACCAATCATATTTTCTGCACCATAAAAATAATCAATGATTTAAACGCTTTGGAAACACTGTTAGCTCCGGAATTCAATATACTTCTGCAAAATCCGAACGCCGGCCTCGGCTTCAACACTCCTAGTAAAATCATCAATTCCGCGCATCATGAAGCATATTTGACCGTTATGGAAAAAATCAAAAATTATTATTTTGAAACTCAAAATTTTTATATAATTCCCCGCACTTTCCGTCAACTGGCGATCATTTCGTTAAACTTGAATTCTTTTAAAAAATTACAAAAAATCAATTCCGGTCCGGCTGAAGAAATCATGACATTACTAAAATCGGAACTGGATTTTTTGAAATACTAAATAAAAATATGAAATTGCAAACCATAATCGGGCTGGAATTCCATGTCCAGCTGAACACAAAAACAAAAATGTTCTGCGCCTGCAAGAATAAATTCGCGGCGACGAAACCAAATCAACATGTTTGTCCGATTTGTTTGGGACATCCCGGCACTTTACCGACATTAAACAAAGAAGCCTTGCGCCTAGGCATTAAAGCCTCTTTGGCTCTGGAATGCAAAGTTGCCGATTTTATAAAATTTGATCGCAAAAACTATTTTTATCCCGACCTGCCGAAAGGTTATCAAATTTCCCAATACGATAAACCGCTGGCCTCGGAGGGAAGACTGATAATAAATTTCAAGGCGACTGACGGTCTGGCCGGTTCACTGACCGATGAAGATGATCTGAAAGAAATCCGTGTTTTACGCTTGCATTTAGAAGAAGACTCAGGTAAATCTTTACATGAAAAAAACAAAAGTTTGATTGATTTCAATCGTGGTGGCGCGCCGTTAATTGAAATCGTAACTTACCCCGATATGCGCTCACCTCATGAAGCGAAAACTTTCGCCCGCGAACTGCAATTGATCATGAAACAGCTCAATATTTCCGAAGCTAACATGGAACTCGGTCAACTTCGCTGTGACGCGAATATTTCTTTGCGCCCCGAAGGCGACAATAAACTTTATCCGAAAACGGAAATTAAAAATATCAACTCTTTTAACGCGTTGGAAAAAGCTTTGGAATTTGAAATCAAGCGACAATCCGTACTCTGGAAAAACAATACTCCTCCCGAGCTGGAACAAACTCGTGGCTGGAATGAAAAACTGCAAGAAACCGTGGCGCAAAGAGACAAAGAAGCTGAAGCTGATTATCGCTATTTTCCCGAACCCGATATCCCGCCTTTGAATATCGCGCCGGAAGATGTGGCGGAAATAAAACAAACTTTACCCGAATTGCCTCAAATGAAGCGACGCCGTTTTATTGATGAATATGAATTCACTCCGGTTAACGCTAAAATTTTATCAAGCGATACTATTCTCGCCGACTACGCGGAACAAGTTATCAGTGAGCTGAAAAATTGGTTGCAACATGTGGAAAGTGGCACAGCTGAAGAGATTTGGAATAAAAACAAAAAAAAGCTGGCCAAGCTGGTCGCCGATTGGTTGATCAATAAACTGATTCCTTTGCTGGATGAATTAAAAATCAAATTTAAAGATAATAAAATTACCGCGGAAAACTTCGCTGAATTCATTACCTTGATTTTTAAAAATAAAATAAACAGTTCCGCAGCGCAGATCATTTTGCCGGAAATGGCCAAAACAGGAGCTGATCCAAGCCATGTTATGGATGAAAAAGATTTATCACAAATTGACAATAATAAAGAATTGGAAAAAATCGCCAAACAAGTCATAGACGCACATCCCGAACAAGCGGACGAATATCGCGCCGGCAAAGAGCCACTGATCAAATTTTTCTTGGGTGCGGTCATGAAAAAAACTCAAGGCAAAGCTAATCCGCAAAAAACCGAGAAACTTTTAGAAAAACTTTTAAATAAATAATCCATACAATCAAAAAAGCCCCCGCCTTTGGTGGGGGCTTTTGATTTTTAAATAATCCAGCCGGTCGGAACGCCCATGGTTATGTGCTTGGAATTCTTCTGAGAATCCCTTATAACGGCGCTGTTCTTCAGGTGTACGGAATTTTTAATAACCTTATATAACTTTTGACTACCCGAATAACCGAATATTTCAGCGGCTAATCTGACACCTAAAGTTCTTGGTCCGCGAATCATTATGGGGTGTATCAACATTAAAGCGGCAAATTCGTAAATCCCCATTATATGCTCATTCGGTTCTTTGTATCTTTCAACCTGTTCAATTGACGCTCCTTGCCATCTGATTCCAAGTTGTCCGGGAAACAACCAAAAATCTCCGGGCAATTTATCAAGTTTGCTGAAATGTTCATAGCTTTCACTGGTAATAAAATGAATTCTTCCTCTTTTGGCGCATTCTTCTTCCGACAAATAGCTGTCCTTGTAAGCATCCTCCAAATTAAGCCAGTTAGATTCACCAACATCAAATGGAACATTCATCAATTCCAAAATTTTCAAAATCGCTTCAGCGTAAGTATCAGCGATTTTTAAAGGTTTTGGAACCGCGCACCACTTCTCGGACATAACTCGTAAATTATCTTTATAACAAAAATCCAGAGCGTAAGAGTCATCCAAATGCGGAAAATACTCTTTATATCTTTCAAGCTGTTTAATCAACCAATGTTGTTGACAGCTGGCGTATTTGATGAAAGTTTCATCTTTTTCCGTTTCGTCCCTGATCAATTGAGCAATTTTGGCAATCAGCTCGGGATTATTGGGAGTTCGTATAAACTGCTCCATGGTTAAACCATGTTCCCCTAAAAATCTGATTAAATTACCAACGCAATACTCGTCTTCTTGTGCCAATTTTTCCATAATATCTTCAAACATAACCTCCTCCTTGGTATAATCGGTTTTTCAATGAACAATTCAATTTAATTTATCAGCACAAATATCGTTTGTCAATAATCAAAAAGCCCCCGCCTTTGGCGGGAGCTTTGTTTTTTAAATGATCCATCCGGTCGGAACACCGAAACGATCCAGCTCGTGATCTTCCACCGGTCGCAAAGTCAACTGATCATTTTCTCGCGTAAAACCGATTTGTTTCCCATCAACGGTTAATCCATAACAAAACACGCCCAAACAATTCTCATCATTAGTCAAACGATGATGATGCGTTAGAAAAAGAGCGAAAAGCTGATGAAAAACAAGAATGAATTCCCCACTGGGCAAACAATCTTCATTTTTAAACAAAGACTTGTTTGACGCGAGCCAGCGCTTACCGAACTGATACGGCATCACGCAAAAGTCTCCTTTTTGTTTCTCTTTCAATGTAAGAATTGACTTAATTGTGGATTTCGGAATCCGCATTAGCAGATTTTCAAGATCAATATCCTTTACAACCATCAATCCTTGGCGTATTGCTTCGTTCATAATATACAAATATGTTTGAAAACCATCTTCAGACATAAAAGGTGTTTTGGGAATCACTGCCCATGCTTCCGACGCGTTAGGCAATTTTCTTGAACAAAGATCTTGTACACGAGAATCATCAATAGTTTTAAAATCTAAAAAAATCAGATCTTGCAGATGTGCATATACTTGATCCGCAGGTTGCCTGTGCCAAAACCCTTTGGGGTAATCATATTTCAACTCCTGTTTTTCCGAGAGTTGCCGGCCCGAGGATTTAAAGCTTTCCGCGATTTGTCTGACAAAATCAGGATCCGAATCCAGTTTTCCGAATTGCTCGGGTGTTACGCCTTGCTTATTCAAGGCTCCCAAGCAGGAAGCGATTTTGCTGAAAGGCATCGTCCACAGACCTTTGGGTTGACTTGTGCTCATGACTTGTCTCCTTAGTGTTGGTGGCCTTGTCTTCACGACTTTGACCGTTTGAAATGAACTTCTCCTATCTCAAAACTACCACGGAAAACCCGTTTTGACAATTAACAAATTATCGTATTTCCAACACATAATCTTTCCACAAGCAAAACTTATAAAAAACGTCAAAAAATGGTACAATAAATAAAATAAAATATGCTGAATTTAGTGAAAAAATACTGGTGGCTATGGCTTATGGTAACAATTTTGACAATTGTTATGATTTTTGTATTCAAAGACTCAGCCCCGGCAGTGGAATACACCACCGACACGGTAAAAATGGGAGATTTAAAGCAAACCGTGGAAGCCACCGGCAGTATTGATCCGGCCAGAGAAATTGATCTTAATTTTGAAATAACCGGCACTGTTGCCACCGTAAGCGTGGTGGTCGGTGAAAAAGTTGTTCAAGGACAAACTTTGATGATACTTGACACTTCGGATTTGAATTTGCAGGTGGCGCAAGCCGAAGCCAATCTGGCGCAAGCTCAAGCCTTGCTCAATCAATCCTTGGCCGGTCTGCGTGATGAAGAAATCAATATTAGTGAACAATCATTGGTCAAAGCGCGTCTGGATTATGAGAACGCCTCTGAATCTTTAACAAGATTACAAACCGAGCTTGATAAACAAGTTGCCACTTCCCTATCCTCACTGAACAAAGCTCGCGCCGATTTGGCCAATGCGGAGCAAAACCTCCAAGATGTCAGCACTCTGCAAGAGCAAAACATTAAAAATTTAAACAGCTCCGCCTTAACCTCGCTGGACAAGGCCTTGGCCGACGCGGATATCGCTCTGCATGAAGTGGAAAAAATCGCTGACGAAAATGATTATGAAGATTATCTGGGAGTGAAAAATACCGGCTCACAAATCGCGGAAAGGAAAACTCGCGCGCGCGCTGAACAAAGCCTTGAACAAGCGAACGTCGCTTATGAAGTAGCCAAAAACGATTTAGATGATCAAAATTTGGATAACGCGTTAACCGCGGGCATAACCGCTTTAGATGATATGTTTGATGAATTAAAAAAGTTTTATACAGTTTTGGTCAACACCACCACTTCAATCAATAATTTACCTGAAAGCACTTTGAACGGTTTGAAAACAAATATCAGCAATCAACAAATTTCCATATCGGCGGCTCTAAATTCCGTTAAATCAGCCGATCAAGCTTTGAAAAACGGTAGAATCAACCAAAATTCGGCTATCAATACGGCTTCGGCCAATCTTGATTCGGCTGAAAATTATTTGGCCATTGCCGAAGCCAATTATCAATTAGCATTAGCCGGTCGTGAAACGCAATTACTGACGGCGGAAAATAATCTGCAAGCCGGTCAAGCCGGAATCAATATCAATGAAGCGGAATTGGGATTAAAAACAGCCGATCCGCGAGAAGTTGATATTGCCGCCAAAAGAGCCCAAGTCAACCAAGCTCGCGCGGCTCGCGATTTAACTTTAAATAATTTAAATCATGCTTATTTAAAAGCGCCGATGGACGGCACGATTACGAAAATAAATTATGAACAAGGTGAACAGTTGAACGCCAAGATTACCACTTCATTGACTGCCTTGAGTATGGTTTCTTTGGATAATTTTGAAATCAATGTTGATATTTCCGAAACCGATATCGCCAAAATTGAATTGAATGATATAGTTGATATTGATTTTGACGCTTTCGGGGATGACTTTGTTTATGCCGGCACGGTGATCAATATTGATCCGGCGCAGACGGTTATTCAGGATGTGATTTACTACCAAGTTAAAATAAAACCGGACAATAAAATCAATGGCGTAAAACCGGGCATGACCGCCAATGTAACAATTCATACCGATGAAAGAAAAGACGCTTTACATGTTCCCCGTCGCGCGGTGATTGAAAAAAACGGTAAAAAATGGGTTAAGCTTTTTCAAATGGGCTCACCGGAAGAAGTGGAAGTTACCACAGGCCTACGAGCGGATGACGGACTCGTGGAAATAACTTCCGGTTTGGAACAAGGTCAAAGAATTGTAACTTATGAAAAAAATTTGGATTAAATATGCCTTTTCCTTTGATTGAAATAAAAAACATAAAAAAACAATTTGAAAATGATGGTGTGGTAACCAAAGTTTTGCACGGAGTAAGTTTTGAAATACAAAAAAGCGAATTCGTAGCCATTATGGGGCGTTCAGGTTCGGGTAAATCCACACTTATGAATATTCTCGGCTTCTTGGATCGTCCCACCGAAGGTGAGTATAAATACAACGGTAAACATACGGAAAAATTAAGCGAGGATGAATTAGCCGAACTGCGCAATAGCGAGATCGGCTTTATTTTTCAATCTTTCAACTTGTTACCCAGAACCTCGGTTTATGACAATGTCGCTCTGCCACTGGCATATAGCAAAAGACCTCCCGCCGAACATCCGAAGATTGTAAAAAAAGCCGTGGCCACAGTGGGCTTGAGCGATAGAATTGATTATTTATCCAATCAACTTTCCGGTGGTGAAAAACAACGCGTGGCCATTGCTCGTGCTTTGGTCAACAAACCATCAGTTGTTTTTGCCGATGAACCGACAGGTAATCTTGATTCCAAAACCGCCGGGCAAATCATGACCACTTTGCAAAACCTTGATCGGCAAGGCATCACCATCCTTCTGGTAACTCATGAATATGATACGGCCCGCCACGCGACACGAATAATTCGTTTGGGAGATGGCGTGGTGGAAAGCGATGAACAAGTTAAAAATCGTATTTTTACCAAAAATGGCGAAAGCATAAAAAAATAAATATGCTGATCAGATCAGGTTTTAAAACTCAGTTAAAAAATATGCGCGCAAACAAAATGCGCTCATTTTTAACTATGCTCGGCATGATCATAGGTATTTCTTCGGTTATCATCGTTCTTTCGGTCGGAGCGGGCGCGGAAAGCTTGATCCTAAATCAATTGCGCAGTGTCGGCACTAATTTAATCGGTATTTTACCGGGTAAAGCCGAGGAAGATGGCCCGCCAGCCGCGGTCTTTGGTATTGTTATCACCACTTTAACTGATGAAGATCGTGAAGCCATTGAAGATCAAATTCCTGAAATTTCCGCCGCGGCGTCTTATGTTACGGCCAATGAAACCGTGGTTTGGAATAATAATAAAACACAAGCCGGTATTACCGGAACTTCAGCCGGCTATCCCGAAGTAACGGAAAGCACGGTGGTAAACGGACACTTTTTCACTGAACAAGAAGAAAAATCCGAAGCCAATGTGGCGGTTCTAGGTTCGCAAGTGCGTGAGGATTTGTTTAATGGCGAAGACCCGATCGGTGAAAAAATCAAAGTAGGTAAACAACGCTATCGCGTTATCGGAGTAATGGAGCCGAAAGGTGTTTCCGGTTTTCAAAATGTGGACAATATGATTTTTATACCGGTCGGTAATGTACAGAAAAAATTATTGGGAATAAATTCTCTCGGCTATATCCGAGCCAAAGCAAATTCCGAGGAAAACATTGATATCGCGGTTGATAAAATCACTGAACTCCTGCGCGACAGACATAATATTGATAATCCCGCCAAAGATGATTTCAATGTGGGCAATTCCAATCAAGCCATAGAGTCATTGGGTTCGGTAACCGGCGCGTTAACTTTATTTTTAACCGCCATTTCCGCGATTTCTTTAATTGTCGGCGGGATCGGCATCATGAATATCATGCTGGCCTCGGTCACGCAAAGAATCAAGGAAATTGGTTTGCGCAAAGCCGTGGGAGCAAAACGCTCGCACATTATTACCCAATTTCTCACGGAAACCGTACTCATTTCGCTATTCGGTGCGATTATCGGTATCGTATTCGGCGTGCTTTTTTCTCTGCTGGTAGCGATTTTGGTTCGCAACGCGGGGTATGATTGGGATTTCGTCATTACGCCCGGATCAATAATTCTGGCTTGTTCGGTCAGTATTGGAATCGGTTTGCTTTTCGGCATTTATCCGGCTCGCAGAGCGGCCAACTTGGATCCTATTGAATCTTTAAGATACGAATAATTTATGAAAGCAAATATCAGATTGGCTGTTCGCAGTCTGAAACGCAACAAAGGACGCAGTGCTTTAACTCTGCTCGGCATTGTTATCGGCATAACTGCGGTAATCACCGTTCTATCAACCGGCGCGGCCATTTCCGATTTTATTTTGGCGGAGATTGAAGGTTTCGGTTCAAACTATATTCAAATTGAAGTAAAAGTTCCTTCGGTTTCACAGACTTCCACGGAAAACGCGTTCAGTATGGTGGGAGGCACCGTTATAACTACACTTAAAAAAAGTGATGGTGAAGAAATAGCCAAGCATCCCAATATCGCTCGGCATTATTCCGCGGTCATGGGACAGGAAATCATCAGTTATCAAGGTGAAATAAAAAAAACCATGCTTTTCGGCGTGGGATCGGAATTCATTAATATTGATCAAAGTGAAATTGATTATGGTCGCTTCTACACGAAAGAAGAAAATAACTCTCTTGCCAAAGTCGCGATACTCGGTCCGAAAGTGATTGATCGTTTATTCGGACAATCCGACCCGATCGGTAAATATGTAAAGATTAAAAATGAAAAATTTCAAGTAATCGGTGTCATAAAAGAACGCGGTGCTTCACTTATGTTTGACATGGACAATATGGTCATCCTACCCGTCAGTACTTTACAAAAAAGAATTTTGGGGATTGATTATGTCAGTTTCATTTTGGCACAAGTTCATGACCCGGATTATTCCGAGGAAACCGCCATTGACATTGAATACACATTGCGTGATCTCCACAATATCAGCGATCCGGACAAAGATGATTTCGCGGTTACCACCATGCAAGAAGCCATGCAAATGTTGGATACCATTATTATCGGTATTCAATTGTTACTGGTTTTACTCGGCTCAATTTCACTTATCGTGGGTGGCGTGGGCATTATGAACATCATGTATGTTTCAGTCACTGAAAGAACTTATGAAATCGGTCTGCGCAAATCAGTAGGTGCCACCTATTCCAATATTTTATGGCAATTCCTATGGGAATCAATCATCATAACTTCTCTGGGCGGTCTAGTCGGTATTATTTGCGGTGGCGGTTTAACATATCTGGTCTCCATTATCGCCCGCTCGCAGGGTTTTGATTGGACTTTTTCAATTTCTTGGCAAGGCATGATTTTGGCCGTGGGCATGTCAATAATCGTCGGACTTATTTTCGGTTTATACCCAGCCCGCAAAGCCGCTCTGCTCAATCCGATTGACGCGTTACGAGGCGAATAGTAATTTTCAACTTTCTACTTAAATAAAAAACCCCTTGTCTTTGACAAGGGGTTATGCATGTTTGGGGATAATCTGAACTTCACCGCTTTCTCCCATGGCTCGCAAATAAAAGTCTGATTCTCTGACTTCGGGATTGTCGCTCAAATTTTTTTTCAGTTTAAAGTAATGCAATTCCAATTGTAGCTTTTGTGAATAATGCAGCATGGCTCTGTAAGGATAAGGTTTTATTCCTCGTCCATCAGCTTCAGCGATTAACCCTTGTCCCGGAACAAGCATGAAAAGATAAGATCTTTCTTCATAAAGCTCGTGCGGAGCAAAACCGCGACGCGCGAAATCGGCTTGTTCCAAATCCACGCGAGAAATCACTTCTACCTCATCGCTGAAGCGAAATCTGGCCAAGCCGTTTTTACCGGAAAAGATCTTCCATAAAACCAGAACCTTGTTGTCGTTCTGATCATTTAGATTCAGAGCGCATAATTCATGACCGCCCGTTTCAACATTATAAACCAGCTTCACTTCAGTCGTGCGATGAACTCTTTCACCATTGATTTTCGGCATAACAACACAGTTCACCACATCGCTTTTTTTAATACCGATAATTTCAGTACCTTCTTCTCCATCCAGCATCTTCACGGTAAAACGACCATTAAGAGGATCCAGCGGTAATCCCGGAACAACTTGCCGATTTGAAATTTCAAAGGTACGCATTTCTTCCTCCCCTGAAAAATTGATATTTCATTCACATTTTATCATTTAATAACAATCAACTCAATCACTTATCCACGCAAAAATTCTTCCGCTAATTTTTCCGCTTGCTGATAATTGGTGATCCATTTAATACTTTTATCTCGCTTAAACCAGGTCATTTGCCTTTTGGCGTAACGACGATTATCTCGCGCGTTCATTTCAATTAATTCTCGTTCGTTGATTTCTCCCTTGATAAATTTAAGCGTATTTCTATTACCGATGCCCAACATAAGAGGATGTTCTTCCGTTCCGATTTGTTCATAAAGCTTGGCAGTTTCTTCCGGCAAGCCGGTTTTAACTTGAATCTCCGCCCGTTTATCCAATTTTTCATACAATTCATCACGATCAATCTCAATGCCCAATTGCAAAAATTCATAAGGACTTTCTCTTTTTTCTCTGCTTAGAGGTCGCCCGGAGGATAAAACAATTTCCGCTGTTCGGACAACTCTTCTGGGATTATCCGTATCAATTTTTGAGTCAATCTCCGGATCAATTTTTCTGACTTTGTTCAATAATCCTTCAATTCCGGTTTCTGTCAATTCTTGTTCCATTTTTTGCCTAAATTCAGCGTCAACATTGGCGGGTAATTGATAATTATTTACCAATGATTCAATGTATAAACCCGTGCCTCCAACAATTATCGGTAATCTTCCTTTATTCTGAGCAATAATTTTGTTCACACTATCACGCCACTCTGCCACGGTGTAGGACTTGCTTGGATCCAAAAAATCCATCATATACATTTCAATATCAGGCGCCACCCAATATTTATTGTCTCGCCATTGACCTTCGTCCTGATTTGAGCCGACCTTGGTCCCTCGGTAAATTTGCTGTGAATCCGCGGCAATCAAATAGCCTTGATATTTTTTCGCCAAGCGTAAAGCCAGATCGGATTTTCCTCCGCCTGTGGGTCCAAGTATGATTATGATTTTTTTCTTCATATTTGATCATGTTTAATATAGATTAAAACGCTTCATTTGTAAACATTTTCAATTCTTGATAAATTTGCTAAAATCTTAACCAGGATTTACCAATCAATCAAGCACCGGAGAAAAGAATGAAGAAAAAAAACAATGATTTTTACCCAGCAACAACCGAACCCACGGTTCAGGGAATAAATCCTTGGCTAATCAATGAACAAGGTTTGGATGAATTCAGTCTGGCTTTGAAAGGTGAGATCAAAACCTGTAAAAAGTGCAGACGATCCACCACCATTCAATTCTTGGATAAAAACCAACTTTGTCCGGATTGTCGCTAAAAAAATTCGGGGTTCATAATCTGAGCCCCTTTTTTATTTTTTTAAATAAAATGGCGGCGTCCGCTTGCGGACGCCGCCATGAATCATTGTAAAATGATGACCAATTCATTTTTTTTTCCGTCGGTTTCATCCAATTCGCTAAATGACTCATCCCAGACTTTCAACGGGAAAAAGGGTAAATTATCTTTAACCGCTTGAAAGTCCTGCCTTTTTCCCATTATTTCCAAATATTTACTGACCAATCCCCTTTGAATCATGGTTTCTATGAACGCGTATTTTTCGAAACTGTTGCCTAGAATTTCTCTAAACGCTTGGTTCAGATTGAAATCAACCGGCAATCCATCCGTGAATTGAATATGACCGTTGATGGTATTTTCACCAGTGAACCGGAATAACGGATTGATGGAAAATTTAAGATTGGAAAGAATTGTTCCATTGTCATTCTCAATTTTCAAATCAAAAGGCACTTTTCGCTCTACAACCTGCATGATATCCTCCTTTTGAGCGTTTAATAAAAATGAACACTTATTGATAAAGATTTTATCTTATTTTTATTTTATTTTCAAATACAAATAAAAAACGCCATGCCGTATGGCAAGGCGCTTGATAATCAAACAATCTTAGGCTTGGGCAATTGTCTCCCCTGTGAAATATCTATTAACGGAAAAGCCAATTGTAAACCGCTGATTTCCGGAGGGAGAACAGGAGTAAATTGTATCGTGTTCACTCCCCTAGCCAAGAAAATTTGCGAGATCGACGCGATCAAAGATCGCTTGATCAATCGCTCAAACACTTTTAATTCTTCTTCGTTCAGTCTCCGCGCGACGCTCGGATGAACTTCCCATTCAATGGGAAAATAGTCTTCATACCGAACAAAACCGGCAATGCAATTTTCTTCAGCTTCAAATTGAGTAAAGCCGTCTTTGGCAAAGTACAGTTCATATTTTGCTTGGGAACTTTTGCCAATAAAACTCAATTTAAGCAAAAACGGAAAACCCAGCATGTTACCTCCTTTTGAATGAGCGGTTACAATAATTATTTATAATCATTATCCGCGATTTTGTCAAATCCCTTGCTCAAACAACATCCAAGTATCAGCGCGACCGATTTTCACTTTTACCGTTTCCCCTTTGATACCCGCTCCGGCGACCAAGCGAACGCGTTTCATTTCCCGACTGTTTCCTTCGCAAAATTCCTCCTCCGCTTTATCAATCAAAACACTGACTTGGCGACCGACATATTTTTGATTTTTTTCGTAAGTGACCTTTTCCATCAGTTCCTGCACTCTGCGCCAACGCGATTTTTTTTCCGTCAAAGACACATTATCGGTCATTTTTGAGGAGACGGTTCCGCTTCGCAGGGAATACATGGCATGGTAAGAAATATCAAACCGAACTTTTTGATAAACATCCAAAGTATCTTGGAATTGCTTTTCGGTTTCACCGGGAAAACCCACGATTAAATCGGTGCTAATGGCGATTTCCGGTTTGATTGTTCTGATTTTTTCAATTGTTTTTATATAATCTTGCGCCGTATATTGGCGATTCATGGCTCTCAATATTCGGTCATTGCCCGACTGCAAAGCCAAATGTAAATAATTCATCATTTTCGGCAAAGCCAAAGCTTCTATAACTTCATCCGACATATCTTTCGGATGCGCGGAAGTAAAATGCAACCGATTCAAACCTTCAATTTGATTCGCCTCCCAAAGCAAAGCCGCGAAATTATGTTTAAAAGGATTATCCGGATCGAAATTTTCTGGATCTTGAGGTTTAAATGAATTAACATTTTGCCCGAGGAAAATTATTTCTTTACAACCTTGTTCAGCCAAAAACTTCACTTCGCGCGTAATACTTTTTACCGAACGACCTACTTCTCGACCGCGCGTGTATGGAACGGCGCAATATGAACAAAAATTATTACAACCCGTCATAATCGGCACATAAGCGGTCCAAAAATCTTGACGCGTAGCCGGTTTGTCAAAGTAATCCTGATCATCAATATTTTGCCGACCGGTTAAATAATGCTCCAAAGCCAGTAATTCTTTAATGTTAAACAAAAAATCAAATCTATCGGAAAATTTGTCTTTATCTTCTGGCAGAACACAGCCGGTTAAAATACTTTTTTGATCCTGACGCAAATTTTTGATAATTCCCCAAATGCGATCAATGGCCGTTTGTCTAACCGAGCAAGCCACCACCACCAAGTAATCAGCCTCCCGCAGGGATTCAACTTTTCGGTAATTTAAATTATGGAAAACAGCATCAACTTTTTCCGCGTCTGATTTATTCATCTGACATCCGTACACAATCAAATAATAGGTGGGCATATGTAATGTTTTAATTTTTGTCTTTATATCATTATTTTATGTAAATTTCAATAATCCACAACTTTTCAATTTCAATATTTAATGCTACAATACGCCTATATATGCTGATACATTTTTATCGGTTTATTGATCGGCTGAAATCAACGCCGGCCAGAAAAAACAAAGCCATTATCATTCCCTTGATTATCGCCTTAATCTTGAATATTTTGATTTGGGCTTTAATTTATTTTAAATTCCGCCCTTTGGTCATGAATCTGCCGGCGGATCAATCGTTTATTCCTTTGCACTATAATATATATTTGGGCATTGACGCTTACGGATATTGGACCAATCTATATTGGTTGCCGGGCTGGGGGTTGATTTTCTGGATTATCAATACCATCTTGGCCTTTACGGTTTATAATAAAAAAATCATTGCCGGATATTATCTGGCGCTTTCCCAGCCACTTATTCAATTTTTCCTCGGCGTGGCTACCCTTTTAATAATATTAATGAATATTTAGAATAAAAATATGGAAACAGCCATTGTTTTTAAAATCGGAGTTTTAACAATTGTTTCTTTTTTAATCGCTTTCTTCACCACGCCGATTTTGACCCACTATCTATACAAATATAAAATCGGCAAACAGATTCGCGACTCCGCTTCCGCACCGATTTTTTCCGCTTTGCACAAGCAAAAATCCGGCACCCCCACCATGGGCGGAATTTTAATTTGGGGCACCGTCCTGATCATGGCCGGTTTGTTTTATTTCTTGGCCTTGCTCTTTCCCGATACAGTTGTCGCCAAATTAAATTTTTTGACTCGCGGACAAACTTTATTACCTCTGGGCGCTTTGATTTTCGCGGCTATTATCGGTTTGATTGATGATTATTTCAATGTTAAAAAAATCGGCCCACATGGTGGCGGATTAAGCGTGGGATATAAGCTTTTTCTTTATTTTTTAATCGCTTTGGTCGGTGCGTTATGGTTTTATTTTAAATTGGATTGGGATCTTTTCCATATTCCTTTTGTCGGTGAATTTGAAATTGGCTGGTGGTACATACCATTGTTCATTTTTATTTTAACGGCCACCTCTTTTTCAGTTAATGAAATAGATGGTCTGGACGGCTTAGCGGGCGGAACTTTGGCCACGACCTTTGCCGCTTTGGGCGCGATCGCTTTCGCTCAAGGCCGTTTTGAATTGGCCGCTTTCACGGGCGTGATTGTGGGCGCACTACTGGCTTTTCTCTGGTTCAATATCAACCCGGCGCGTTTTTTCATGGGCGATACCGGTTCCATGAGTCTTGGTATAACCGTAGGCATTATCGCCATGTTGACCAACACCGCACTACTTCTACCCATTATTTGCTTCATGTTCGTGGTGGAAACAGCTTCCGTGATTATTCAAATAACTTCCAAAAAAATTCGTGGCAAAAAGGTTTTCTTGTCAGCGCCGATCCATCACCATTTCCAAGCCAAAGGCTGGTCCGAACCGAAAATCGTTATGCGATTTTGGTTGATCTCCGGTATTACCGCGGTTGCCGGAATTATTATCTTTTTAATGGATAAAGGCTGGTACTAATTTATGAAATTTCCGAATTATAAGAATAAAAAAGTTTTAATCTTTGGTCTGGGGCTTTTGGGACGCGGACTGAAAGACACGATTTTTTTCGCCAAAAAAGGTGCTCAAGTTACTGTTACCGATTTAAAATCGGAAAAAAACTTGGCTGATTCGCTGATTCATTTAAAAGAATTTGACAATATAAAATACACGCTGGGCAAACATGAAGAAAAAGATTTTTTGGAAGCTGATCTGATTATTCGTAACGCGGGCGTGCCACTTAATTCGCCTTTTTTAAATTTGGCTTTGGAAAATAAAATTCCCGTCAAAATGGACGAATCCATGTTCGCGAAATATTGTCCTTGTCCGATTATCGGAATAACCGGAACCAGAGGCAAAACCACTACCGCGACTTTGATTTATGAAATAATAAAAAAAGAGTTTGAAGAAAGTGATAAAAATGTTTATTTATCGGGCAACATTCAAGGAGAAGCGGCTTTGCCTTTAATTGATAAAATAACTGAAAACGATTTGGTGGTTTTGGAATTATCCAGCTGGCAATTGCAAGGTTTTGGTTGGGAAAAAATCTCTCCGCATATAGCGGTTTTCACCAATATTTATCAAGATCATCTGAATTATTACAAAACCATGTCTGATTATATCGCCGATAAAAAACATATTTTCTTACATCAAAAAAAACAAGATTTCTGTGTGATCAACAAACATGACAGAAGGATCAGCAGATTTAAAAAAGATATCCCTTCCCAACTTGTGGAATTCAGTCCGCGAGATTTACCCGAAGATTGGCAGATTAAATTACCGGGTGAGCATAATCGGGAAAACGCGGTGGCAGCTTGGCGAGTGGCTGAACTTTTGGGAATCAAACAAGAAACAGTCAAGCAAGTCTTGGCAAAATTCGGCGGAGTACCTCATCGCTTGGAACTTATCAAAACAATCAATAATATTGATTTCATCAATGACACCACCAGTACCACGCCCGTAGCCACGGAAAAAGCGTTGAGCGCGGTCAAAGGACCCATTGTTCTATTGGCGGGTGGCGCTTACAAAAAAGTTCCGCTTAAACCTTTGGCCGAAGCTATCGCCAAAAACAGACAAGTCAAAGCCGTGGTTCTGCTGGAAGGCACGGCCACCGATGAACTGGAAGAAGAATTAACAAAAACCAAAGTATCAAACTTGATAGCCGGACGATTTGATGATTTCAAAACCGCGATTGAACACGCGTATTCTCTCAGTTTGCCCGGTGATACCGTGTTACTTTCTCCGGGATGCGCCAGTTTCGGCATGTTTATCAATGAGTTTGACCGCGGAGAAAAATTTAAGAAATTCGTTACTCAACTAAAATAAATGTTTGGCTCAAAAGACAATAAATATCACCTGCCGGATCTTTTTTTAATTTTGGCTTTCGGAGTATTGATCATGGCCGGCATGATAATTCTTTCTTCCGCCGGCTCGGCCATCGGCTATGAACGCTTCGGCGACAGTTATTATTTTATTAAAAAACAAATTTTTTCCGGCTTTATTCCCGGTTTAATCGCGCTTTTGGTCTTAGCTTCCATTGATTATAAGATTTGGAAAAAATTTACCGCTCCTTTTCTCGCAATTTCCATTTTGCTTTTAATAATTGTTTATATTCCCGGCGTGGGAGCGGAATTCGGCACGGCCAAAAGCTGGATTGTCATCGGTGGCTTTTCATTTCAGCCTTCGGAATTGGTCAAGCTGACTTTTCTTCTATATCTCGCCAATTGGTTGGAAAAACGAGGTCGCCACGGAGTGAAGGATTTTTATACCGGATTTTTGCCTTTTGTTTTTTTAATTAGCATAATTTCCGCGTTAATGATCTTCCAACCGGACATCGGCACACTGTCAATTATTATCTTCATGAGCATGGCGGTGTTTTTCGCTTCAGGAGCCAAGGTAAATCATGTTTTAACCATGATCGTGGCGGGATTCTCGGCAATCTATCTATTAATCGTTTCTTCGGAATATCGTGCCGCCAGATTAACTACTTTTTTACATCCGGAACTGGATCCTCAGGGTATCGGTTATCATATCAACCAAGCTTTTTTGGCTATAGGTTCCGGTGGTTTTTGGGGCAGAGGTTTCGGACTTTCAAGACAAAAATATCAATATTTGCCCGAAGTTACCGGTGATTCCATTTTTGCCATTGTGGGAGAAGAACTGGGATTTTTGGCTTGTTTCTTAATTTTGGCTCTATATATTTTTATCATGATCCGTGGTTTTAAAATCGCCAATCAAGCTCCGGATATGTTCGGCCGTCTTCTAGCCATCGGTATTATCAGTTGGTTTTTATTCCAAGCTTTTTTCAATATCGCTTCCATGGTCGGACTAATGCCCATGACGGGCGTACCGCTACCCTTCATCAGCCAAGGCGGAACCGCCATGTTAGTCGGAATGGGTGCCATCGGTCTTCTGATTAATATTTCTCGCCAAACAAGAAGAGGATAAATAAACGCAATACGCGAAACGCGAAGCAATAAAAAAAGACAGGTCATTACCTGTCTATTTTTATATTTAATTACGGTGCCATTTGTCGCAATTTGGTAACCGAGTTTTTTAAAGATTCAATCAATTTTTCCGCTTCTTCCAAAGTATTGAATTTCCCAATGGAAATGCGGATGCTACCATGCGACCATTCCGAAGGCAGCCCCATGGCCGTTAAAACCGCCGAGGGTTCCAAAGAACCGGAAGAGCAAGCTGAACCCGTGGAAACACAGATTCCATCCATATCCAAAAGCATAAGTAAACTTTCTCCTTCAGCGTTTTTAAAACTGACATTAACAATATTGGGCAAAGCGGTTTCATGATTGCCATTGAATTTAATATCATTGATTTCCGATAAACCGCTTTTGATTTTTTGTTTGATTGCAAAAGCATTTTTAAAATTATCCTCGCGTTCTGAAGCGATCAGCTCCACGGCCTTGGCCAAACCGGCGATAGCCGGAATATTTTCCGTGCCGGGACGCAAAGAATTTTCCTGATGCCCCCCGCTGAACAAAGGTTTAATCTTACAATCTTTTCTCATGAAAAGAACACCAATCCCTTTTTGAGCATATATTTTATGTCCGGAAAAAGTTAAAAAATCCACGCCCAGATCCGGCACATCCACGGACAAATAATTCATGGCTTGCACCGCGTCAGTATGAAAATACAAAGGCAAATCTCTGCTTTGTTTATGTTTTCGCAATAAAGTAGCGATTTCACTGATCGGCTGAACCGCTCCAACTTCATTGTTGGCGTACATAATAGAAACCAAAACCGTATTTTCTCTGATCAATTTTTCAAGTTTATCAATTTTCACTATTCCATACTCATCAACCGGGCAATAATCAACTTCAATCAATTCATGCTTGGCCAAGTCTTGGCAAACACGAGCGACAGAAGGATGTTCAACCGCGGAAGTGATAATATGGATCGGTTTTTTCTGTGCAAAAAATTTCGCGACGACTCCTCGTAAAACCAAATTATTGCTTTCCGTGGCTCCGGAAGTGAAATAAATTTCTTCACTCGCGCAATTTAAATGACGCGCAATGGAATTTCTGGCTGAATCCAAAACATCCTGAGCCACTTGGCCCAGGGAATGAATTGAACCGGCATTGCCGTATTCATTTTTTAAATATGGTAGCATGACCGCCAAAACGCGCTCATCAACTCGCGTGGTGGCGGAATTATCAAAATAATACATAACTTTATCATTTCGCACGGAAGATTATCCGTGTTCATTTATTGATATTATATGCCAACGACTTCTTTGATTTCCGGCACGGCTTTTTTAATTTCTTTTTCCACCAAACCTTGTAAAGTTAATTGCGCCATGGGACAACCGTGGCAAGCGCCGGTCAATTCAACTTTAACCACGCCATCTTCCGTAACTTCAATCAATTTAATATCTCCGCCATCGGCTTGTAACGCCGGACGAATTTTTTCAATCGCTTGTTCAACTTGTTTTTTCATAATATAAATAATTATCAATTATTTTCTTGATATTGTTTAATGGCCTTTTTTAAACCTTCTTCCGCCAAAACCGAACAGTGAATTTTTACGGTCGGCACATCACCGAGCCGAGAAACGATATCTTGTTTGGTGATCGCCAGAGCCTCGGTGAAAGTTTTGCCTTTGGCCAAATCAGTGAGAACCGAAGTGGCCGCGATCGCCGCGGCGCAACCCAAAGTTTCAAATTTAATATCATCAATAATTTTTTCACCTTGCTTATTTTTCCCCACTTTAATGTATATTTTCATGATATCACCGCATTTTATGTTCCCGACTTCTCCCACCGCGTCAGCGTCTTTCAAGACGCCTTGATTGTGCGGGTTTTTAAAATGCTCCATCAATTCTTGAGAATATTTCATAATTATTTTTTTAAAATTTGTGACAATTTAATGTTTCGCAAAGTATTCTCCATTGGCGGATAAATTTTTTTCCAAACCGCGCTAACCGTGCAACCTTTTTGGCAAAAAGCTCCGCCTCGAGCGCATTGATAAGGATTTATCGCTCCATCCAGTGCTTCCACTACTTGCGAAACGGAAATTACGCTCGGTTTGTCGGACAATAAATAACCACCGCTCTTACCTTTGACCGCGTAAACCAGTCCGTGCTCTTTCAAGCGACTGAAAATTCTTTCCAAATACGGTAATGACAATTTTTCCGCGCGAGCGATAGATCGCAAAGATTTGGCTTCTTGTCGTTTCATGTCCAAGTAGCTTAAGGCTCGCAATCCATATTCAACGCGAGTGGAAAATTTCATATAATACCAACCTTATTAGTATGTATTAAGTATATCACTTGAAAATCATTTGTCAATTATCAAAAAACCCTTTTCTCCGGATTTAATTCTCTCCGCTTGCAGAGATTCATTTTCGCCGGAAACATATGGCCGATACACTTCCCCGTCAATAACGGGCAAATCATGATTGGCGTCACGCAAAACGCTCCAATCATATTCATAAGCCTCCCCTCTTCTTGTCCCCACATCATTGGTGATAAATATGTCCCCTTTGTAACCACGCAAAACAATATAATGAAATATCGGTCCATCACCACTGAAATACGGATTGTTCAACAAGCGACCGGCCACGGGAAATAAAATCAATTTTCTTCGCGATAACAAATACTGTAAATTGGCTTGCGTCAAATCATGGCCAATCTCGGCGCGCAAAGCGAAATATTCTTCCGCCATGATTTTAACTTCACGCAAAGAAGAATCATAATATCCGCCGAAACGATCATCCTGCCAATCCACCAAATCTCGGATCAAGCTTTTCATCGTTTCGGCGGTCAATTCTTGTTCATTGAAATATGCCGAAGCCTGAATCATGGACGCTTCTTCACAAGCTTCCTGATATGGTAAACTCCAGTCTCCCAAAGGGGCTTGCGACTGAAAAGGCACCGCCCAATTCACTTTGGAAGGAATTTCCAACTCCCTTAAATCAGGCGCTTCATTCTCGTTTTTGTCTGAACTTGAAGTCGCTAAGTCATCTTTTTCAAACTGATCAAGCGATACCTCCCGAGCAAGCGAAGATTCATCTTGTAGCAAAGATTCGGAAACTCGGACGTTCTGTGTCGGCCCCGCGCAAGCGGTCAAAAACAAAATTAAAATAAGTAAAATTATATTTTTCATATCTATATTTTAGCGAAAAACACGGTTTTTCACAATCAGCGACAAGTTGATAAAAGGTGTTGACAGAATACGAAAATTGCAGTAGAATACTAAGGAAATAATTTCTAAATTTTAAGCATAATTCATATGGCACATAAGAAAGCGGGCGGTAGTACCTCCAACCTCAGAGATTCAAACGCCCAAAGGCTGGGAGTGAAACGCTATGGCGGACAAGCCATCAAAGCCGGCAATATCTTGGTCCGACAGAGAGGCACCAAATTCCACGCCGGCGAAAATGTAATGCAAGGCAAAGATGATACTTTGTTCGCGACGATTGACGGTGTAGTCAAATTCGCCGCCAAAAAGGTTCGCTGTTTTACCGGCAAATTGAAAAAAAGAACTTTTGTTCATGTGGAGCCGAAAAAATAAGTAACTCCTTATAAAAAATTCCCGCGAAGCGGGAGTTTTTGTTTGTAAAAAAAGACCCGCCTTGCTCGGCAAGGCGGGCTGAGTTCTACCGGCAGATCAACTCATTGAACCAAACTTCTCCTTCCCCGCGATAATCAATAAAACCCTGATCATAACGCGTGAACGGCACATTGCATTCAATCTCCGCCGGTTCCGGATCAAAGCAATACCATTCGTATGGGATCAGGCAGGCACAGTTGTAATCAATCCACGGATGACCCCGCAGACAGATTTCCTCTTGAGTGGTGGTCATGGTTACTTGTTCATAACCGCTGACATCGGTTTCACCATACCAAATGTAGGCGTTCATGTTGTCGGGACAAGTCACGGTGCAGGATATCTCCGAGTAATCGGGCGGTTCTTCGCTTTCAATCACGCACGAACCTTGTTCGCAGACGAAGCCCGCTTCACACAGATCGCCTTCATCAACCGCTCCGTCGCAGTTATTGTCAATCCCGTCGCAGACCTCCCATTCTCCGGGGTTGATGTTGATGTTCAAGTCATCGCAGTCTTCAGTTTCATCATAACCGTCCATGTCTTGATCACGCGGTTCTTCGCTTTCAACCACGCACGAACCTTGTTCGCAGACGAAGCCCGCTTCACACAGATCGCCTTCATCA
>CAZAKN010000004.1:0-3522 GCA_964486065.1 uncultured Gammaproteobacteria bacterium | reverse complement strand
ACCGCTCCGTCGCAGTTATTGTCAATCCCGTCGCAGACTTCTCGCGCGCCGGGATTTACCGAAGCGTTTAAGTCATTACAATCGGAATTTTCATCATAACCGTCATTGTCTTGGTCAATAAGTTCCGGCTCTTGCTCAGACAAGCATTGCTGAACAAGTGACATGGTAATGTCGCCGGAAAACTCGCGAAAGGCTTGCTCCAAGGCCACTTCATCCGTTACTTCCACGATTTGTCGCGAGTTATATGCCAAAGTTTGGAACACCTCCCACGAAGCCAAAGCTCGCAAAACTCCACCGTTGACCGCGACAAAGATCACTCCTTGACCAAAAGGCGGTACGGCAAACCGAGGTTTTAACAAAGTGCCGGCGCGGATAAACAAACCGCCACCATAAGCGCAAGTATCAAACACGCGATCAAACTCCGCCGAATCAATGGTTTCCACCGGCGCGGTAATGTTCCAAGTTTCATAAGCCAAACGATTGGTAAAAGGATAGAAAGCGCAACTTCCTTGTTCAACGCTACCTTCCACCAAAACCAATTGACCCTGATGCTCCAAAACGCGTCGCGAAGGATACCAATCCAGCTCTTCACCGTCTTCAAAGCAGTCCGCTTCTTCTCGCGTTACCAAGACGATTCCGTCCCAGCTGAAATGGTGTCCGTTGAAAACCTGTTCGTCGCGGATATGTATCTTACGACCGCCGTCAATCAAGTAAACGCGATTATCGCCTTCCACTTGGATCAAGCTACCGTCCGGATGCCAAGTTCCGGAAGCCACGATCGGCGCGATTTGCTCCGGCTCATCGGTTTTCACCACCAGAGAGGCGTAACCGGAAGTGCTCCAAGACGATTGGAATTGCGACAAAGCGTAACGGTTGTTCTCGCCGGCGGTCCGGCCGGGATCATGCACGATCACTTCCGTGTCAGTCATCCCGACCACCACCATGAAATGCCCCAGCCTGGAAGCATCCATGCGAACATTCACCGCCACCAACACAGGTCGATCGGCGCGCAAATGAGTTCTGACTTTGGCCAGATCCGAGCTGTTCCACTTCTCTTGCTCCTTCAAGCCGAAATAATGCTCTAGCAAATACCTGAGATCACTCATGGAAGTCAGATTGCCGTCATAATATTCAGCTCCGGAAGCGGTTTGCGGTGAGATCACGCCCTTGTCGTAAAGCCAATCCAGCGTTTCTTTCAAATCCTGCTCGGACACGCCATGCCCCAAAGCATGATGCGCCAACATGGTCGCCGACGTTGGTCCGCAGTTGTAGTTGTGCGACCAGTCTCCCGGCGGTGATTGCGACTTGAAGGGAACATCTTGCACTTGAATGGTTTCCGCTAGCGCGGGGCTCAGCCGAAGAAGCGTCGTCACGATGATAAAAAGCATTACTCTGAACAACATAGCTTACTCCTTTTAACCTTCCAGGTCCTTGATGAACAGGTTCATGAACACATTGAACAGATCCATGGTTTTGTCATGATCAACGCCTTTGGCGTAAACCGCCACATCATAGTAACGACCGGAGGCGTAAATTTGGAAACGCAAGTCTCCCGAATACACGCCAGCCAGAGTTTGAGGCACACTGTGTTGCACGCCCAGCTCGGGAATATCTTGGACTTGCCAAGAGGTAACCGAGTCACCGAAAACAGCTTGGTAAAAGTCATGCCAGCTGACATTCGGCAGGTCGTAAACATCCACCGTGAAAACCGCGAATTTTTCCGCGTATTTATCCGTGTTAACGGAACCGTCATCCTTGCGATAGTCGTCCGGCGCCAAGGCTCCCACCACAGGTTGCTTGTCCGTGCTTTTCACGGTCAAAGCCGTATATGGCAGTTTCTCGGCGGTCAAGCGGTTTTCCAACTTGACTTGCCAATCAATCGGATAATGCACGGTCAATCCGTTTTCTTGGTGGACTAACCAAGTCTCTGTATCCACGAAACCGTCGTTCACGCGGTGTGGCCAGACTTCTTTGCTTTGATCTTCCGGCAAAACTTTGCTCTGCCGTGAATCACAGCCCGCCAAAATCAACATCAGACCGATCAGCGGTGCGTAATACTTGAATAGTTTCATAGGTTTTCCTCCTTTTTAGCGGTTAAGAATTAGAAACGAGAAACCAAGACCAACTAATCATTCATAGGCATACTCCTTTAAGTAGGTTGTAAAAGTTCGCTCTTCTTTCCCGCTTTTATCGTATATTTTTAATTTACAAAATCCCAGTAAAATGTTTTCCACTTTTGTCATCTTGTTTCATAAAACATGTTTTACTGCTAAATTTAGAAGAAATATTTGTTGAATTATTTTTGACAAAAATTATAAAAAAAGCTAAACTTGCTTAATGTACTTTGACTTTTATCAAGGAGCAAACAATGCGAAAACAACTGATACTCTTTGATCTGGATGAAACACTGAAAGATCAAAGTGGCGCCATCACGGAAAAGCAAAATCTGAAAAGTCAAATACTGACTTTGCAGAACAACGGTTGGCTGGTCGGCTTGAATTCGGACACGCCGTTCAAACGGCTACTGCCACTTTACCGAGAACTTGGTATGCGCGGTCCGATCATCTCCGAGCTGGGTAGCTGTGTTCATGTCTTGCAAAAAGTGAACTTCAAGCATTATCCGGTGAATGCCAAACAAGAAGAGGCCACTCGCATGTCCGAAGTGGTGAACAAGATTCCTTTACTTCTCCTGGAAGAAAGTCGTGAAACCGATATGCTGATCCACGCCGGCAATACCGGTATGCTATTGGATGATTTGCGCAAATCATTGTGCCAAATGGATCGCGAGATTGACGACTTGGTGTTGCTGGATACCGCTCGGGAATACAGTATGTGCTTTTACTGTTTCAGGATTCATCACAAGATGCGCTCCAACAATACGGAATTGCTCAATAAGCTTTTGAAAAAATTCCGAGCTTATCTCCCCCTGCTGGACAATCCGGAACTTTTTCAAGTGGATGCCAATCACTCCTACGGAATCTGTATCATCCATCACGCCAATGCCGCCAAATCACGAGCCGTCCCCACGCTAAATAAGATGTTCACCCGAAAAGAAGCGGGAGAAAAAGTTCTACCGCGAATCATCATGATCGGCAACGAAATGAGTGATTTCTTGGGCGATTATGAAAACATTGAACATTTCGCTGTGAGCAATGCTTCGGATGAACTACAAGAAAAAACCGACTTTCTCGCCATTACGAGTTTCTCGCGAGGTTGCGTGGAATGCCTTGATAAATTGCTACGAGAAGGACAACAATCATTGTTTTAATCACCGCTTGCGAAAATTTTTGCGAGCGGTTTTTTGTTTTTATAAAATTAATTATTGATTTTTAATTTGCATTTATTTAGATTTTAGTCTTATCAGCGAGTGAAACATCAACTCCCTGCTTCTTATCAACATCCCTAACAGGGATGTCATCCCGTTCTCCGAAACGGGAATCTCCAAAGACAACTCGCAGGGATACGGGTTTTGGAGACCCCGGCTCTTACGGCACGGGGTGACAGCTAAGAGGTGTTTTGCGT